>NZ_CP009122.1:3483870-3785813 GCF_000803645.1 Sphingopyxis fribergensis | reverse complement strand
TGATCGGCACGTCGCCGACCAGATACATGCGGCTGGTGTCACCGTGCCAGCCGTCGACGATGCTGGTTACGTCGATATTGACGATGTCGCCCTCGCGCACCGGCTTGTTGTCGGGGATCCCATGACACACGACATGGTTGATGCTCGTGCAGCAACTATGCGTGAAGCCGCGATAGCCGAGCGTCGCGGGGATGCCGCCGCCATCGAGCATCATCGTGCGGACGAGGTCGTCGATCGCCGCGGTGGTCACGCCCGGCTGGACGAAGGGGACGAGCGCGTCGAGGATTTCGGCCGACAGCCGCCCCGCCTTGCGCATGCCGGCAAAGCCCGCTTCGTCGTGGAGCTTGATCGTGCCGTCGCGCACGGGAGTGGGTGCACCGGCGTCGGCGGTGGTTACGGAGACATAGTCGTACATGGGAGGGGATATAGTCGCTGGAGGCTGAAAAAGCGAGGGGCGGCCTGGGCCGCCCCTTCACCTTTATTCCGCCGCCTTCTTGGCCTTGTCGGCTTTCGGCTTGCCCTTGCCGGCCTTGGGGGCGGCGGGGGTGATTTCGAAGGCGAGCGGATTGCCGACCTTGGCGTCGTCGCCGGTCTTCATCTTCACCTTGACCTCGCCGCCATGGACGAGCTTGCCGAAGAGCAGTTCCTCGGCGAGCGGCTGCTTGATCTTTTCTTGGATCAGGCGGCCCATCGGGCGCGCGCCATAGAGCTTGTCGTAACCCTTGCCGGTCAGCCATTCGCGTGCCGCATCGTCGAGCTGGATATGGACGTTGCGGTCGGCAAGTTGCAACTCAAGTTCGAGGATGAACTTGTCGACGACACGCGCGACCACTTCGGGCGGCAGGTAACCAAAGGGCACGATCGCATCGAGGCGGTTGCGGAATTCGGGGGTGAAGAGATTCTTCACCGCTTCCTCCTGCACATCCTCGCGGGTGAACTGGCCGAAGCCGATCCCCTCGCGGGCCATGTCGCTCGCGCCCGCATTGGTCGTCATGATCAGGATGACGTTGCGGAAGTCGACCGTCTTGCCGTGATGATCGGTCAGGCGGCCATGGTCCATGACCTGCAACAAGATGTTGAACAGGTCGGGATGCGCCTTTTCGATTTCGTCGAGCAGCAGCACGCAATGCGGGTTCTGGTCGATCGCATCGGTGAGCAGGCCGCCCTGATCGTAACCGACATAGCCCGGGGGCGCACCGATCAGGCGCGACACGCTGTGGCGCTCCATATATTCGGACATGTCGAAACGCTGGAGCGGGATGCCCATGATCGACGCAAGCTGCTTGGCGACTTCGGTCTTGCCGACGCCGGTCGGGCCGCTGAACAGATAGTTGCCGATCGGCTTTTCGGGGTCGCGGAGGCCCGCACGGCTCAGCTTGATCGCCGACGACAGCACTTCGATCGCGGTATTCTGGCCGAACACGACGCGCTTCAGGTCGGTTTCGAGGCTGGCGAGCGTCGCCTTGTCGTCGGTCGACACCGACTTGGGCGGGATGCGTGCCATCGTCGCGATCACGGCCTCGATTTCCTTGGCGGTGATCGTCTTCTTGCGCTTCGACGGGGCGACGAGCATCTGCATCGCGCCGACCTCGTCGATCACGTCGATCGCCTTGTCGGGCAATTTGCGGTCGTTGATGTAGCGCGCGCTGAGTTCGACCGCGGCGTTGATCGCATCCGGGGTGTAGCGCACCTGGTGATGGCTCTCGAACGCGCTGCGCAGACCCGCAAGGATCTTCTTCGTGTCCTCGAGCGTCGGCTCGACCACGTCGATCTTCTGGAACCGGCGGAGAAGTGCGCGGTCCTTTTCGAAGTGATTGCGGAACTCCTTGTACGTCGTCGAGCCGATGCAGCGGATCACGCCGCCCGAGAGGGCAGGTTTGAGCAGGTTCGACGCATCCATCGCGCCGCCCGATGTGGCCCCCGCACCGATCACGGTGTGGATTTCGTCGATAAACAGGATCGCGTGCGGCAGGCCTTCGAGTTCGGTCACGACCTGTTTCAGCCGCTCCTCGAAATCGCCGCGATAGCGCGTGCCGGCGAGCAGTGCGCCCATGTCGAGCGAATAGATGACCGCGGGCAGCAGCACTTCGGGCACGTCGCCCTCGATGATCTTGCGCGCGAGGCCCTCGGCGATCGCGGTCTTGCCGACGCCGGGATCGCCCACATAAAGCGGGTTGTTCTTGCTGCGGCGGCAGAGGATCTGGATCGTGCGGTCGACCTCGGCGGTGCGACCGATCAGCGGGTCGACCTTGCCGATCTTGGCCTTCTCGTTGAGGTTGACGGTGAACTGGTCGAGCGCGGTTTCCTTCTTGTTCTTGCCGCTGCTGTCCTTGTCCTTCGTTTCTTCCTTTTCCTCGGGCTCGGCCTGCGGCGAGGGCTTGCCGCCCTTGCCGACGCCATGGCTGAGGTAGGAGACCGCGTCGAGTCGCGTCAGGTCCTGCTGCTGCAGGAAATAGACCGCATAGCTTTCGCGTTCAGAGAAGAGCGCGACGAGGACGTTGGCGCCCGTCACCTCATCCTTGCCCGACGACTGGACGTGCAGGATCGCGCGCTGGACGACGCGCTGGAAACCGCTGGTGGGGGAGGGGTCGCTGTGGCCCTCGACCTTCAGGCTGTCGAGTTCGGTATCGAGATAGTGGACGACCGCCGATTGCAGGTCGTCGGTCGCGACGCCGCAGGCGCGCATCACTTCGGCGGCATGATCGTCGTCGATCAGCGCGTAGAGCAGATGCTCGAGCGTCGCATATTCGTGATGGCGCTCCGAAGCGGCCTTCAGCGCATTGTGTAGAGTCTTTTCGAGGCTTTCCGAAAAGGACGGCATGGTCTTCATCTCCTTGCGGGGACCAGGCCGGGGAGAGCGGCCCCCTTAGAAATGCAACGTGGCGATGCCGCCGCCCCACCGCAAGGGAAAAGCGGATGGCTTTGTGAAATTACGATGACGGGGTTGTGGTATGGTTAACGGCTGGTTGATTTGGAGAAGGCGATGGCCGCATTTCGGGGAAACCGCGCCGTATCATTTTCTTAAGCGCACTGGAAATCGGACACTCCCGTTCCCTAATTGGAATGCGCGAAGGGTTTGAGGAGTTTAGTTCGTGAAAATCGGTATCATAGGCGCTGGAAATATCGGTCAGGCCTTGGCCCGGCTTGGCATTGCGCACGGCCACGCGGTCACACTGAGCAATTCGCGCGACCCCGATACGCTCGCAAGCCTGGCCGAAGATATCGGATGCACCCCTGTTGCGATCGACGAGGCGGCAAGGTCGAGTGACATCATTATTCTAACGATTCCCTTCGCTGCCGTGTTCACTCTCGATACCTCGCTGCTCGACGGGCGGATCGTAGTCGATACGAACAATTATTATCCCGAGCGAGACGGAAACATCGCGGCGCTCGACGATCGCGCGACGACGACCAGTGAGATGGTTGCCGCGCATTTCGGAGGGGCGTCGATCGTCAAGGCGTTCAACGCGATCCTGGCCGCTGATCTTCGCGAGCCGATATCGCCGGTATCCGGTCATCGTCGAGCTCTACCCGTCGCGGGCAATGACGCAGCCGCCAAAGCCGTGGTGGCCTCGCTCCAGTCGGAATTCGGGTTCGATGTGGTCGATACGGGGGAGTTGGCCGACAGCTGGCGTTTTGAACGTGCCAAACCAGCCTATTGCATCCCGCTCGACCAAGAAAGGTTGGTCGTCGCACTGGACAAGGCCGAACGCGATGTCGAGCTGCCGCACGGCTCGTGGCGGCGGTAGAGAATGGATGCTAGCCGGTCTGATTTTCCTCAGCCCGACCGACCATATCCATGAAATCGCGCGCCGTGCTGCGCCCGCCCTCATCCTCGAACGCGACGTCGAGATCGGGCGCGACGCCGAGCATGTACATCAGCGCCCAGAGCGCGAAGCGGCGGCCGGGGTTGGTCTCCAGGCCGAAATCGACGCGCATGCGTTCGGTGCCCGCGGCGTGCGCCTCGGGGTGGATCGCCGCGAGGTCGGCGGTGCCGAAATAGCGGCGGAGCTGGTCGTCGAAATCCATGCCGCCCTTTTGGCGGTTTCGCGCCGA
This sequence comes from Sphingopyxis fribergensis, assembly GCF_000803645.1. NCBI lineage: Bacteria > Pseudomonadati > Pseudomonadota > Alphaproteobacteria > Sphingomonadales > Sphingopyxidaceae > Sphingopyxis > Sphingopyxis fribergensis. Next base: position 3,781,757 of record NZ_CP009122.1, on the reverse strand, counting down.
TTGGCAAGGTCGCGCGGCAAAATCGGGCGATCCGAAAGGCCGCCCGGTTGTCATTCGCACGGGCGCTCGATAGGGCGGCACGCGTGAAGATCAGCATCGACATCGGGACCGACGCGGCGGGGCAGGGCGTGCGTATCGACGTGCAGGAACTGCTCGCGACGCGCCTGCTCGTGCAGGGCAATTCGGGGTCGGGCAAGTCGCACCTCTTGCGCCGCATCCTCGAGGAAAGCGCCGAGCTGGTGCAGCAGATCGTGATCGACCCCGAGGGCGATTTCGTAACGCTCGCCGATGCCTACAGCCATGTCGTGATCAACGGCGGCGATTATAATGAGCGCGAGATTGCGGCGATGGGCGCGCGCATCCGCGAGCATCGCGCGTCGATCGTCCTCAGCCTCGAATCGCTCGATATCGAGGCGCAGATGACGTGCGCCGCGGCGTTCCTGAACGCGTTGTTCGATGCGCCGCGCGAACATTGGTTTCCCGCGCTGGTCGTGGTCGACGAGGCGCAGATGTTCGCGCCGAGTGTCGCGGGCGACGTGTCCGATACCGTCCGCCGCGCGAGCCTGTCGGCGATGACGAACCTGATGTGCCGTGGTCGCAAGCGCGGTTTGGCGGGGGCGATCGCGACGCAGCGGCTCGCCAAGCTCGCGAAGAATGTCGCCGCCGAGGCGAGCAATTTCCTGATGGGGCGCACGTTCCTGGATATCGATATGGCGCGCGCCGCCGACCTGCTCGGCATGGAGCGGCGGCAGGCCGAGGCGATTCGGGATCTCGAGCGTGGGCATTTTCTCGGGCTTGGCCCCGCGATTTCGCGGCGGCCGATCGCGGTGCGCATCGGCGCGACGCACACCGCGACGCGGATGGGGACGCACAGCCTGATGCCGCTGCCGTCGGCGGGGGGCGAGGATATGCGCTCGATGCTGTTCACCGAGATGGAAGCGCCGGTGGCGCCGCGCGTCTTTGCGCCCGAACCCGAACCCGTCGCGGCGAGCGAACTTTTGGAGCGGATCGCGGCGAGCGAGGGGCTGCACGAAGATCATGACGCCCCGCCGGTATACGACATCGTCGAGGCGGCCGAGGAAGCCGAGCATAGCGACGCGGTGGTGATCGCGATGCTCGAGGAGATGCTGTCCGACCCCGAGAGCGCCTTCCAGCCCGAAGCCTATCTCTATCAGGATTTTTCGGTGCGCTGCCGGATGCAGAAATTGAAGAAGGTGCCGCTCGACCTCGCCGCCTTCCGCCGCCGCTTCGCGCTCGCCAAGGGCGGGGTGTTCGATCCGTCCGAGCCGCGCTGGCGCGAGATGCTCGCCGTCGCCGACCGGCTGCCGCACGACATGTTCGCGCCCTTCCTGCAGATCGCGCGCGCCGCGATGGACGGCGAGTCGTGCCCCGACGATGAGATTCTCGGCCGCGCTTATGGCAGCCGCTCGCCGGGGCGCATCCGCCGGCTGGTCGAATATATGGAAAAGCAGGGCGTGATCGTGGTGCGAGCGGATTTCGGCGGCCGGCGTTCGATCGGCATACCCGAACTCGGGCTGAGCACCGAGGCGGAATAGGCCTCAGCTATCCCTTTTTAAACAACGCATCGGCGATGGCTTTGTGGCTTGTCGCGGCGGCGCGGTGCGCTTTGACGCGCTCGATTTCGGCTTCGAGTATGGCGATGCGGTCGCCCAGTTCGTCGAGCGACAACGGATCGAGCGATTGCTTGATCAGCGCCGTGAGCACATCGTCGCGGCGGCGGGGAAGGTCGTCATCGTCCATGGCGCATCCTCCTGTAAAGACGCGCGACTGTTGACCCGTGTCGCGGCACTGTCAATAAGGCGAGGCAGGGGGTAGGGGATGAAGGGACCAGTGGGGGAATTTCCGAAGTGACCAGCTTGCCATCGAGCATGACCGCCATCGCCATCAGTGCGCCGGGCGGACCCGAAGTATTACAACCGACAACGCGGCCGGTGCCGCAGCCCGGACCGGGCGAAGTGCTGATCCGCGTCGCCGCGGCAGGGGTGAACCGCCCCGATGTGCTGCAACGCATGGGATTCTATCCGCCGCCGCCGGGCGCGTCGGACCTGCCGGGGCTGGAGATCGCGGGGACGATCGTCGCGGTCGGGCCGGGGGGCGATCCCGAGCATTTGGGGCAGGCGGTGTGCGCGCTCGTCGCGGGCGGCGGCTATGCCGAATATTGCGCCGCGCCGGTCGGAAGCTGCCTGCCGGTGCCGAAGGGCTTTTCGATCGAAGAGGCGGCGGCGCTGCCGGAGACCGTCTTCACCGTCTGGCACAATCTGTTCGAGCGCGGCTATGTGCGCGATGGGGAAACGGTGCTCGTCCATGGCGGCACCAGCGGGATTGGCACGACGGCCATCGGGCTTTGCAAATTGTTCGACATCAAGATCATCGTGACGTGCGGCAGCGCCGACAAATGCGCCGCGGCGACCGCGCTTGGTGCCGATCTCGCGGTCGATTACTCGAGCGAGGATTATGTCGAAGCGGTGAAGAGCTTTACCGATGGCAAGGGCGTCAATGTCGTGCTCGACATGGTCGGCGGCGATTATCTGCCGCGCAACCTCGCCTGCCTCGCCGACGATGGGCGCCACGTCACGATCGCGTTCCAGCGAGGCGCCAAGGTCGAGTTCGACATCGCCGATGTGATGCGCCGCCGCCTGACGCTGACCGGGTCGACGCTGCGCGCGCGGAGCACCGACTTCAAGGCGCTGCTCGCCGACGAGATCCACCGTACGCTCTGGCCGCGGCTGGCCGAGGGCGGGTGGAAGCCGGCGATGGACCAGAGCTTCGCGCTTGCCGACGCCAGCGCCGCGCACGCGCGGATGCAGGCGGGCGAGCATGTCGGGAAGATCGTGCTCACGGTGGGATGAGCCGAGGGAACGTTCGACGGGATCGGCGGTTAGCGAACGTGGGGGGTAAACAAAAGAGGATGATCTCTCCCGATGAAGATGCGTAGCCTGCTCGTTCCCGCCACCGCTCTCTCCTTTGCCCTTGCGGCTTGTTCGCAGCCCGCCGAAACCGAAAAAACGCCGACCGCTTCCTATGACGGTAACGCCGCACCTGCGGGCAAGGCGGCCGAACCCGCCGTGCCCGCGATCGAGCCGACCGATATTCCGACGCGCGGCGGCGACGGCTCGCCGATCGAACTGGCGGCGCTCACCGAAGCCGATGTCAGGGGCGCCAATCTGAAGGGCGAACTCGCGTGCAGCTTTGCCGCCGACGAAGCCGCGCAGCCGATCCTGCTCGCGCAGGGTGACGTCGCCTCGAGCGACCCGTCGCGCGGGATCGTCAAGGTCGGCGATACGATCGAGCCTGTGTCGGCGAACGGCGGCTTCGATGCGATGGCGAAGGGCACCAAATTCTTTGGCAAGGGACTTGAGCTTCGCGTCGCGCTGGTCGGGCCGGCAGCAGGCGGGGGCGAATCGCCGCCGCGCCCCGCGACGCTGACCGCCGACCGCGCCGACGGCGCACAGCGCGTCTTCGCGGGGCTTTGGCGCTGCGGTCCGTAGCGGCCAGGCGTGCGCGGATCGAGACCGCGTCGGGTTTTGTGGCGACCGAGCATATTTGATGGTCGGAGGCAATGTCAGCTAACGACCGATTGCCGACGTACCTACTCGGGCAAACTCCAATCTAAATATACCATAACTCAACCTGTTTCGGCCACCTGCTGCGACCGTGGGTATGTGACACCACTGGTTTGGGAGCAAACATGAGGCTCAACATTAATCGACGAGTTATGCTCGGTTGTCTCTTCGGTTCCAGTGCTGCCGCATTCCTGCCTAGCTGCGCCAAAATTGAGCGTTTTCGTTATAGAATGGTGGTTGTTGTTGATACGCCTCGCGGAGTGAAGAGAGGGGCCGCCGTGCGCGAGGTCTCAATAACCTCCCCCCCGAAAGTTCCTATGCTGGGTGAAGATCGAGGCGGAGTTGGGGTTAACGGTGAGGCCGTTATCGTCGACATCGCGCCAGGTAAAACGCTTTTTGCGCTACTTAGTGGTGCGGACGGACAATATGAGTTTGGGGGACGGGATGTTTCATTTCTTTTCCGCGAACTGGCCCCAACTTCTCCGGATGCCATCATAGAACTTTGGCCGGTCAAGCCTGTCACTCGGCGACCGATACTGGAAAACCCTCTTCCGGCGCTCGTGACATTCAAAGATTTACGAGATCCTATGAGCCTTACACGACTTGATGCAAATGATCTCGCATCGACATTCGGACAGGGCGTGGCTTTGAAGGAAATCACAATCCAAAGAACCGATGCTCCGGTAACTGAGGAAATCGAGCAGCGCATTAATTGGCTCGATGATCTCAAACGCTACAGGACCGATCCGAGCAATCCGTTCACGAGCAGGTTGCCGCGGGGCATAGGCGACCTTAAAAGAAAATGATCTTCAAGACCGGACGCATAGTGTCCGCTTCCCACCCCAAAACGGACTTTCAACGGTGTCGGGCTGGCCGTTCCCTGTTCCACTTGCCCCGTCGGCCAAACAGGTCTACATCAGCCGCTGCACGGCCGCCCCGCGAGGGGCGGCCCTTATTATTTCCGCTTGGAGACTTTCGTCATGGCTACCGCCGACGCCACCCCGCTGATGCCGCATGCGACCGCCGCCTGGCTGGTCGACAACACCGGCCTCACCTTTGTTCAGATCGCCGAATATTGCGGCATCCACATCCTCGAAGTGCAGGCGATCGCCGACGAGACCGCCGCGACCAAATATACCGGCCGGGACCCTGTCCGCGCGCACGAGCTGTCGATGGAAGAGATCGAAAAGGGTCAGAAGGACCCGAACTACAAGCTCAAGATGAGCAAGCAGGCGCAGGACACGATCCGCCGCACGCGCGGTCCGCGCTACACCCCGGTCAGCAAGCGTCAGGACAAGCCCGATGGCATCGCGTGGATCCTGAAGAACCATCCCGAGGTTTCGGACGGGGCGATCGGCAAGCTGATTGGCACGACGCGCAACACGATCGGCGCGATCCGCGACCGCAGCCACTGGAACAGCGCGAATATCGTGCCCAAGGACCCGGTGACGCTCGGCCTTTGCTCGCAGCGCGAACTCGATGCGCTCGTCGCCAAGGCAGCGAAGAAGGCCGGCATCAAGGCCCCCGAGGACAGCCGTTTCGAAGGCGACCGGGAAGCACTGCTCGAAGAGCTGCGCGCCGAACGCACCGCCGCGAACGAGGCGCGCGCCGCCGAAGAGGCTAGCGAAGAGCAGGCCTGACGCGTGGCGGGGACGGACGAGGACAATATTCCGGCGGCCAGCGGCTCGCCGGATGCCTCGCTGACCCAGGACGACAGCTTTACCGCGACGAGCCATGCGGGCCTCACCTATCCGTGGGGCGACGCCGCGCCAGGGGCGGGCGAGACGATTCGCATCGCGAACGGGATCAGCTGGGCGCGCATCCCGATGCCGGGCTCGCTCGGTCATATCAACAGCTGGCTGCTCGACGACCATCAAGGCGTCGCGGTGGTCGATACCGGCATCTGCCTGACGATGTGCTCCGACGCGTGGAAGGCGCTCTATGCCGGCGCGCTGAAAGACAAGCGCATCACGCGCGTCATCGGCACGCACTTACATCCCGACCATATCGGCCTTGCGGGCTGGATCGCGAAAAAGCAGGACGTCAAACTGTGGATGACGCGCGGCGAGATGCTGACCGCGCGCGCGATCGTCGCCGACTCCTCCGATACAGCGCCCGACGAGGTGCTAACCCAGTCGCGCGCTGCGGGTTGGGACGAAGCGGCGATCGAGGTGCTGCGCTCGCGCGGCTGGAACATGTTCCAGCGCATGATCTTCACTTTGCCGCGCTCCTATGTCCGGATCGAGGACGGCGAGCGGCTCGACATGGGGGCGCACCAGTGGCGCGTCGTCACGGGGTCGGGTCACAGCCCCGAACATGCCTGCCTGTGGAACGAGAAAGAGGGCGTGCTCGTCTCGGGCGACCAGGTGTTGCCGCGCATCAGCTCGAACGTCTCGGTCAACATCACCGAACCCGACGCCGATCCCTTGGGCGAATGGCTGGCGTCGATCGACAAATTGCTCGCGACGGTGCCCGCCGACGTCACTGTCTGCCCCGCGCATGGCGAGCCGTTCAAGGGGCTGCACGTCCGTCTGATGGCGCTGCGCGACGAGCATCGCATGCGGCTTTATAATCTGGCCGAGGCGGCGGCGAAGGCGCCGCTGCGCGCGGTCGACAGCTTTCCTCTGCTCTTCAACCGCCCGATCGGTGAGCATAATCAGGGACTCGCGACGGGCGAGGCGCTGGCACATCTGAAGCGGCTCGAGGTCGAGGGGCGTGTCCGGCGCGAGGACCGCGACGGGGTGTGGTGGTATCACGGGGTGGCGTGAGACACGGCGCCGATGCCGGCTTTGGGGTGGGAAACGGCCATTCCCAATTTCGTCATTCCCGCGAAAGCGGGAACCCAGTTGCGACGTCAGCACGCTGGGTCCCCGCTTTCGCGGGGATGACGAAGCAAGAAGTAGAACGGCAACTTCTGGTCGAATCTTGCCACACGGCTCAACGCGGCCTTTGCATGATCCAGCTGAACGCGATCGCGTTGAAGATGGTGTAGAGGCCATAGAGCATCAGCGCGGTGAACCAGTTTCGCGTCGCGATCGCCATCGCGCCGACGAGCAGCAGGAATTCGAAGGCATAGGTGATGTTCGGTCCGACCTTCTCCGCGAGCGGTTTGACCATTTGCTGGATCAGCGGGTCGTCGCTTTCCATGAAGGCGCGGTGCATCGCGAAATTGCCTATCCCGGCGCAGAATATGGCGATGATGGCAATCAGCATAGGTTTGCAGATGGGGCAGGTGGGGTGGAAATGCCAGCGACTTTCGGGTTATAGGGGCGCACCGCTAGCGCACCGGCCCCGCGCGACCGATCGAACGAACCCGGCTCCTGCCCCCAGAGAAGGACGTCTTCGTTGACAAACCTCCCCCGACTGGCCGCGCTTTGCCTGCCGCTTGCTTTCGCCGTTCCGTCGGCGCACGCAGCGCAGGATCCGGCAGAGTCGCTCCAGCCGAATCCCTTGCTCGTCGATCCGGTGCTGGCCAATCCGATCCCCACGGCGCTCGTCCCGCTCGATCCCGAGCTGCCCATCGCGGTGCGCGCGATGATCGACGCCGCCTTTGCGAGCGGCGACAATGACGATGTCGAGGCGGTGGCGCGGTTCGCGCGGCGGACCAATCCGGGCAATGTCGGCGAGATCGACGCCCTCCTCGCTTATTATCGCAGCGAGCATCCGCCGGAGACGCCGCCCGACCCGATCGGCAATATGCTCGCCGCCGCGATTGCGAGCGCCAAGGATGCCGATGTCGAGGCGGTCGGCAAGCTCGCGAAGGAAACCAACCCCGAAAATGCGCAAGAGATCGAGGAACGGCTCGTCGCCTATCGCGCCGAACGCAAGCGGCTGCGCGACGAGGCGGCGGCGGCCGAGCGCGCGCGACTGGCGGCGGCCAAATTCTGGCAACATTGGAAAGGCGAGGGGCAGATCGGCGCGTCGCAGAGCAGCGGCAACACCGAATCCGTGGGTTTTAGCGCCGGTGTCGCGCTCGCGCGCCAGGGGATCGACTGGACGCACAAGTTTCGCGCGCAGGCCGATTATCAGCGTACCAACGGCAAGACGTCGGTCGAACGTTATCTGGGCGAGTTGGAGCCGCAATACAGGATCAACGACCGGACCTTCGCCTTTGGTCTTGCGCGCTGGGAGCATGACCGCATCCTTGGGTACGACACGCGCTGGAACCTGTCGGGCGGGCTTGGCTACAAGGTCTTCGACAGCAAGAAAATGACGCTGAGCCTGAAGGGCGGGCCGGCGTTTCGCCAGACCGATTTTGTGAGCGGCGAAGAGGATACCGAGCTCACCGCGCTCGCCGGTGTCGATTTCGGCTGGCAGATATCGCCAACCTTGCGGCTGACGCAGGTCGCGTCGACGATCATCGGCGAGGCCAATGGATCGACCAGTTCGCAGACCGCGCTCAACGCCAAGCTGACCGGCGCATTGTCGGCGCGCATCGCCTATTCGGCGCAGATCGACACCAGCCCGCCGCCGGGGATCGAAAGCGTCGACACACAGACGCGGTTTACGCTGGTGTACGGGTTCTAGTCGAACGCGTTGGCGCCGCCGATCTGCTCGCCTTCGGCCAGCAGGCCGGCGCCGGGGACATGGTTGAACTCGATGCGGATGCCGTCGGGGTCCTCGAACAGTACCGAATAATAGCCGGGCGCCCAAGGTTCTTCCCCCGGCGCGTGGACGATATGAATATCGTCGCGGGCCGCGAGGAAGGCGTGCACCGCATCGACCGCGGCGCGGTCGCGCATCCGGAAGCACGCGTGATGCAGGCCGGGCGCTCCCTGATCGAAACGCTTGCCTACATTTTCGGGGCTCCCGATGCGGATGCCGATCGCCGTGCGCCCGCCGACGCCATAGAGCATATGCTCGCTGTCGAGCACGAGCTTGAGCCCGAGATAGCCGATCATGTCGCGCCAGAAGGCGGTGGAGCGCGCGAAATCGCCCGCCGTCAGGATGACATGCGCGACGCCGTTAAGGTCGCTCATCTGCTCCTCCCTATTTGATCGCCGCCAGCACGTAGAGGAATTCGGCGAAACCCATCGTCGCATCGACCAGCCCGGCGACCTTGGGATTGGTCGAATCGATGAGGAAATATTCGTCGGGAGCGTGCGCTCCCGATCCGTGGCCGATGCCGAAATGCGCCGCGGGGATCGATACCGGCGGGGCGGTGAAGGTCGCGCCCGGCCAGCTTCCCGCCATGCGCGGATTGATGCTCGTCACGACGCCGAGCTTTTTGTAGGTCGCGAGTTCGGAGCGGACGAGGCGGCTGTCCTCGGCGACCTCGGTCGGGTCATAGCCGCCCGATACATTGACCTCGACATCGGTGAAGCCATGCTTGTCGAGATGCGCGCGGAGTTTCTTCTCGGCCTCGGCGCGCGTCTGGTTGGGGACGAGGCGAAGGTCGAGCTTGGCGACCGCCTTGCCGGGCAGCACCGTCTTGCCGCCGGGGCCGGTATAGCCCGCGACGAGTCCTTCGATATTGACCGTGGGTTCCTGCGCGAGGCGCGTGAGCGCGTCGGGGTAGGAGAGATTGTCGATCCAGTGGGTGATGCCGAGCGCCTGTTTCTGCGCGGCTTCGTCGCCCGCTTTCGCGGCCTCGCGGATCAGCGATTTTTCGCGGTCGGTCAGCGGGCGGACATTTTCGTACCAGCCTTCGATCGCGGGCTTGTTACCATCCGGCGTGACGAGCGTTTGCAGTGCCTGCACCAGCCGCCACGCCGGCGAATCGACCATGGCCTTCAGGCTCGAATGCACGTCGCCCTTCGGCCCGCGGCCCCATTTCTCGCCGCTCGCGATAAGTTCGAGCTCGATGATGCCTTTCGACCCCAGATTGACCGTGACGTTGCCGGTCTTCCCCTGCGAGGCGAAGGGGATGAAAATGCCTTCGCATTTCTTGAGCGCGGCGAGGATGTTGGGTTTGGTCGCGATCTGGCGGAAGTGCGGTGAGCCGATCTCCTCCTCGCCCTCACAGACGAGCACGATATTGACGGGCAGCTTGCGCCCGGCGGCGCGGATCGCGTGGAGCGCGGCGAGGAAGGTCGCCTCGGGGCCCTTCTGGTTCACCGCGCCGCGGCCCATGATCGCCTGCCCGAAACCGGGGCGCTCGACCATCTGGCCCTCGAGCGGCGGCGACGACCATTCGGCGGGGTCGAACTGCTTGACGTCATACATGAAATAGATGCCGAGCGTGCGCGGCGCGCCGACGTCGATCGTTCCGAACACGCCGGGGTGGCCGTCGGTCGGCACGATCTCGACATTGGTGAAGCCCGCATCCTTTGCGAGCTCGGCCATATAGGCCGCGCCCTCTGCCATGCTGCGGTTCTCGGCGGCGATCGATGGGAGCGCGATCCAGTCGCGGATGCGCTTGATCGAGGCGTCCTTGCCCGCCTCGGCCGCCTTGCGGATATCCGTCATCGTGCCCGACTGCGCCCAGAGCGGGAGCGGCTGCATGAAGGCGGCGCCTGCACCCAGCATCGCGGTGCCGCGAATCATGTCGCGGCGGTTCAGTTTGTCGACGTTACGGAAATCCATCATGCGCCCCCTGCCTGCTTCGTATGCGAAGCAATGTGCCGGATCGGCAGGGAAACGCAAGGCCGTGGCGGGGACTTACCGTTACGAGTCTGGAGGACCGTCGAACTCATGCCGCGCATTGCTGCCAAGCGTTAGCCCAAGAAAATCAGCCAAAGCCAATCCTGCGCGCCGTTCCTTGCTTGCGTTCCACAGTAGCAAAATCAGAGCGGCGGCGCACAGGGCTAGCATGATGGCGCCGGACAGGCCCATTTGGCCATCACGGAACAATCCCACAGCGATCACCGGGAGTAATACTCCCACGAGGGTCAGATAGAGCATACCATTGATGTCGGAACCAGACCGACCGGCGATCCGGCAACCCATCCCGTCATCATGTATCCAGCCGATCAGCATTGGCCCTTGGCTATTCACCATGCTGTTCCACAACCAAATGAAGCGACCAAGGACAAAGCCGCGCGGACCATCGGACGGATCATACCAGCGCTGTTTGCATTCCCGAATCCGGCTCTTGCTCTCGGCAAAACCGAGCGGCGTCTTTAGTTCAAAGCCAAACCCGAGAGGGCGGAAGGCCATCTCACGCCTTCTCCAGCAACCCCTCGTCCTTGATCCGCTTTTGCCACAGCATCGGCGCGTTGACGTGGACATTCTGGCCCTCGCTGTCGACCGCGACGGTGACGGGGAAGTCCTGGACCTCGAACTCGTAGATCGCCTCCATGCCGAGGTCGGCGAAGCCCACGACCTGGCTGCCCTTGATCGCACGCGCCACGAGGTACGCCGCGCCGCCGACCGCCATCAGATAGGCGCTCTTGTGCTTGGCGATCGCCTGCGTCGCGGCGGGGCCGCGTTCGGCCTTGCCGACGCAGGCGAGCAGGCCCTGGTCCAGCATCATGTCCATGAACTTGTCCATGCGCGTCGCGGTCGTCGGGCCCGCGGGGCCGACGATTTCCTCGCCGACCGGATCGACCGGGCCTACGTAGTAGATGACGCGGTCGCGGAAGCTGACCGGCAGCTCTTCGCCTTTTGCGAGCATCTCGGCGATGCGCTTGTGGGCGGCGTCGCGGCCGGTGAGCATCTTGCCGTTGAGCAGTAGGCGGTCGCCCTGCTTCCAGCTCGCCACCACTTCAGGGGTCAGCGTATCGAGGTCGACGCGGATCGCCGCCTGATCGGGCTGCCAGTCGATTTGCGGATAATCGGCGAGGACCGGCGGTTCGAGATAGGCGGGGCCGCTGCCGTCTAGCGTTACATGCGCGTGGCGCGTTGCGGCGCAGTTCGGGATCATCGCGACGGGTTTCGACGCCGCGTGGGTCGGCCAGTCGGCGATCTTGACGTCGAGCACGGTCGCGAGGCCGCCGAGCCCCTGCGCGCCGATGCCGAGCGCATTGACCTTTTCATAAAGCTCGATGCGCAGTTCCTCGGTCGGCGACGACGGCCCGCGCGCGAGCAGTTCGGTCATGTCGATCGGGTCCATTAGCGATTGTTTCGCCAGCAGCATCGCCTTTTCGGCGGTGCCGCCGATGCCGATGCCGAGCATGCCCGGCGGACACCAGCCCGCGCCCATCTGCGGCACCATTTCGAGCACCCAGTCGACGATGCTGTCGGACGGGTTCATCATCTTGAATTTCGACTTATTCTCGCTGCCGCCGCCCTTCGCGGCGACGTCGATATGAACCTTCGCGCCGGGGACCATCTCGACATTGAGCACCGACGGGGTGTTGTCTTTGGTGTTCACGCGGCTGAATGCCGGATCGGCAAGGATCGAGGCGCGGAGCTTGTTGTCGGGGTGGAGATAGGCTTTGCGCACGCCCTCGTCGACGACCTGTTGCAGGCTGCGCGGGCTGTCGAGGCGGCAGTCCATGCCCCATTTGATGAAGACGGTGACAATGCCCGTGTCCTGGCAGATCGGGCGGTGCCCCTCGGCGCACATGCGGCTGTTCGAGAGTATCTGCGCCATCGCGTCCTTCGCGGCGGGCGAGACTTCGCGTTCATAGGCGGCGCCGAGCGCGCGGATATAGTCCATCGGATGGAAATAGCTGATGTACTGGAGCGCGTCGGCGATCGTCTCAATCAGATCGTCTTCGCGGATGATCACGGTGTTCATGTGCAGCCTTTCGCCCTTTTTGGGGATTCGCGGCCTCCCTAGACCCCGGCGGCCGGAGTGAAAAGGGGTCAGCTCCGGCGGCGGCCGAACACCGGGCGCGTGGGTTCGGGGGCGGGCGGCTCGCCCCGTTCGGGCGCCGAGGTATCGAAATCGACGAGCGGCCGGCCGCCGAACCGCGCGCGCCAGCACCCTGCCGCGGCGAGCGCGAAGAGGAGGAGCCAGCCGCCGGCTGCCGACGGGATCAGCGCCCATGCGAAGGCGGCGGGGGTGATGATCGCCATCACCGTCGGGATCGCGGCGAGGATCGCGATGGTGCCGAACAGCGCCCACCAGCGTCCCATCTGCGTTGCCGCGGCGCCGATCATGACATTGGTCGCGGCGAGCAGCAGGAATTTGGCGGCGACGGGATAGGGCAGGCTGGCCATCGCGGGCGAATAGTCGCCGAGTGTGAAGGCGGCCTGGATGTCGAAGAGCAGGCTATTCTCCCACGCGTCGCAGAGCGCCGCGGCGACCGGCAACACCGCTGCGACGAGGAGCGCGCGCAGGCGAAGCTCGCGCCAGAGTGCGACGCAGCCGCTGACGAGAAAGCCCGCATAGAGTAGCATGTAGAGATAGTCGCGCTCGTTGCCTGTCCGCATCGCGGCGAGACGCGTGACCTGCTCCGGGTCGGTATAGAAGCCGAAGATCGCCTCGAGATCGGCTTGACTGCCGGCGAATTCGAACGCGAGGACGGGCGCGCCGTAGCCAGGTGCGATGTCATGGCCGGTTTGCGGGAAGACATGACCCAGATGCAGGCCGAAGAGCAGAGTCGCGATACCGAACGCCAGCGTCCAGACCCACGCGCGCGTGGGCGCAGCCGGGCGCGTCCGCTGCGCTTCGATCCAATGCTGGAGCCCCCCGATCGGCATCTAACCGTCCGGTGGAGCGCGCCCGCTCACCTTATTGGCACTCGGCGCATTTGCCGCGCACCTCGATCACCGGGCGCTCGGCGGCGAAGCCCGTCGCCTCGGCGGCGGCGCGGACGCCGCCCGAAATCTTGTCGTTATCGACATGCACCGCGCTGCCGCACGTGTCGCAAATCAGGAAGATGCAGTCGTGCAAGCAGCCGGGATGGCTGTTCGCGACAAAGGCGTTCGCGCTCTCGACGCGGCGGACGAGGTTGTTGGCAACGAACAGGTCGAGGATGCGGTAGACGCTGTTCGGCGCGACGCGCTTGCCGCGCTTTTGCGACACAATGTCGGCGATTTCATAGGCGCTCGCTGGTTTGCCGATCGCGGCGACCGCGTCGAAAATCTCCGCGCGCATGTCGGTCCACGCTTCGCCCGCTCCCTCGAGCGCGGTTTGCGCCGCCTTGGCGAGCGAGGCGCCGCTGGCCTCGACGTGCGGATGATCATGCTTGCCCATTGGCGTTTCCTCAGGCGTGGGAAATCCCGCGCTAACTAGGACGTAATGTAGGCTGTTTGCGAAGCGCCCGCAAGTTGCGGACATCTCCGATGCGGTGCGATCAGTGCCGCGCGCGGCGGTTGAGGTCGTGGCCGAGCGCGACGACCGCGACGCCGATCATCGTCGCGATCACTTCGCTGCCGTCGTGCGGCCGCGACAGCGCGCCCGCCATCATGCCGAGCCCGAAGCTGCCGACCGCAAAGGGCATCATATAGCCATGGCTGAGAACGCCCGAGACGAGTGTGATCAGCGCAAAGCCGATCGCGACGATCAGACCGATTTCGTGGAACAGGTGATTTTCGAGGAACACTCCGCCGACCGAGGCGATCGAGGCGAAAAAGATCGTCGTTGCGAGGCAGTGGACGAGACAGAGTCCCGACAGGCCCATCGCCAGTTGGTCGCCGCTGAGGGCGGTCAGCGGCCGCGAATCGCGCGCAGCCCGAACCACCGCGACCCACCTCTTCAAGTAAGGGGCATGGCGCGTCAGAACAGGGGCTTGGCTGGCGACGTGGGTCACCCGATTCTCCATTGGTGCAATTGCGAACTGGGATATGGCATATCATGACAAACGTTACAACATTACATTGCGATTCCTCCGGCGGCTTGTGTCCTGCGGCGCTCCTTTCGCCGCATCGTTCCCATGCTAATGTAAGTTAAGCTATCGAGACGCGGCCGAAGTTAAGCGAGCAACGAGCGCCGCATGCAAAGGGTGGGGTTGGGGCGCATTTCTTGCTATATCTTGCCGATCGTTGAACCTGTCTGTGGCTATCGACGACTGAGAGATGCGCAATTCTCCCGCCATTCGAAGGGAGCCTTTTTTTGTCGCCACCGCCGATTTTTACCCTTGCTGCTGAAAAGCTGAAGCGGCTCGAGCGTTTGTCGCAAGACGACGTCGATGCGTTCCTGGCCTTGCCGCACCGTCTGAAATGGCTCGATCCTGGCGGCTATATCGTGCGCGAGGATGATCGGATCGAGCATTGCTGCGTGTTGCTGGACGGCATCGCAATCCGCCACAAGGTGACCAACGGTGGCAACCGTCAGATCGTTTCGATCCAGATTCCGGGCGATTTTGTCGATTTGCAAAACTCGCTCCTCGATGTCGCCGACCATAGCGTCCAGACGCTGACCAAGGCGCAAGTGGCGCTGATCCCGGTGAGCGCGATCGAGACGCTGATCGCGCAGCGGCCGGCCGTGGGGCGCGCCTTATGGCGCGACACATTGATCGACGCGGCGATGTTTCGCGAATGGATCGTCAATATCGGTCGCCGCGATGCGTCGTCGCGCATCGCACACCTGCTGTGCGAACTTGCGTTGCGCCTCGATCTCGCAGGCATGGCGAAGGATCATTGCTACAAGATGCCGCTGACGCAGGAGCAGCTGGCCGACGCGGTCGGATTGACCCCCATCCACGTCAACCGCACGCTTCGCGATCTGGAGCGGCAGCAGCTGATCAAACGCGAAAAGCGGACGATCTGCATTGTCGATTGGCCGGCACTTGCCGAGTTGGGCGACTTCAACGACCGCTATCTTCACCCCAATTTGACCCGGGACCCCGTCGACGTCCAGGCGTGAGACCGAGGGCCGGCGTCATTTCATCACGATGGCTTCGTCGAAGCGGACGGTGAGGATCGTCGCATGCCGGTCGTCGTCGACCTCGATCTGCCCGGACAGGTCCAGAAATCCCTCCAGCACATCGGCTGCCATCACCGACCGCGCGCCCTCGATGGCGATCTGGCGGATGCTTTTGTCGGGCGACACCATCTGCCCCTCTTCGTCGCGGATCAGGCCTTGGCCGTTGCGGACGTGGAAATAATAGCTGCGCGGCGGATAGGTGTCGGCCATGTCAGAAATGGGGCGCGGGGGCGCTCTCTTCGGGAATTTGGGCGGCGTTCGGCATCTGCGCGAGCCGCTGCGCATAATAGTCTGCGAGTTCGCGGCGAAGGATGCGTTCTTCCTCGGACACGGCGCAGGCGGCTGCTGCCTGTTCCTGCGCGCGGCGAAGCGCCAGAAATTCGCGACTTTCTTCCATGCTTTTTCTCCCGAACCGGGAAGGCATGGTCGGCCGATATCGCCACCTTTTCCATAAAGCAGGTTAGGCTTTGGCGCTCGTTTTCTCTTCTGCACGCAACGCCTTGCGATCGAGCTTGCCGATCATCGTCTTGGGCAGGTTCAGTCGCACCTCGACCGCGTTCACGCGTTCATGCTTGCCAAGCTGAGGGTTGAGCCACGCGGCGAGCGCCTCGCCGCTGACGTTGAAGCCATCCTCGAGCGTAACGAACGCCTTGGGCGCTTCGCCGCGATAGGCGTCGGGAACGCCCAGAACGATTGCCTCCTTGACCGCCGGATGTTCATAGAGATGCGCTTCGATCACGCTCGGATAGACCTTGAACCCGCCAACCGCGATCATGTCCTTCAGCCGGTCGACGATGCGGATATAGCCGCCCGCCTCGACCACCGCGACGTCGCCGGTGCGCAGCCAGCCGTCGTCGGTGAAGCTGTCCTTGTCGGCATCGGGCCGGTTCCAATAGCCCTGCATGACCTGCGGCCCCTTGACCGCGAGCTCGCCGGGCTCGCCGTCGGGAGCGTCCTTTGAAGCGTCCTCCTTGTCGAGCAGGCGGATATGCGTTGCCGGGATCGGCTGGCCGATCGTGCCCGGCTTGACCGGGCCTTCATAGGGGTTGGTCGCGACGACGCCCGAACTTTCGGTCAGGCCATAGCCTTCGACGAGCGACGCGCCTGTCGCTGCGACGAACTTCTCACGCAGCTCGCCGGGCATCGGCGCGCCGCCCGAGATGCAGATACGCAGCGAAGAGAAGTCGGTCTTTGCGAGGTCGGGATGATCGAGCAACGCCTGATACATCGTCGGCACGCCGGGCAGCGCGGTGGTCTTCGTCCGCGTGATCGCCTCGAGCGCCTGCTTCGCGTCGAAACGCGGCAGCATCGTGATCGTACCGCCGTTGAGGATGGTGCGGTTGAGCACGCAGGTGTTGGCAAAGACGTGGAAGAAAGGAAGTACGCCGAGGATGCGGTCGGCGGCGTCATGATCGGGGTCGATCGCATTCACCTGTCGCGCATTGGCGGTCAGGTTCTGGTGCGTCAGCTTCGCGCCCTTCGGCGTGCCGGTGGTGCCGCCGGTGTACTGGATCAGCGCGATGTCCTGTTCGGCGTCGATCGCGACCGGATCGGGCTTGCCGTCATTGTCGATGAGGGTGGAAAAGCGGATGATGCGCGGGTCGGTGGGCAGCGCCGCGACCTCGCTGCGCTTGAACAGGCGGTAAAGCATGGATTTCGCCGCAGGCAGTCCGCCCGCGACCGACCCGACGACGAGCTGCTTCAGGCTCGATCCGTCGAGCACCTGGAGTGCGGTCGGCAGCAGCGCTGCGGCACTGATCGTGAACAGCGTGTCGGTGCCCGAATCCTCGACCTGCGCTTCCAGTTCGGCGACGGTGTAGAGCGGAGAAAAGTTGACCACCGTCGCCCCAGCCGCGAGCGCACCATAATAGGCCGCGACATAATGAGGGACGTTGGGAAGGAAGAGGCCGACGCGGCTACCCTTGCCGATGCCGCGTTGTTGCAGCCCGCGCGCGACGCGCGCGGCGCCGCGCGCGACCTCGGCATAGCTGAACTGGCGGCCGAGGAAATCGAGCATCGGCGCATCGCCGCGCCGCGCCACGCTGGCGGCGAGCATGTCGGGCAGCGACAGCGGCGCAAATTCCTGGTCCCATTTCGTGGGGTGGCGATAATCGGTCGACCAGGAAAAGCGGCTGTCCATCGGGGGTGATATCCTATTCGAATTAGGCAGGGTTCCTTACACTAGGGTCAGTAAGCGGTGATTTGCAACCGGGCTCGCTTGCGGCGCGCAGCCGGGGCGGCTAGGCAGCGCATATCTTCACCGCCAGGGGTTTTGCCATGTTGCAGCTGTCATCGCGCGTCGCCGCGTCGCTCGTCCTTATCGCCTGCGCCGCCGCCGTTCCGGTGGCCGCCAAGGACAAGCTGCCGCCAGCACAGCCCGCGCAAATCCGCGAACTTTACGCCTGCCGCGACATCGCCGATCCGGCGGCGCGACTCGCCTGTTTCGACCGCGAGGTCGGCGAACTGTCGAGCGCCGACCAGGCGCGCGAAATCACCTTTACCGATCGCGAAACCGCCAAAAAGGCGCGGCGCGGGCTGTTCGGCTTTTCCTTCCCCAAGCTCGGCGGAATTTTCGGCGGCGACGAGGATGAGGTCAAGGAAATCGAAACGACGATCCGTTCGGTGAGCATCGACCGCTCGGGCAAATATACGCTCGCGATGGAAGATGACGCGGTGTGGGTGCAGATCGACACGACCCGCCTGCCGCGGCAGCCGAAGCCGGGGCAGAAGGTCAAGATCAAGGTCGCGACGATGGGCAGCTATTTCGCGACGATCGACGGCGGCCGTACGATCCGCATGAAGCGCGACCGCTGATCGCGGCCGGCGCGCGATCGAACCCAGCGAAATAGCGATGGCGCCAAGGCGATGACGGGCAGCGACGCGATTCCCGTTCCGGGCCCGGACTGCCCGCCCTTCGTACTGCTCGACGATGCGCGCGCCGAAGGCGCGGCGGCGGCGCGATTGTTCGTCGATCCCGTCGAGGTGCTGACGGCGCATTCGGCGGCGGAGGTCCCGGCGCTGCTATCGGCGCTCGAAGCGGCGCAGGGCTACGGGCTCCATGCCGCGGGCTATCTCACCTATGAGGCGGGCAAGGCGCTCGCGCCCGCGTGGCGCGGCGCGGTCGACGCCGACGCGAGCGCGGCGCCGCTCGGCTGGTTCGGGCTGTTTCACAAGGTCCGTCGGATCGATGCCGACAAGGTGGCGGATCTGCTCCCCGATCCGGGGTCCGCGTGGATCGGCAGGGTCGCGCCCCGCGCCCATCGCGCCGACTATCTCGCTGCGGTCGAGGCGGTGCTGGACCTTATCCGCGCGGGCGACATCTATCAGGCGAACTTCACCTTCCGCGCCGACGTGCCCGTGCTCGGCAATCCGCTCGCGGTCCATGCGCGGCTACGGCAGACGGCGCGCGCGGGCTATGGCGGCGTCATCTGGACCGGCGAACGGGCGATCGTGTCGCACTCGCCCGAACTGTTTTTCGCGCTGCGTCAGGGCCAAGTGATGGCGCGCCCGATGAAGGGGACCGCGGCGCGGCTTTCCGATCCCGATGCCGACGCGGCAGTCGCGCGCGAGCTTGCCGAAGATCCCAAGCAGCGCGCCGAAAATCTGATGATCGTCGACCTGATTCGCAACGATCTTTCGCGCGTCGCGGTGCCGGGGTCGGTCGCGGTGCCCGACCTGTTTCGCGTCGAAAGCTTTCCGACGATCCATCAGCTCGTCTCCGACGTCGGCGCGCGTCTGCCCGAAGGCAGGGGCGCGGTCGACGTGCTGCGCGCCGCCTTTCCGTGCGGATCGATCACCGGCGCCCCAAAGGTGCGCGCGATGGAGATTATCGACGCGTTGGAGGAGGGCGCGCGCGGGCTCTACACCGGCTCGATCGGGTTCATCGAGCCCGGGGGCGACGCCGCGTTCAATGTCGCGATCCGGACGCTCGTCTTTCCCAGGATGTTACCGCAAAGCGGCTTGCAGGACGGGCGACCTTGCGCCACGCTGGGATTGGGATCGGGAATTGTCGCCGACAGCGAACCGGCTGAAGAATGGCGCGAATGTCTGGCCAAGGGGGAATTTGTGGGCGCAGCGGGGGAAAGCTTCGACCTCATAGAAACGATGTTCTTCGACCCGGTCGAAGGCGTCCAGCGGCTCGAGGGGCATCTGGCGCGGATGAAGGCGAGCGCCGAGGCGCTGGGCTTCACTTTCGACCGCCATGCGACGCGCAACAGCCTGCAATCGGCGACCTTTCGCCTGCGCAGCGCCGCGCGCGTGCGGATGCGGCTCGCGCCGTCGGGCGCGCTTGCGGTCGAGGTATCGCCGCTGCCGCGGCTTGCCGAACTGCCGGTGCCGGTTGCGGTGCGGCCCGTGCCGATGGCCGCCGATGATTTTCGCCTGACACACAAAACCAGTCTGCGCGCCGCTTACGACGCCGCGCGGCACGAGAGCGGCGCGGCCGAGGTTGTGTTCGTCGACGAACCGGGGTTCGTCACCGAGGGCAGCTGGAGCAATGTTTTCGTCGAGCGCGGCGGACAATTGCTCACGCCGCCGCTCGCGCTGGGACTGCTTCCCGGCGTGCTGCGCGCCGAGCTGATCGAGAAAGGGCGCGCGGTCGAATCGCACCTGCGGCTCGCCGATCTGGAGCGCGGATTCTTTATCGGCAACAGTCTTCGCGGGCTGATCCCGGCGCGGCTGGCCGACGCTGCAGCATAGTCGATAGGCTAACCAGCCCGGCGCATAGGTAAATTATCAAGCGCCGCGCTTGCGAAGATCGGTGAGAGGCTTTAGGCGCGGCCACGCGCAATTTCCTGTCCTTTTGCAGCCCGACCGCGCAAGCCACGGAAGATATCGTCATGTCGCTGAAGCCCCATGTCTCCGCCGCCCTGAACCGTATCCAGCCCTCGGCAACGCTCGCGATGACCGCGCGCGTGTCGGCGCTGAAGGCCGCGGGCGTCGATGTCATTGGCCTCAGCGCCGGCGAGCCCGATTTCGATACCCCCGATTTCGTCAAGGAAGCGGCGATCGAGGCGATCCGGGGTGGCCAGACCAAATATACTCTCGTCGACGGCACGGTGGCGCTGAAGGAAGCGATCCGCGGCAAGTTCCGCCGCGACAACGGCCTCGAATTCGCCCTCGACCAGATCACGGTCAATGTCGGTGGCAAGCACACTTTGTTCAACGCGCTCGTCGCGACGGTCGACAAGGGCGACGAGGTCATCATCCCCGCGCCCTATTGGGTGAGCTATCCCGACATCGTCGCCTTTGCGGGCGGCACGCCGGTGATCATCGAAGGCACCGCGGCGCAGAATTACAAGATCACGCCGGCGCAGCTCGACGCCGCGATCACGCCGAAGACGCGCTGGGTGATGTTCAATTCGCCGTCGAATCCCTCGGGCGCCGCCTATTCGGGCGAGGAACTCGACGCGCTGGGCGAAGTGATCCGCCGCCACCCGCATGTGATGGTGATGACCGACGATATGTACGAGCATGTTTGGTACGCCGATTTCGCCTTCACGACCTTTGCAGAGCGCTGCCCCGATTTGATCGACCGCATCCTGACAGTGAACGGCTGTTCGAAGGCCTATGCGATGACCGGCTGGCGCATCGGCTATGCCGGTGGGCCGGCGTGGCTGATCAAGGCGATGGGCAAGCTCCAGTCGCAGTCGACGTCGAACCCCTGTTCGATCGCGCAGGCCGCCGCCGCCGCCGCACTCGGCGGGCCGCAGCAGTTCCTCGACGACCGTAACGCGGCGTTCAAGAAGCGCCGCGACATGGTCGTCGCGATGCTCAACGATGCCCCCGGCCTCAACTGTCCGACCCCCGACGGAGCCTTCTATGTCTATCCCGACGCGAGTGGCTGCATCGGCAAGAAAACCCCGGACGGCCTGCTGATCGACAGTGACGAGAAGCTGATCGACTATTTCCTCGACAGCGCCAAGGTCGCGGCGGTGCACGGCGGGGCGTTCGGCCTGTCGCCGGCGTTCCGCGTGTCCTATGCGACGTCGGAAGCGGTGCTGAAGGAAGCCTGCGTGCGTATCCAGCAGGCATGCGCTGCGCTTAGCTGACACCTCCCCGACAAAAATTTATTCGCGCACGATTATTTTGTACCGATCGGTCTTGTAATCGCCGCGGCCGCGACTATTTGAACCTGAACGGCGGTTAACCGCCCGGTTCACCGGATAGTAAGTCATTTCCGTTAGGGTGACTCACATCACTGCACGGCTGGTCGGGGCGCTCCATATCGTCGGTGTAACCAAAGCGGTCCAGGCCGCGAACTGACAGATATGAAAAAAAGAGGTTATCATGCTCTCCATGCTCCGCTCCGACTGGTTTCTCACCATGCTCGCTGGCTTCGCGATTGGCGCGACCTATATCGTCCTCAATCAGCCGGCGTTGCCGCTTCCGGCGTAACGCCGCTGCGGCATAGCCTTTCCTTGCGCGCCGTCGCGGCGCTGGCGGCAGGCGCGATCGTCGCGCAATGCACCCCGGCGCAGGCCGAAAGCGTCGTCAAGCTGCCCGCCGCGCTCGTCGATCCTGTCGTCAATGCGAAACGCGCCACGGCGGTGCTCGCGGGCGGCTGCTTCTGGGGCGTCGAAGGCGTCTTTTCCAACGTCAAAGGCGTGATTTCGGTCGAATCGGGTTATCATGGCGGAAGCGCCGCGACCGCCAAATATGAGCGGACCCACGACGGCAAGTCGGGGCATGCCGAGGCGGTCCGTATCGTCTATGACCCTTCGCAGGTCAGCTATGGCAGCCTGCTCCGCATCCTGTTTTCGGTGGTCGCCGACCCGACACTGAAAAATCGTCAGGGGCCCGACAGCGGCACGCAATATCGCGCCGCGATCGTGCCGCTCGACGCCAGCCAGCGGCGGGTCGCGACCGCCTATCTGGCGCAGATCGGCAAGGGCAAATATTTTGCCAAGCCGATCATCGTGCCGGTCGAGGCGTACAAGCGTTTCTATCCCGCCGAGGCGAATCATCAGGATTTCATGCGCCGCAACCCGACCAACGGTTATATCCTGCGGTGGGACGCGCCAAAGCTGGCGGCTTTGAAGCGGCTTTATCCCGATATGGTGCGGGCGAAGCCGGCACCCTGAACCCAAGGGTTCCCGCCATTGGTCGCGGCAGAAGAATCATTCACCGCAAATCGCTGGCCCCTCCCGCGCGCCTGCGAGACGCAGACAATGCCCGAATGGGGTCGGGACCATATAAAAGTCGCAAATGCGGGGATTGAATGAAGGTTAAATTATCGGTCAGGCCGCTCCTCGCCGTGTCGATGAGCGCCGCGGTGCTGGCGGGCTGCGTCAGCAGCGCTGCGATCGTGCCGCAGCCGCGCCAGCAGCCCGCCGCGCAGCCGAAGGCGGCGGTGCGGGGTCCGGCGGGTTCGGTCAGTGTGCCGATCGGCCAGCCCGTGCGCTCGCAGATGCCGCGCCCCGCGGGGCCGCTGGACCCCGGCTTCCGCCGCGCCCCCGCCGGGCTCAACGACCGCATCTATGAACTCTGGCGCTCGTTTCCCGGCAAGACAGGCATCGCGGTGCAGCGCATCGATGGCGAATGGGCGCTGTCGCAGCGCGGCGGCGACCTGTTCCCGCAGCAAAGCGTGTCGAAGCTGTGGGTCACGCTGGCTGTGCTCGACGCAGTCGATCAAGGCCGGATGACGCTGGACCAGCGCGTCCGCATCGGCCCCGAGGATCTGGTGGTCTTTCACCAGCCGCTCGCGGCACGCGTGCGCGCCGAGGGGTCGGTGACGATGAGCGTCCGCGACCTGATCGAGACCGCGATCACCCACAGCGACAATCTTGCGAACGACAGCCTGCTACGCACCGTGGGCGGCCCCAATGCGGTGCGCGCCTTCATCGCGAAAAAGGATCTGGGCTCAATCCGTTTTGGCCCCGGCGAGCGGCTATTGCAGGCGGGGACTGCTGGACTCACTTGGCAGCAAAGCTATTCGGTCGGGCGCAATTTTGAGGCTGCGCGCGCGCAGTTGTCGGCCGCGACACGGCGTACAGCGATGGACAATTATCTCGCCAACCCGGTCGACGGTGCCAGCCCCGCGGCGATCGCCAGCGCGCTGACGCGGCTCGCGCGCGGAACGCTTTTATCGCCCGAATCGACCGAATATCTGCAAGACGTGATGAGCCGGACGCGAAGCGGGCCACGGCGGCTGAAGGCCGGACTGCCGCCGGGCTGGAAATTCATGCACAAGACCGGGACCGGGCAGAATCTGGGTGGGATGACTGCGGGCTATAATGATATCGGCATCGCCACCGCACCCGACGGCACCCGCTATGCGATCGTCGTGATGCTGGGTACGACCACCTCGAGCATTCCCGCGCGCATGGCGTTGATGCAGTCGGTGTCAAGCGCCGTCGCAGAATATCACGGGCGCTAAGCATTTTCATCCGTTTGTCCTGAGGCGGGTCTGAGCGAAGTCGAAGGCCCGCCTTGCGGGCGCCAGCGTGTGGCAGTGTCCTTCGAGACGCCATTTCGAAAAGCTCAATGTCTCTTCAGGACAAACGGCCTTGGGGTTCATGGCCGTCTTCACTATAGGCCAAGTCGATGAAACGATTTCTACTGCTTCCCATGCTGCTCGCCCTCGCACTCACCGGATGCGTGACGCCCGAGACACGCCTGCGCACTGGCCTCAACAACGCCGGCCTGTCGAAGGCGATGTCGGCGTGCATGGCCGAGCGGATGGTCGACCGCCTTTCGCTGCTCCAGCTCCGCCGCCTCTCGGCGCTCAGCAGCCTCAAGGACAAGCATGTCACCGACCTGACGCTCGATCAGTTTTTTCGCAAGGTCCGCGCGCTGAAGGATCCCGAGATACTGACCGTCTCGACCAGTTCGGCGGCGCTTTGCGCGCTGCGCTAACGACTTAGCCTGCGCTTTCGGCAGTCCAAGATTTTCTGGGCGTCGCAGGGGTAGCCTTGCCGCGCTACTTGTGCTTATGCGGCGCCAAACTTCTCCCCGCTCCAGAGTCGAAAGGCCCGGCAGACCTCATGAACATCCACGAATATCAGGCAAAAGAACTGCTCGCGAAATTTGGCGTCGCTGTCCCCAAGGGCATTGCCGCGATGACCGTCGAGGAAGCCGTCGCCGCGGCGAAGCAGCTCCCCGGACCGCTCTATGTCGTGAAGTCGCAGATCCACGCGGGTGGCCGCGGCAAGGGCAAGTTCAAGGAGCTCGGCCCCGACGCGAAGGGCGGCGTCCGCCTCGCCAAGACCATCGAAGAGGTCGAGGCGCATGCCAAGGACATGCTCGGCAATACGCTGGTGACGATCCAGACCGGCGAGCATGGCAAGCAGGTCAATCGTCTTTACATCACCGATGGCGCCGACATTAAGCAGGAATTCTACCTCGCTTTGCTCGTCGACCGTGGGTCGAGCCGCATCGCGGTCGTCGCCTCGACCGAAGGCGGGATGGACATCGAAACCGTCGCGCACGACACGCCGGAAAAGATTCACACCATCATCATCGATCCCGCCACGGGCCTCCAACCGCACCATGGCCGCAGCGTCGCCGCGGCGCTCGGCCTGTCGGGCGACCTCGCCAAGCAGGCTTCCAAGGTGCTGGCCGGCCTCTATGCCGCGTTCCTCGGCACCGATGCCGAGCAGATCGAAATCAACCCGCTCGCCGTCTGCGAAGGCAAGGATGGCGACGAACTGCTCGTACTCGACGCCAAGGTGGCGTTCGACGGCAATGCGATGTTCCGTCACAAGGACCTCGCCGAGCTGCGCGACCTGACCGAGGAAGACCCGGCCGAGGTCGAAGCGTCGGAATATGACCTCGCCTATATCAAGCTCGACGGCAACATCGGCTGTATGGTCAACGGCGCCGGCCTCGCGATGGCGACGATGGACATCATCAAGCTCAACGGCGAATTCCCCGCCAACTTCCTCGACGTCGGCGGCGGCGCTTCGAAGGAAAAGGTCACCGCGGCGTTCAAGATCATCCTCAAGGACCCCGCCGTGAAGGGCATCCTCGTCAACATCTTCGGCGGCATCATGAAGTGCGACATCATCGCCGACGGCATCGTCGCCGCGGCGAAGGAAGTGAACCTCTCGGTCCCGCTCGTCGTTCGCCTCGAGGGCACGAACGTCCAGGAAGGCAAGGACATCCTCGCCAATTCGGGGCTGCCGATCGTTGCGGCCAACGATCTGGGCGACGCGGCAAAGAAGATTGTCGCCGAAGTCCGCGCGGCTTGATGCTAAACCTCTCCCCTTGGGGGAGAGGATAGGAAGACTTGGGCCGTAAGGCCCTAGTCGGACTTGGTGAGGGTCTGTGACGTTTCACGCCCTCACCCAGCTACGACTAGGCAGCAAGCTGCCAAGTCTGCGCATCCCTCTCCCCTAAGGGGAGAGGGTCAAGGTTGACGTTTACGTAAAGCGCAACTATGGCGCAGTGCACAATTTGCTGAGAGGAGCCAAGAGCCCATGAAAATCCTCGTCCCCGTGAAACGGGTGCTCGATTATAACGTGAAGCCGCGGGTAAAGGCCGACGGCACGGGCGTTGATCTCGCCAATGTCAAAATGTCGATGAACCCGTTCGACGAGATCGGTGTCGAAGAAGCGATCCGCCTGAAGGAAAAGGGCGTCGCGACCGAGGTCATCGCGGTGTCGGTTGGTCCGGCCAAGGCGCAGGAAACGCTCCGCACCGCGCTCGCGATGGGCGCCGACCGCGCGATCCTCGTGCAGACCGACGATGCGGTCGAGCCGCTCGCGCTCGCGAAGATCTTCAAGGCGATCGCCGACGCCGAACAGCCCGGCCTCGTGATTCTCGGCAAGCAGGCGATCGACGACGACAACAACCAGACCGGCCAGATGCTTGCTGCGCTGACCGGCTGGGCGCAGGGCACCTTTGCCAGTGCGGTGAACGTCGAGGGCGATAGCGTGAACGTCACCCGCGAAGTCGACGGCGGCCTCGAAACGGTGAAGCTCAAGCTTCCCGCGATTGTCACCACCGACCTTCGTCTGAACGAGCCGCGCTATGCGTCGCTGCCGAATATCATGAAGGCGAAGTCGAAGCCGCTCGATACCAAGACCCCCGCCGATTACGGCGTCGACACCGCTCCGCGGGTCAAGGTGGTCAAGGTTTCGGAGCCGCCCGTCCGCTCGGCGGGCGTCAAGGTCGCCGATGTCGATGAACTGGTTGCCAAGCTGAAAGCGCTGGGAGTGCACTCATGAAAACTCTGGTTTGGGTCGAACATGACGGCAAGGCCGTCAAGGACGCCACGCTCGCGGTGGTCACCGCCGCGTCGAAGCTCGGCGAAGTCCATCTGCTCGTCGCCGGTTCCGGCGTCGATGCGGTTGCCAAGGAAGCCGCGCAGATCGCTGGCGTCGGCAAGGTGCATGTCGCCGACAACGCCGCCTTCGATCATAATCTGCCCGAAAATGTCGCGCCGCTCGTCGCTGAGCTGATGGGCAGCCACGACGCCTTCCTCGCGCCCGCGACGACCACCGGCAAGAATATCGCGCCGCGCGTTGCTGCCCTGCTCGACGTGATGCAGATTTCGGAAATCCTGTCGGTCGAAGGTCCGAAGACCTTCACCCGCCCGATCTATGCCGGGAACGCGATTGCGACCGTCGAAAGCTCGGACGCGAAGCTGGTTCTGACCGTGCGCGGCACTGCGTTCGACAAGGCCGCGACCTCGGGCGGTTCGGGGACGGTCGAAGCCGTCGGCGGCGGCAGCGATGCCGGTATCTCGAGCTTCGTCGGCGCCGAAATCGCCAAGCAGGATCGTCCCGAACTCACCTCGGCCAAGATCATCGTGTCGGGCGGCCGTGCGCTCGGCTCATCCGAGAAATATGAGGAAGTCATCGTCCCGCTCGCCGACAAGCTCGGCGCCGCGCTCGGTGCTTCGCGCGCCGCGGTCGATGCGGGCTATGTCCCCAACGACTATCAGGTCGGCCAGACCGGCAAGATCGTCGCGCCGCAGGTCTATTTCGCGATCGGCATCTCGGGCGCGATCCAGCATCTCGCTGGCATGAAGGATTCGAAGACGATCGTTGCGATCAACAAGGATGAAGACGCACCGATCTTCCAGGTCGCCGACTTCGGCCTCGTCGCTGACCTGTTCAGCGCCGTGCCCGAACTGACCGGCAAGATCTAACCCTCAGCCCATATGGCCGGCAATCATCCCGGAGTGCCCGGACTGGGTGACGCACCGTTTAGCGCCGGTGGTCGCCGGTCCGCGCGGCCGGGACCGGGCCGGGAAGTCGATGACGACGAACTGAGCGCGGCCGAGGAGGATGTCCACGGCCGCGCGCTCGTCCTCGCGAGCGTCGCGCGCGATGCACGGCTGAACCAGAAATTCCTGCTGCTGATCACGCTGTCGGCGGCGATCGCCACGCTCGGGCTGCTGCAAAGCTCGACCGCCGTGGTCATCGGGGCGATGCTCGTGTCGCCGCTTCTCGGCCCCATCATGGGCGTCGGCTTCGGCCTTGCGACGCTCGAAAGCAATTTGATCAAGCGCTCGCTGGTCACGATGGCGGCGGGGATGGCGGTCGCGATCATCGTCGCTATGTTCATCATCTGGCTCTCGCCGATCCGCGACGTCACCCCCGAACTGCGCGCCCGAACGCAGCCGACGCTGCTCGACCTCGGCGTCGCGGTGGTCGGCGGCATCGCCGGCGTCTATGCGATCATGCGCAAGCTGTCGGGGGTGATGGTCGGCGTTGCGATCGCGACCGCGCTGGTCCCGCCGCTGTCGACGATCGGCTTTGGCCTCGCGACCGGGCGCTTCGATTTCGCGGTTGGCGCGGCGCTGCTGTTCCTCACCAACACGCTCGCCATCGCCTTTGCCGCGACGATCATCGCGCGCATCAACAAATTCGGGCCGTCGCTGACCCCGCAGCACACCGCGATGCAGGTCATGGGGATCATCGTCACACTCGGCATTCTGTCAATCCCGCTCGCGCTGACGCTCAACAGCCTCGCGGGCGAAGTGCGTGCGCGCTCGGTCGTGCAAACCGAACTCCGCTCGCTCCTGGGCGAGAGCGACCGTGTCGACAGCTTGAACGTCCGCATGGAGCGCGATGCGATTGCGGTCGACGGCGTGGTGCTCGTCGATCGCTATGCTGCGAAGCTCGACACCGAGCTTGCCGCAAAAATTCGTGGTGAGCTCGATCGCGCGGCGCGCGTCAGCATCGTCCAACTGCGTCAGCAGACCAACGCCGCGGTGCAGGTCGAAGAGCAGCTCAATCGCCGCCTCGCGACGCTCGAGCAGCGCGAAGAGGACAGCCGCGCGATCCTCGCCGGGCTGACGGTCGGCGAACTGGTGCCGCGCGACCGCGTGCTGATAGATTCGCAGGCGCGCCGCGTGATCGTCCAGCGCGACCGCGAGGCCGAGGGCGAGCAGGTCGCGGCCGCGATCGACCGCATCATGGCGGCGGTACAGACGGGCTATCCGCGCTGGCTGATCCAGAACGGCAGCCTGACCGCGGCCGAGGAACCTGAGGAGACGGCGCCCGCGGAAGCCTCCGCGACCGAATAGCGGGCGCGCCGCAGACCTATTCAGCGATCCTATGGTTGACGGCGCGCATCGCATCGCATGGGATGCGATCCGAAACACGGCGCAGCGCCGGGGCAGGGGGGGGATTTATGCGCGGCAAACGAATGGCCTTGGCGATGATATTGGCGAGCAGCGGCTTTGCGGTAATCGCTCCGCCGGCGCAGGCGCAGACCGCCCCCGCCGAAACGCTGGCGATCGACAAGGCGCGGATCGACGCGGCGCTGAAAGCGATGATCGCCGACGGCCGCGCCGCAGGGACGTCGGCGCTGATCTGGCGGGATGGGCGCGAGGTCTATTTCGGCGCGGCGGGCATGGCCGACCGCGACGCAAAGCGTCCGATGCGCCGCGACACGATCGCGCAAATCTATTCGATGACCAAGCCGGTGACCGGCGTCGCGCTGATGCAATTGTGGGAAGCGGGCAGGTTCCGCCTCGACGATCCGCTGTCCCAATATCTGCCCGAATATGCGAACATGCGCGTCTATGCGGGCAAGGATGCCGCGGGCCAGCCGCACTATGTGCCTGCCGAACGCCCTATCACCGTGCGCGACATCCTGCGCCACACCGCGGGCTTCGCTTATGGCGCGGGGCCGACCCCCGCGCACGCCGCCTATGTCGCGGCTGAACCGCTCGCACTCAACATAACACTCGCCGAATCAAGCCGCCGGCTCGCCGCGGTGCCGCTGCTGTTCCAGCCGGGGATGCAGTGGGAATATAGCATCGCGGTCGACGTGCAGGCGGCGCTCGTCGAAAAACTCTCGGGCCAGGCTTTCGCCACCTATGTCCGAACGCACATCTTCGAACCGCTGAAAATGACCGACACGGCATGGCGCCAGCCCGATGCGAAACGCCCGCGCTTTGCCGCGATGAACGAGAGGAACGATGGCAAGCTGGTTCAGCAGGATGCCATCGAGGCGCAGAAACTCAATTTTCGCGACAATGCGCTGACCCCCGGCGGCTTCGGCCTCGCCTCGACGCTCGACGATTATCAGTGCTTTGCGCGGATGCTGCTGAACAAGGGTGAGCTCGACGGCGCGCGTATCCTCAAACCTTCGACGGTTAAGCTGATGGCGACCGACCAACTCGACCCGGCGACTACCGAACGCGCGTGGCTGCCGGGCAAGGGCGCGGTCGGTTTCGGCTTCGACTTTGCGGTCCGCAAATCGCCGCCGCAAACGGCGGACGAAAATCGCGGCGCGGTCGGCGAATTTTTCTGGGACGGCGCCGCCTCGACGCTGTTCTGGGTCGATCCCGCGAATAAGCTGACCGCGGTCTTCTTCGTCCAGACGATGCCCTACGACGGCACGCTCCACCGCGATTTTCGCGCGGCGGTTTATGGAGCGGGTTATAGGGGGCCAGCGGGCGATTGATCGCCGGCCATCGGGTTTAGCGGGGGATTTGCCAGCGAACCCGGTTGATATAGAGGCTTGCTATTGGTCGATCGCTGGCATCGAGGGCCGGTGTGAACCTCGCCCGTTGCACCATCAGTTTGCATGTCAGTCGATCAAGCGTGGCCACGTTGCTGCTGCGCAGGGTCACGCAATTTTCGACGGCTCCCTTGGCGTCGACCTTCAACTGGAACGTCACATTGCCTTCGATTTCTTGCTGCATTTCCCGCTGCGGATAATCATTGTTGGTGACCCACCGTCCGGGGGATCCAAGAGGCTCCGGACCCACTTTTGCGGCGTGAATGGCAGCAATATCAACACCCCAGCCTTTAAGCAGGTCTTCGTGGCACGTCTGCAACGCCTTGAGCGCCGCTTTGCCGTCGGACCAGAGCATCGCGACGTCGAGTTTCGCGTCGGCCAACAGCCGAACCTGCTGCTTGTTTGTCACGCCGTCGAGAATCCGGGGGTCACCATCAAACCAGCGTATGAAATTCTCCGGTCGGTCGGGCACCGCCATCGAATAACCTTCGAATTCGCTTTCGGTCCCTTGCGGTTCGAGCGTCATCGTCACCTTTACCCCACCACCGAGCCGCGGGATGCTGTTTCCGGCGATGACCATGTCGAAACTTTGCAGTCCCGAACCGCGTGCCAGCCGCATGGTGACGGCATCCTCACCGGTGCCGAAGGTGCGCAGGAGACGGCATTCTTCCTCGGCATAATCAACTTTCCACGGCGTCGAGGGCGCCAGGATCCGTGGGTCTGCAGCATGCGCCGCACCGCCTGAAAAACACGAGGTGATGGTCGCGGCGAAGGCGAAGGATGCTATTCGATGCATGGCTGCGGTTTCCGACAGCCGGACAAAATCGTCAAGCGCATGTCATCGACTTGTCATAGCCTGGCGCTTGAGCAGCATCGCAAAAATCCGCTAGCCGGGACCATCGTTCAGGAGTGCCGCCATGTCCCAGTCCGATAAACGCGCCTTGCTCGCCGAAGGCCTCGCGGCCGGCGACGACGATAGCACGCTGCACGCGCGGCTCGTTGGTGCGGGGATCTCGGCGGCCGCCGCCAAATATGAGGTCGACCGGCTGGCGAAGGATCCGGTGGCGGCGATGCTGCGGCGGCAGGCGGCGCGGATGGCGAAGCAGGGGTGGCTGCTCGCCAACCAGCAGCGGCTCGCGCGCGAGGCCGAGGGCGGTTTCGCGCTCGATACGCTGACCGATCCCGAGCCGGCTTCCTTCTATCGCCATCATTATGACGTGAACCGGCCCGCAAAGCTGACCGGCATCATCGACTATTGGCCCGCGCTGACGCGCTGGTCGCTCGACCATTTCGCTGCGATGGCCGGCGATGCCCTCGTCGAGGCGCAGGTCGAGCGCGAGCGCAGCCCCGACTACGAACTCGCCAAGGACGATCACCGCCGCCTCGTCCGATTCGCCGAACTGATCGACTGGCTGCGGAAGGACGAGGCGAGCAACGACATCTACCTAACCGCCTACAACAGCGGCACCAACGCGGCGGCGCTGGCGCCGCTGTGGGACGATATGGCGCCGATCGCGATCCTCGACGACACCCGGCGGCGCGACGGTTTTTTCTGGCTGGGGCCAAGGGGAACGCTGACCCCCTGGCATCATGACCTCACCAACAATCTGCTGGTGCAGGTCGTGGGGCGCAAGCGCGTGCGGATGGCGCCGCCGTGGGCGTTCGACCGCATGAAGAACAGTCGCCATTGTTTCTCCGACTGGGCGAATGAGGCGCTGCCCGCCGGCCCCGGCGACGCCGACACGCCGCCGATCCTCGAAACGGTGATCGGCCCCGGCGAAGCCATCTTCCTGCCCGTCGGCTGGTGGCATCAGGTCGAGGCGCTCGACCTGTCGGCGAGCATGAGCTTCACCAGTTTTCGCCGCCCGAACGCGCATGTCGAGGATTATGCCTCTTATGGCGCCATCGACTGATCGCCGGCAACGGTGATCGCGGCCCCGTGGTTGTCCCGGTTTTGGCATTTCCTGCAATTGCGCGGTCCCCGATGCGATTACGGCTTGCGGCCGTCAAAAATCCTTAGCATCATTAAGTAATGATCGACCTCGCTACGCTGCTTTCGACCTTCATGACGCGCATCGCCGGGAATGGCGGCCTGGGCGGGCTCGCCCGCCTGTCGGGCGGGGCGAATATGGAAAGCTGGGCGTTTGACTGGGGCGAGCAAGCCTATGTGCTGCGCCGCGCGCCGTCGGCGGAATATATGGCGGACCGCCCCTATGGTCATGCCGATGAGGCGGCGCTGGTGATGGCGGCGCATGCCGCAGGGGTGAAGGCGCCCGAGGTCGTGGGCGTACTGACCGAGGGCGACGGCATGGGCACCGGCTATGTGATGCGCCGCGTGATCGCCGAGGTGAACCCCGCGAAGATACTCGCCGATCCGCCGCCGTCGCTGCTGGCCGACTTGGGCCGGGAACTGGCACGCATCCATGCGATACCGGCGGCTGCGATCCCCGATGCGATCCCATTGATGAATACGGTCGATGCCCTTGCCGAGCTGAAAGCGCGCTTCCTCTCTTATGGCGGCGACCGGCCGCTAGTCGCGCTGGCGATCCGGTGGTGCGAGGATCATTTGCCTCCGCCCGCCGAACCGGTGCTCGTCCATGGCGATTACCGGATGGGCAATGTCATGGTCGATAGCGACGGCCTGGCCGCGGTGCTCGACTGGGAACTCGCGCATCGCGGCGACGCGCATGAGGATCTGGCGTTCGGCTGTATGACGGTGTGGCGCTTTGGCCGGATCGACCAGCCGGTGTTCGGGGTGGGCGGTCTTGAGGATTATTTTGCCGCTTATGAGGCCGCAGGCGGGGTGAAGGTCGACCGGGCGCGCTTCCATTTCTGGCTCGTCTACCGGACCTTGTGGTGGGCGCTCGGCTGTTTGCAGATGGGGCAGATGTGGCGGAGCGGCGCTGATCCGACCGTCGAGCGTGTCGTCATCGGCCGGCGCACGGCCGAACAGGAACTCGACCTGTTGTTGCTGCTCGAAACCGGCGCGCCCGAAGGCGAGCGCGCACGGCCGCTGCCGCCCGCGACGTCGGCCTCTGCCGAACCCGCCGGCGAGCCGACCAACCGCGAGATCGTACAGGCGGTCCGCGACTGGATCGAGGGCGCGATCAAGCCCGCATCGCAAGGGCACGCCAAGTTCGAGGCGGTGGTCGCAATGAACGCGCTCGGCATCGTGCTGCGCGATCTCGATGCGGGCGTGCGCGCCGAGGATATGGAACTGGCCGCCGCGCTGCTCGCCGGCACGACGACACTCGCCGAACCGGGCCTGCTCGCAAGGCTGCGCCGCGATGTGCTCGATAAATGCGCGGTCGACAGCCCCAAATATGCCGCGCTCGCCGCGGCGCGCGCCGACTGGCGCGGATAAAGACAAAAGGGAGAGAGACATGGATTTTGCGATGCCCGCCGACTTGCAGGCGTATCTGGACGAGCTCGACGCGTTTATCGAAGCCGAGATCAAGCCGCTCGAGCTGGCGGACGACAATATCCGCTTCTTCGACCATCGCCGCGAGCATAGCCGCACCGACTGGGACAATCAGGGGCTACCGCGCCACGATTGGGAAGAGCTGCTGAAGCAGGCGACGCGCAAGGCCGACGCCGCGGGGCATTGGCGCTTTTCGGCGCCGAAGAAATATGGCGGCAAGGATGGATCTAACCTGTGGATGGCGGTGATCCGCGAGCATTTCGCCGCGAAAGGGCTGGGGCTCCACAACGACCTGCAGAACGAACATAGCATCGTCGGAAACTTCCCGTTCGTCGAAATGTTCGAGCAGTTTGGCACCAGCGATGAACAGAAGCAGGAGTTCATTCTCGGCGGGTTCGAGGGCAAGCGGCGCACGGCGTTCGGCCTGACCGAGCCCGACCACGGCAGCGACGCGACGCATATGGAAACGCGCGCGGTGCGTGAGACGCGGGGCGGCATCGAGGGCTGGCTGATCAACGGGCGCAAGATGTGGATCACCGGCATGCATGTCGCGACCCACTGCGCGACCTTCTGCCGCACCAGCGGCGCCGATGGCGATGCGAAGGGCATCACCTGTCTGCTCGTGCCGACGGGGACGCCGGGGATGACGGTCGACGAATATATGTGGACGTTCAACATGCCGACCGACCATCCGCGCATGACCTTTACCGATGTGTGGGTGCCCGACGATGCGCGGCTGGGGCCCGAGGGCGGCGGCTTGTCGATCGCGCAGAGCTTCGTCCACCAGAACCGCATCCGGCAGGCGGCGTCGTCACTTGGCGCCGCGGTCTTCTGTATCGAGGAGAGCGTCAAATATGCGCGGCAGCGCAAGCCGTTCGGCGAGGCGCTGGCGAAGAATCAGGCGATCCAGTTCCCGCTGGTAGAGCTCGCAACGCAGGCGGAAATGCTGCGGCTGCTGATCCACAAGACCGCGTGGGACATGGACAATACCCCCCACAAGGAGGTCGAGCGCACCCTCTCCGACAAGGTGAGCATGTGCAATTACTGGGCGAACCGGCTCGTCTGCGAAGCCGCCGATCGCGCTATGCAGGTCCATGGCGGCATCGGTTATTCGCGGCACAAGCCGTTCGAACATATCTATCGCCACCACCGGCGGTATCGGATCACCGAGGGGGCCGAGGAAATCCAGATGCGCAAGGTGGGGGCGTATCTGTTCGGCTATCTCGGGCCGAGGAAGGGGACGTTGGGATAATATCCAGAATCCTCCCTGCGCCGAAGGCATAGGAAGGGGGACCGCCCGAAGGGTGGTGGAGGGGCCGCAACGTCGCGCCATCGCCCCTCCGTCAGCGCTTCGCGCTGCCACCTCCCCATCGCTTCGCGACAGGGAGGATCACCGCTTCCTTACAAACTCCGCCCTTAACACCAGCCCCTTGATCCCCTCAAACCGGCAGTCGATTTCCTGATCGTCGCCGGTCAGTCGGATCGACTTGATCACCGTGCCGACCTTCAGCGTCTGCCCGGCACCCTTCACGTTCAAATCCTTGACCAGCACGACCGAGTCGCCGTCGGCGAGCAGATTGCCAACGGCGTCGCGGACTTCGGGCCCGGCGGCATCGGCAGCGTCGCGCGCGGCGATGTCGCCCGCTGCCATCCATTCGCCCGTCGCCTCGTCATAGACATAATCATCGTCGGCCATGCTGGTCCTAACTCGGTTTGCGGAAGCGCAGGGTGAACTGGTCGGTCTTGCCGCGAATTGCGGGGTCGAAGACGTTCGTCGTGCGCGGGTCGTCGGGGCGTTTGTAAAGATCGTTTTCGGCTTCAAGTTTGAACCCTGCCTTGGTCAGCGCCGCAACCACCGCTGCCTTGTCGATGCGGTGCAGGCTGTCCGACAGGGTCGTGCCGGTTCCATCAGCGGCGCTATGATCGACGACGACCAAAGTGCCACCCGGCTTCAACGCAGCGAATAGCGCCGCGCTCGCCTTGTCGCCGGTCCCCGCTGGGAAGGGTTTCAAATAGAGGTCGTGGAAATTTTGCACCGTGATGATCGTGTCGAGCGGCTCGGGGAAGGCGGGCGCCGCGAAGGGGCCGGCGACGGCGTCGACATTGACATAGGCGGCGTCGACGGCGGCCTGATCGTCGCCATATTGTTTCTTGAACGCGATGAACTCGGCGGGCTGGAAACCATAGACCTTGCCCGACGGGCCGACCGCGGCAGCCAGAAGGCGGGTGACGTAACCCCCGCCCATGACGAAATCGCCGACCTTCTGCCCCGGCTTGATCTGGGCAAAGGCGAGCAACTCGGCGGGTTTGCGCGCCGCGTCGCGTTCGCGGTCGGCTGCGGGCCGCGCGGGATCGGCGAGCGCGGTCTTGTAGCTTGGGACGGCGGCTTCCTTGGCGGCGAGTGGAGCCGCCGAAACGGCAAGGAGGAGGGCGAGGGTAAGCGGGCGGATCATGGCATCGACTCCCAATGATTTTGTCCCGCCACCATAGCGCCTCGCCGCAGCCACCGTGCGTTTATTTGCATCTCGCGATTTTGGTGATAGGTTTCGACGTGAAACTAAAAAATCTGGCCAAAAAGCTTGGGAGAGCGGACATGCATGATCTGGTGATTCGCGGCGGCACCGTCGTCGATGGTTCGGGCGGAGCGCCCTTTGTCGCGGATGTCGCGATCGATGGCGACCGGATCGTCTCGGTCGGCGAAAATCTGGGCACAGGCCGCAAAGAAATCGACGCTAGCGGCAAGATCGTGACCCCCGGCTTCGTGGACGTCCACACCCACTATGATGGCCAGGCGACATGGGACGCCGAAATGGCGCCGTCGAGCTGGCACGGCGTCACCACCGTCGTGATGGGCAATTGCGGCGTCGGCTTCGCGCCCGCCAAGCCCGACCGCCACGAATGGCTGATTTCGCTGATGGAAGGGGTCGAGGATATTCCCGGCACGGCACTCGCAGAGGGCATGTCGTGGGACTGGGAAACCTTCCCCGAATATATGGACGCGCTCGAAAAACTGCCGCGTACCGTCGATGTCGCGTGCCACGTCCCGCACGGCGCGGTGCGCGCTTATGTGCTCGGCGATCGCGAGAAGCCCGGCGCGATCCCGACCGAGGCGGATATCG
Organism: Sphingopyxis fribergensis; assembly: GCF_000803645.1. NCBI lineage: Bacteria > Pseudomonadati > Pseudomonadota > Alphaproteobacteria > Sphingomonadales > Sphingopyxidaceae > Sphingopyxis > Sphingopyxis fribergensis. The sequence goes on along the minus strand of NZ_CP009122.1, from coordinate 3,745,013 downwards.
CCGAAATGTCGCGCATCGTCGAGGAAGGCGTGCGCGCCGGCGCGCTCGGCTTCTCGACCAGCCGCACCGTGCTCCACAAGTCGATCGACGGCGAACTCGTCCCCGGCACCACCGCGACCGCCGAAGAGCTGATCGCGATCGGCCGCGCGATGGGCCGCGTCGGCTATGGCGTGTTCGAAATGGCGAGCGATCTCAAGCGCGAGTGGAACGAGTTTCAGTGGATGGGCGATTTGAGCCGAGAAACAGGGCTTCCGGTGACCTTCGCCGCGCTGCAATCGATCGCCAAGGAACTGCCGCTCGAGGAGCAGATCGAGGAGATGCGGCGCCAGAATGCGACCGGCGCGAACATCGTCGCGCAGATCGCGCTGCGCGGCAACGGCATCATCATGGCGTGGCAGGGGACAGTCCACCCCTTCCGCTTCAAGCCCGCATGGAACGAGATCATCGACCTGCCGTGGGATCAGCAACTCGCGAAGCTCAAAGACCCGGCGTTCAAGGCGCGGATGATCGCCGAAGAAAATATCTGGCCCGAGAGCGACATCATCGATTTCCTCAAGATCGTCGCTCTCGGCTGGCCGGTGCAGTTCGAGATGGACCCCGACTTTAATTACGAGCCGAAAATGGACGAAAGCGTCATGGCGCGCGCCACCGCCGCCGGGGTCAGTCCGTCCGAATATGCCTATGATCTGCTGATGAAGGATGAGGGCAAGGGCTTCATCTATTTCCCGATCCTCAACTACCGCGACGGCAACCTCAATTTCCTTGAGGATTTGCAAGCTGCCGACGACACGGTGAACAGCCTGTCCGACGGCGGCGCGCATTGCGGGACGATCTGCGACGCCGCCTCGCCGACCTTCATGCTCCAGCATTGGGTGCGAGACCGTGCCGGCAAGCGCATCGCGCTCGAACACGCCGTCAAACGCCAGTGCCGCGACACCGCATTGCTCTATGGGCTCGAGGATCGCGGCATACTCGCGCCCGGCTATCTCGCCGACCTCAACGTCATCGACATGGATGCGATCAAGCTCGGCAAGCCCTGGCTGGCGTTCGACTTGCCCGCGGGCGGCAAGCGCTTGCTGCAAAGGGCCGACGGCTATGTCGCGACGGTCAAGTCGGGGGTCGTGACCTTCAAGGATGGCGAAATGCAGGGACCGACGCCGGGCGGTGTCATTCGCGGCCCGCAGCGGGCCGAAATGGCGATGGCGGCGGAATGATGCGGGCGGTCCAGCTTCGCGCGCCCGCCTCGCTCGACAATCTGACACCGGCCGATCTGCCCGACCCCGGAGATCCGGGGCCGGGCGAGATTCGTGTGCGGCTGGCCGCCTCGTCGCTCAATTTCCACGATTTTGCGGTCGTTGCGGGGATGATTCCGACGGTCGACGGGCGCATTCCGATGTCCGACGGCGCGGGGACGGTCGAGGCGGTCGGCGAGGGCGTCACCGATTACAAGGTCGGCGACAGCGTCGTGTCGCTCTTCTTCCCCGATTGGGATGACGGCGACTCGCCGTCGATGAGCGCGCTGACCAATGTGCCCGGTGACAGCACCGACGGCTATGCGCGCGACGTGGTGGTGACGCCGCAGCATTGGTTCACCCGCGCTCCCCAAGGCTGGTCGGCGGCCGAGGCCGCGACGCTGACCTGTGCGGGCCTGACCGCGTGGCGCGCGCTGTTCGTCGACGGCGTGACGCAGCCGGGCTCGATCGTTCTGGTGCAGGGCAGCGGCGGGGTGTCGGTGTTCGCGCTGCAATTCGCCAAGGCGGCGGGAGCGAAGGTGATCGCGACCAGCTCGTCCGATGCGAAACTCGAACGCCTGAAAGCGCTCGGCGCCGACGAGCTGATAAATTACAAGGCGCAGCCCGCGTGGGGCGCGAGGGCGCTTGAACTGACCGGCGGGCGCGGGGTCGATACCGTCGTCGAAATCGGCGGCGCGGGCACGCTCGACCAGTCGATGCTTGCGACGCGCGTTGGCGGCCATGTCGCGCTGATTGGGGTGCTCACGGGGATCGTCGGGCCAGTGAAGACCGCGCTGCTGATGAGTAAGAATCTACGCGTACAAGGGCTGACCGTCGGCAGCCGCGCGCAGCAACTTGCGATGATCGCGGGGGTCGAGGCGAACGCTATTCGTCCGATCCTCGACCAGCATTTCCCGCTCGAAAATCTCGCCGACGCGTTTCGCCATCAGGCGTCGAACGCGCATTTCGGCAAGATCATCGTCGATATTTAGCGGAGCAGATCCGAAGGCAAGGTTGGTTCGCTGACGATCTTCGCCATCCGCCGCCACATCTCGTCGCGGCTCGGTTTGCCGCGCTCGACATAGCTACGCACCATCGTCTCGCCGAGGCCGTAGTTGATGACATAGCTGCGATACTGGTCGGTGAAGCTCACCGACTGCTCGGCGCGCTGCGGCGAGACGAGCAGATATTTCTGGGTGAGCGCGACCGCGGTCGGCCGGTCGATTATCCCGTCGAGATATTGTTGCGCGATCGTCAGCCGCGCACCCGACGCGCGCTTGATCGCCGCGAGCAGTTCCCAGTAGCGGTCGTCGGACGGCACCGCGATCTCGGCGATCGGCATCAGCACGTCGCGTTCGGTATCGGCCTTGCTGCTCTCGGGAAAGGCGAGGTCGATGCCGTAATTGGCGCTGCCCTCGGCGATCAGGCTTTGCGGGCTGTAGAGCGGATAGACGCTGAACTCGGCCCAGCCGCGCTCCTTCACCAGCTTCTCCTCGAGCTTCATGTTGAGCAGGTGGTGTCCGGGATAGCCCTCGTGGCACCCGAGATCGAGCGCGCGCGACAGACGGATCGGCAGGTCGGTGTTGACCTGGATCAGGCTGTGATAGCCGCCCTGATAATAATTATAACCGCTCCAGCTTTTGCCGGTGACGAATTCGAGGCGAAAGCTCTCGCCCTCGGGCATCGGAATATGCGCCATGCTGCGCCCGCGGCAGCGCGCGATCGCGGCGTCGAAGGTCTTTTGCAGCCGCTCCTTGGGGATGGTGAAGGCGTCGAGATAGGCTTCGACGCGGTCCGGCAGCGGCCCGTCGCCGGGAACGAGCGCCTCGATTTGCTTCAGCGCGAGGTCGTAATTTGCCAGCGGTTTCAGTCGCGGCCGGACGCCGAACAGTCGCTCGGCCTCGTCGGCGAAAGCGAAGCGCGTACCCTGCATCATCTGCAATCGCGTCTCCGCGGCGCGGAGCTGCGCGCGCAGAAAGGTGGCGCGGCGGCGTTCGAGCGGATCGGGAAGGCGCCGCGCCGCTAGATCGAGCTGTGCCATCAGCTCGCGCGTTGCGGCGAGCAGCGTGGCTTTATCGCGCGGAGCCGCTTCGGCGGCCTTTTGCAGTTCGGGCGGGCCGTAATAGGCGTCGATATAGCCCGGCTCATGCGTCCCGATTTCAAGGCTGAGCTGCAGATAGGCGGCCGCGATTTCGTCGAGCGCCTTTGCCGATGCGGCGGTCCGGCGCACGTCGAGCGTCGTGACGGCCGCGTTCGGGGCTGGGTCTTTGGCCCCTGTGGCGGCGCAACCCGCCAGGGGCGCGGCAACGATCAGCGACAGCGAAATCAGCTTGGTCATGGCCTGCGGCTTATCCTTGGGCTTCGGAGGTGTCACGCACATCGCCGTCGGTAGCGATCTCGCCGTTCGAAGCGCGTTCGACCGCATCATGTTGCGGATGGAGCGGTGCGAAACGCAATATGGCGAAACCGACCAGTGCGGCCGCCAGCGAGCCCATGAGGATGCCGATTTTCGCTTCCTCGACCAAGAGCGCATCGCCCGGGAAGGCAAGGCCGCCGATGAACAGGCTCATCGTGAAACCAATGCCGCACAGCATCGCGACGCCATAGATTTGCAGCCAGGTTGCGCCGCGCAGCTTGCCCGCGATGCCGAGTTTGACCGACAGCCAGACGCTGCCGAAAATGCCTACCTGCTTGCCGAGAAACAGCCCCGCCGCGATGCCCAGCGGCAGCGGGGCGAAAATCTGTTCGGCGGTCAGCCCGCCGATGTCGACGCCGGCATTGGCGAAGCCGAACAGCGGCACGATCGCGAAGGCGACCCAGGGGTGGAGCGCATGTTCGAGCCGGTGAAGCGGCGAGGTCGCGCTGTCGGGCGCGCCCGGCGTTCGCTCGAACGGAATCATCATCGCCGCGAGCACGCCAGCGATCGTCGCGTGGACGCCCGAGAGCAGCATCGCGTACCAGAGGAGCGCGAACAGGATCAGGTAGATGACCAGGCTTTTCACCCCGCCCCGATTGCACGCGAACATGATGCCGAGGATGGCCGCGGCAGCGCCGAGCGCGACCATATTGATCTCGGCGGTGTAAAAGAGCGCGATGATCGCGACTGCGCCCATGTCGTCGACGATCGCAACGGTGACGAGGAACAGCTTGAGCGACGTCGGCGCACGCTTGCCGAGCAGCGCGAGCACCCCCATCGCAAAGGCGATATCGGTCGCCGCCGGAATTGCCCAACCCTGCGCCAGTCCGGGTTCGCCGCCGGCAAAGGCCATGTAGAGCGCCGCCGGCACCGCCATGCCCGCCGCCGCGGCGATGAACGGCAGCCGCCGCCGGTCCCAGCTCGCGAGCCGACCGTCGACGAACTCGCGCTTGATCTCGAGCCCGACGAGCAGGAAGAAAATCGCCATCAGCCCGTCGTTGATCCACAGATGGACCGTCATCGGACCAAGCTTGTCGGTGAGTACCGGGCCGGTCACGGCATGGATCGCGTCGTGGTAAATCGTCCCGAGCGACGAATTTGCGACAATCATCGCCAAAATGGCTGCGAAAATGAGCAGCATGCCGCCTGCGCTTTCGCTCTCGAGAAAGTCACGCAATGCCGAACGGGGCGGAAAACTGCGGGTCATGGATCGATTATTTCCTTGGTTTGTCAGAGGATTTGACGGTTAACTAACCGTCGGCGCCAATCTTTACAAATGTGCCTTCTTCATTAGCACTCTCGGTGGGGATGACATTAGGTCATCGGTGGGGGCGAGGCCAGCATAGTGGAGCTGTCGACCGCATGGCTGGAATGGCTGGTGCTGGGTGCCGGCCACGAACTCATGCTTTTCGCATCGGTCGGAATATTGCTGTTCGGGTTCGACGATTTGCTGTTCGATGCTTTGTGGCTGGCGACGCGCCGCCACGGGCCATCGTTAATACCCAATGCGCCACCGGTCGAGGGGCGCTTCGCGGTGTTCGTGCCCGCCTGGGACGAGGCCAAAGCCCTTCCCGCGATGCTGCAGCGGACGCTCAGTGCGTGGGAGGGCGAGGATTTTCGCCTCTATGTCGGCTGTTATCCCAATGATGCCGCGACGCTCTTTGCCGTGTCGCCATTGGCCGCGCGCGACGCACGGCTGCGGCTTGTCATCGGCAACCGCGAGGGGCCGACGACGAAGGGCGACAATCTTAACCGGCTGTGGGCGGCGCTCGGCGAGGATGAGCGCGCCGAGGGCATGCTTTTCTCCGCCATCGTCCTTCACGATGCCGAGGATCATGTCCATCCGGGCGAACTCGCGCTCTATCGCCGCTATCTCGGTGAAAATGCGATGGTGCAGATCCCTGTCGTCCCCTTGCTCAAACGCGCCGAACGCTGGGTCGGCGGGCATTATGGCGACGAATTTGCCGAAGCGCATGGCAAGGAACTGGTCGTGCGCTCACGTCTCGGCCTGCCGCTCCCCTCGGCGGGGGTCGGCTGCGCGCTGACGCGCACCGCTCTCGCGCTGTTGGCGATCGAGCGCGGCGGCGAGCCGTTTCGCTGCGACAGCCTGACCGAAGATTATGAGATCGGCATGGTGATCGGCGCTTACGGCCTTGGAACGCGTTTTGTCGACACGGCCGGACTAGCGGGCGATCGCGTCGTGTCGCGGGGGGCCTTCCCGGGCAGCACCGAAAAAGCGGTGCGGCAGAAATCGCGCTGGATCGCCGGGATCGCGTTGGCCGGATGGGATCATCTCGGCTGGCCGGGGTCACGGCAGGGTGACGCCGACCTTTCCGCGAGCCGCGCTTGGACCGCGCGCTGGATGCTGTGGCGCGACCGCCGCGCGCCGCTGGCTGCGCTCATTCTCCTTGCAGCCTATGTCGGGGGGCTGTTGACCGCACTGGGCTGGGCGGGGCAGCATCTGCTGGGCTGGAATGCGATCATCGTCGGCGATGGCATGCGCCTGCTTCTCACCTTCAATGCGGTCATGCTGTGCTGGCGCATGGCGATGCGCGGGCATTTTACCGCGCGCTGGTACGGCCTTCGTACCGCGCTGCTTTCGCTGCCGCGCGCCTTTGTGGCGAATGTGATCGCGATGCTCGCCGCGCGGCGCGCGATCATCCTCTATTGGCGGATGTTGCGATCGGGCGAGGTCGTTTGGGACAAGACCGAGCATCTGGAAAATGAGGGCGCACATGATGACGGCTTCGCCAGGGCGATGGCGCGGTGATGGCGCGCCGCATCGACGCGCGCCGCGACGCCCCGGCGCTGCGTTTCCTGCTCCTGTGCGTCAGTGGCTGGATCGTCGTGCGCGTCATGATGTCGTGGGATCTCGCGCCGCCACCAGCGCCCGATCCCGCCGCCCCGCCGTGGTCGGTGCCGTCCCCCTTTGCGGCGAGCGACGCCTTCCCGGAAGATAAGCCCGCCATGCCCTCTCGCCAGCCCCTCCCGTCGACGCCGGAGCTGGCAAGCCGGTCGTCCATCTCGACCGCCATGGCGGCTCGGTCGGTGGATGCGCCCTATGCCGCCGAAGGCGAAGCCAGCGGACTGGCCGCCGACCGCCACGGCCTTCGCCTCGCGCTCTTCGCGCGGCTGCTGCCGCCGCCTGACGGTCTCGCGCGGTCGGCCGCCGCGGCGCGCAGCCCTCTATGGTTCCCGCTCGCCCCCGCCGCGCATGCCGATCCGGGGCAGGGCGAACCTTTCTGGATCCAGCGCCAATTGGGTGGCTGGGCGCTCGCGGGCTGGCTCTATTTGCGCCAAGGGTCGGGGAATGCGCCCGGAATCATCGGCGCGGCGAGCCAGCTTGGTGGCAGTCAGGCGGGGCTCCGTCTGGGATATGGCTTTGGCGATTCCGGCCGCGCGCGCGCCTATGGCCGTGCGACGATCGCGATCGAGCGGCCACAACAGCGCGAGGTCGCGTTCGGGCTTGGCTTTGCGCCACTTGCGCACCTGCCGGTCGATGTCGCGATCGAACAGCGTATCGCGGCGGGAAACGAAGGCCGGACTGCGCTGGCGATCATGGCCAGCGGCGGCGTATCCGAGGTTGCGCTGCCCGCGGGGTTCCGGCTCGACGCTTATGCGCAAGCGGGTGTTGTCGGCGCGCGGCGGCGCGACGGCTTTGCCGACGCAGCGATCGTCGTCGATCGCCACTTGGGCCCCGACGACATGTCGCCGCTCCGCCTCGGCGCGCTTGCGGCGGGGGCGGTGCAGCCGGGTGCGGCGCGCGTCGATGTCGGCCCGCGGCTGACTCTCCGCCTGCCCGAGGTCGGTTTGGGCAGCCGCATCGCGCTCGACTGGCGCCAGCGCGTCGCAGGCGATGCGCGCCCCGAAAGCGGTCTCGCGCTGACCCTCGCGAGCGACTTCTGATCGCGGGTAAAAATAGCCGCCGCAGCCGATTCCCCGTTTCGAAAAAATGCTCTAGGGTCGCGGGACTCGGCGCAGTTTTACGCCGCAGACCTAAGTTTCGGGGCCCATGGATCTTTACCTCCCAGTCGCCAATCTGTCGGTCAATGCGCTGGTCATCATCCTGCTGGGTGGCGGGGTCGGCTTTTTGTCGGGCATGTTCGGGGTCGGCGGCGGTTTCCTGACCACGCCGCTCCTGATCTTTTACGGCATCCCGCCGACGGTGGCGGCGGCGTCGGCGGCGACGCAGGTGACGGGCGCGAGCGTGTCGGGGGTGATGGCGCATCTTGAGCGCGGCGGGGTCGACCTGCGCATGGGCTGGGTGCTTGTCGCGGGCGGCCTGCTCGGTTCGCTGATCGGCGCCGGTCTGTTCGAACTGCTCACCGCATGGGGTCAGATCGATACGGTGATCAACATCCTTTATGTCGCGCTGCTCGGTATCGTCGGCAGCTTCATGGGGCGCGAGGCGTGGGGAAGCTTTCGCGCTGCGCAGGCGGGATTGCCCGCACCCGCGCGCAAGCGGCGCCATCATCCGATGGTCGCGAACCTGCCGATGCGCTGGCGCTTCTATCGCTCGGGCCTCTATATTTCGCCGCTCGCGCCGTTGCTCCTCGGCATGGTTGGCGGCATCCTGACGATGCTGCTCGGCGTCGGCGGCGGCTTCATCATGGTGCCTGCGATGCTCTATCTGCTCGGCATGGGGACGCAGGTCGTCGTCGGCACGTCGCTGTTCCAGATATTGTTCGTGACGATCGCAACGACGATGGTTCACGCGCTGACCACCGGCGCGGTCGACATCGTGCTCGCGGGGCTGCTGCTGCTCGGCAGCGTGATCGGGGCGCAAGTCGGCGCGCGCTTCGCGCAGAAGGTGAAGCCCGAATATCTGCGCATGGCGCTCGCGGCGATCGTGCTGCTCGTCGCACTGCGCATGGGGGTCGACCTCTTCATCCGTCCCGAAGAAATTTACACGGTGCAATGAGCGCGCCCCGCGCCTTGCTCCTATCCCTCGCGGCGCTGCTGTTGCCAGCGGCCGCGCACGCCGCCGACCCGCGGCTGGTCCCCGACGTGTCGAGCCGCGCCATCGATATCCAGTACAGCTTTACCGGCGAGGAATTGTTGCTGTTCGGCGCCATACTCTATCCCGGCCAGCGCCTACCCGACGACCGCGCCGACATCGTCGTGGTGCTGAAGGGGCCGGTGCGGCCGATCATCCTGCGCGAAAAGCGGCGCGTCGCGGGCATCTGGGTCAATGCCAGCAGCATCCGCCTGCGCACGTCGCCGGCCTTTTACGCGATCGGATCGTCGCGTCCGATCGACAAGCTGGTCGATGAGCGGACCGCGGCGATTTTCGAACTCGGGCTAGCCAATCTGTCGATGTCGCCGAGCGGCTTCTCCGAGGCAAGGAAGCTTGAGCGTTTCGAGGCGGGGCTGACCGACCTTTATCGTCGCTCGGGTCTTTTCGTCGAAAATCCCGCCGCGGTCGAAATTACCGAAGGCGTGCTCTATCGCGCGCGCATCCCCGTGCCGGCGCGCGTTCCCGTCGGGACATACCGCGCCGAAACCTATCTGATCAGCCGCGGCCGCGTGCTCGCGGTCGCCTCGCGCGACGTGCAGATCCGCAAGGCCGGTTTCGAACGCTTCGTCGCGCTGGCAGCGCAGCACCACGGCTTTCTGTATGGCCTTTCGGCAGTGTTGCTGTCGTTGGTGCTCGGTTACGGTGCTTCGGCCATTTTCCGGCGTCGCTGAACAACCTTTAACCTATATTTACCCTCGCCTGCGATATCCGGTTTCGGGACCACAACGAGGCGGGGCGGATACATGGACATGCAAGGTGGCGGATTCAGCGCCGGGGACTTGACGGCAGCGCAGCACGTCCGGCTTGCCGGCGGCGGCGTAGCGGCGCCGGTTGCGCCGATAGCCAATCATCATCGCGACGATCTGATGATCGGCGAAGTCGTCGATATTTCGGGATCGGCCTCGCGCATCCTGCTCGATGCCGCGGCGATCGGCAAATTGTCGTCGTCGAGCGATGCCGCGGTGGCGATGGCCGGGCAGGTCGGGGCGCAGGTCAAGGTCCGTGTCGGCAATATCTGGCTGATCGCCAGCATCCGCGACCAGCAACTGCACGAACGCGGCGAAGGGCTTATTGTCGCGACGATTGATTTCCTTGGCGAGGGCGAAGAAGAGAAGATCACCGGCCGCATTCACAATTTTCGTCGCGGCGTCACCCGCTACCCGATTCCGGGCAGTCAGGTTTTCGCGGCGACCAGCGCCGACCTCAAACAGATATATGCCGCCGACGAGCGCGCGCATGTCGAAATCGGCACCGTCTATCCGACCAAGGATATCCGCGGGTCGCTCTATGTTGACGCAATGCTGGGGAAGCATTTCGCGCTGCTCGGCTCGACGGGTACGGGCAAGTCGACGAGCGCGGCGCTGATCCTTCACAAGATATGCGAGCTCGCGCCGCAGGGTCATATCGTAATGATCGACCCGCACGGCGAATATTCGGCGGCGTTCAAGGGAATCGGCGCGCTGTTCGACGTCGACAACCTCGCGATGCCCTATTGGCTGATGAATTTCGAGGAACATTGCGAAGTGTTCGTCACCGCCGAGGGGCGCGACCGCCAGGCCGATTGCGACGTGCTGGCGCGCTGCCTGCTGCAGGCGCGGACGAAGAACCGGCTTGCCGAGGGGATGACCAAGATCACGGTCGATTCGCCGATCCCGTATCTATTGTCCGACCTGCTCAACATCCTCCAGAACGAGATGGGCAAGCTCGACAAGGCGACGTCGAGCGCGCCGTTCATGCGCATCAAGGGCAAGATCGAGGAAATGCGCGCCGACCCGCGCTATAATTTCATGTTCTCGGGCATGCTCGTCGCTGACACGATGGCGAATTTCCTCGGCAAGATATTCCGCCTGCCGTCGGACGGTCGGCCGATTTCGATCATCGACGTGTCGGGGGTGCCGTCGGACATCACCGGCGTCGTCGTCGCGGTGCTGTCGCGCCTGACCTTCGATTATGCGATCTGGTCGCGCGGCGAGCCGCAACGCCCGATCCTGCTCGTCTGCGAAGAGGCCCACCGCTATATCCCGTCGAAGGATACCGGCCAGGGGCAGGCGGTGCGCAAGATCCTCGAACGGATCGCCAAGGAAGGCCGTAAATATGGCGTGTCGCTGGGCCTGATTACCCAGCGCCCGTCCGATCTGGCCGAAGGCGTCCTGTCGCAGTGCGGCACGATCATTTCGATGCGCCTCAACAACGAGCGCGACCAGCATTTCGTAAAGGCGGCGATGCCCGAAGGCGCGCGCGGTTTCATCGATTCGATCCCGGCGCTGCGTAATCGCGAATGTATCGTTTGCGGCGAAGGCGTATCGATCCCGATCCGCGTCTATCTCGATACGCTTGAAGAAGAAAAGCGTCCGGCGTCGAGCGATCCGCTCTTCTCGAAACTGTGGCGCGAAACCGGCGGCGAGGCGGAGATCCTCGAGCGCGTCGTCAAGCGTTGGCGCAGCCAGGGGCGTTGATCATCTTCGCCTGACGGCGAAGGCGGCACCGGCCCGCTCCCCACGCGGCCTCCCACGGAGTATTCTGAAATGGGAGGCCGGGTGGGGGGAGCGGGCCGGTGCCGCGTCCGCGCAAGCCGACAAATAACTCAGCCCTTTGGCGGTTCCCACAATTCGATCGGATTGCCTTCCGGATCGTGAACCCGCGCAAAGCGGCCGATCGCGGGGTCGTTCCACTCATCCTTGGTGATGACCTCGTCACCCGCTTCGCGAAACGGCGCGAGCACGGCGTCGAGATCGTCGACGCGCAGGTTGATCATGAACTGGCGATCGGCAGCGAAATAGTCGGTGTCGGCTTTGAACGGCGCGAAAACGACCGGGCCTGCCGCGACGTTCCAAGTCCATTCGTCGACCGGCCCGCTGTCGTCGGCGTTGCAGCCGGCGCCGATACCCAGCCGTTCCTTGTACCAGGCGTTCAACGCCTCGGGATCGCGCGCCCGGAAAAACAGTCCGCCGATGCCTTTGACATGTCCCATGATGACCTCTCCCCATTCTCTTTTCGTCATCCGGGACTTGATCCGGGAGGACCGCAACGCCGGGCTCTCGGTCCATGGACCCCGGATCAAATCCGGGGTGACAAAGGGGAGAGTTTAGGCCGTTTGCGTCACTGTTTCCACTCTCCGCTGCCCTTGAATTCCTCGCGGACCTGCCCCGACTGGTTGAGGCGCGGATCGGCATAGGTCTGCGCAGCGGGAGCCGCCGCGGGCGGCGGTGCGACGGGCGCCGCGGGGGCCATCGTGCCGGGCAGCGGCGCGGCGGGGGTGTCGGGAAGCGGCGCGGCTGCGCCCGTGAGCATCGGCGCGGGGCCGGCGCCGGGCGGCAGGCCCTGACCTTTCAGGATCGTCAGTTGCTGCGCGAGCGGCAGATAGGGGCCGGGCACCGGTTCGCGGCCGAGATAAGGCGCGCGGAACGCGTCGGGCATGCCCCAGCGCCCGCGCCAGCGGTGAAAGATATGCGCGCCGACGATGTTGGTCATCACCAGGCTCTTGCCCCAGCGCGGCCAGATCGCTTGCGTGTGATAATGCGTCGCGAGCCCGACCTTGGGGAAAACAGTGCCGCCGAGCGCGGCCGACGCGACGCGACTCGCGCGGAGCCAGTTCCGCCGTTCGGGCGCGCGCGCCATCGCACCGTCGCAGCTGAAGGTGAACTGGCACACGCCCGCGCGCTGCGACCCCTGAAAGACGACGCCGCATACCGTGTTGGGAAAGCTCGGGTGGCGCACGCGGTTGATCACCGTCTGCGCGACGCCGCGCATCCCGTCGTCGGTTTCGGACGCGGCTTCATAATAGACGGCGGCGGTCAGGCAATAATGCGCGCGCTCGCGGTCGAGCGCGGTGACCCCCCGAAAGACATAGGATTTGGCCGGCGGCCCCACAAAGGCCTCCTCGCGCAGCAGCGCGGGATCGGCGGGGGGCAATGCCGCTGCGTCACCATAACCGACGCTGTTCGGGTCGGGCAGCGTCGGATCGATTTTCAGTGCATCCGCATAATCCTCGGCATTCATGATCGCCCAGCGTTCGGGGTCATAAGCGCGAAAGTTCAGCGGCACCGAGACGCTATACGGTCCGAAAACCACCGGCGCACGTAGCTGCCCGCTCGACAGCAGGAAGGCGAGGCAGGCGACCGACATTACCCCGACGATCGCCGCCCAAAAGGCACGCCCCGGCCCCGCCGGCTTTTCCGGCAGCGGGTCGCGCCACGTCGAGCGGGCGGTCAGGGTCAGTTCGGGCTTCATGCGCGTGTCAAAATCCATCGTCCCGCTCGCGCGCGATTCGCGCAAACGGGGCCAGCCCGCCTTATAGGCTGAAACGCCAACAAAATGTTTCACGTCGGTGCGGCGCATCCGCAACGCATCGGCCATTAGCCAAGCGTTGAGGTTGTCGCGCTAAATCGGGGCGATGACCGGCACCATCCCACCCTATCGGCGCAGCGCGCGCACCGATTACCGGATGTGGCTGTTGCTTGTGTTCGGCCTGGTCTTTTTCTGTGCCGCGTCGGCGATCGATCCCGCCGACAATTGCAGTGAGGCCGGACGCGAATGCGCGCCATGGCTGGTGCCGCTGGCGCAGGGTCTCGGTGCGCTGGTCGCGCTTGGCGCCGGGCTCAACATGCTCGCCAATCCGAACCGCGGCAGCTTCATCGACCCCGCGACGGGCGACCTGGTCTGGTGGCAGGGCCGCGTCGGCGCGAGCGGCGGCGACGAAGGCCGCATCCACCCGTCGCGCATCGGCAAGCTTCGCATCGTTCCGCAGGAGGACAGCGACGACGAAGTGCATCTCTATGATCTGGAAGGGAATCGCCTCTTCTGGTTCGACCAGGAGGTCATCCCGTGGCCCTATGAGCGCTGGGCGGAGCGGCTCGCGGCGCGCTGGCCGCATATCGAGGTCGACCGGGTCGGTTAGGCGCCGTCGATCAGGCGCCGATGGTTGGCGCCGCTTCGGGGCGCGCCGCCACGGCGAAATATTTGCTCATGCCGCGGCGGACGCGATAGGCGTCGATGCGGTCGGCATAATGGCCGGGCAGGTCGAAATCGGCATGGCGCGCACTGGCGCCGCGCATCCGGCCGACGGCCATCAGGGCCATCTGGTGCCGAAAGAAAAGCTCGTTCATATCCATAGGATGCTCCTTGGGGGACTGCACGAGCTGGAGCGCCGAGACGATCGGCGGATGGTCCGGCCCGGCACCCCGAAGGACGCCGGACCGGATATCATCATGCAGGCTGAAGATTGACAGCCGAGGTCTTGCCGCGCTGGTCGGTTTCCAGCTCGTACGAAACGCGCTGTTCCTTGTTCAGCGTCGACATGCCGGCGCGCTCGACGGCGCTAATGTGGACGAAGCTGTCGCCCGAACCATCTTCATTGGCGATGAAACCATAGCCTTTGTCGCTGTTAAAGAATTTTACGGTGCCGATCGGCATGGGGTGTTTCCTTTCACGAAAACAGATAATCAACCGGCAAAAGCACCGGAGGAGCTGGTAGCGCGTGAATGGAAGTATCCGCCGGTAGGCATCAAATTTCCGTCGCAGGCGACGTTAGCTCCGCCAGATTGAAACTATTTTGCCAAAAAGTCAAGGTTTCTGGCAATTTCCGTAATTCTCCGCGGTTTACGGAGGAAATAAACGGACGAAATTTACGCGGCGCAATCGATATCGCGAATCCCGCGTTGCCAAACCAAATTCAACGGATTTCGACCGTCAGATGTTCGATTTCATGGACCGGTTTGACGCGTGCGCAGATCGCCTCGCGCGTTGCGCCGACGACGCTGACGATCGCCGAATGCGCTCCGGGCCCGACGCGCCAGACGTGCAGGTCGATGATCTTTGCATCGCCGGGCGCTTCGACAAGGTTGCGGATTTCACTTTCGAGCGCGGCGTCGGTCGCGTCGAGCAGCACCGCGCCGGTGTCGCGCATCAACGACCAAGCCCAGACCGCGATGACGATCGATCCGACGACGCCCATGGCGGGATCGAGCCACACCCAGCCGAGATACCGCCCGCCGAGCAGAGCGGCGATCGCGAGCACCGAAGTCAGCGCATCGGCGACGACATGGAGATAGGCCGATCGGAGATTGTTGTCCTTCTCGTGCGCATGGTCGTGCCCGTGGTTGTGATCGTGCGCGTCGTCATGATGATCATGGCTATGCCCGTGCCCGAGCAGCAGCGCGCTGGCGATGTTCACGCCAAGGCCGATGACGGCGATGATCGTCGCCTCGGCAAAGGCGACGGGGCTGGGGTCGAACAGGCGCGTCAGCGATTCATACGCGATGCCGAGCGCGAACAGCCCGAGTATGAGCGCCGAGGCAAAGCCGGCCAGATCGCCGACCTTGCCGGTCCCGAAGCTATAGCGGCGCCCGTGCCCGTGGCGCTTCGCATAGGCATAAGCGATCGCGGCGATGCCGAGCGCGCCCGCGTGCGTCGCCATATGAAAGCCGTCGGCGAGCAGCGCCATCGAGTTGAACGCGATCCCCGCGATAATCTCGCCGACCATCATCACCGCCGTCAGCGCAACGACCCATAGAGTACGCCGCGCATTCTGGTCGTGCCGTTTTCCGAGGAAAACATGGTCGTGGGCCAACGCTTCGGTTTCGGTATCGAACGACATGCTTGCTGCCTATCCCATGGGAAAGGAATGGCAAGGTCGGTTTTGGGGTGGGAAACGGCCATTCCCAATTTCGTCATTCCCGCGAAAGCGGGGACCCAGCGTGCTGACGTCGCAACTGGGTTCCCGCTTTCGCGGGAATGACGAAGCAAGAAGTAGAACGGCAACTTCTGGTCGAAAGCCGCCCCCGATTTCATCTCGACCTTCCCGCGCGCAAAGCTAATCTCTCTTCCCTCGGACGCCCGCCATGCTATTTGCCGTGGCACGGGCAATGCGGACGCCCGTTCAGACGGCTTGCTGTCCAAGTTCCGCTCCATAGGCCGCATTTGCGGCAGGAGCGCGATTGCCATGACCACCGTTGAACCCTCGCCGCCGCAACTTTCCCTCCTCCAGCTGTTCCTGCGCTTCCTGCGCTTCGGCTTCCTCGCGTTTGGCGGGCCCGTCGCGCAGATCGCGATGGTCAAGCAGGCGCTCGTCGAGGAGGAGCGCTGGATTTCGCCAGCGCGCTTCAACCGCCTGCTCGCGGTGATGCAGATCCTGCCGGGGCCCGAGGCGCACGAGCTGTGCGTCCATCTTGGAATGGTTGCGCGCGGGCGAATCGGGGGGCTGCTCGCGGGGCTGGGGTTCATGTTGCCGGGTTTCGTGCTGATGCTCGGCGCGGCGTGGCTCTACAAGGACTGGATCGTCGGCAATCCGGCGATGGCGCCCGTCTTCCTGGGCGTACAGATTGCGGTGCTCGCGATCATCCTGCGCGCGGTGCAGCGGATCGGGACGCATATCCTCGAGGACAGGCTGTTGTGGTTGCTTGCGGCGGCATCGCTCGGCGCGACGCTGGCGGGGGTGCCCTTCTGGATTCCGTTGATCGCCGCGGGGCTGATCTACAGCTTTGCCGCGCGGCCGGCTGTCGCGGCGGCGGTGTTTGTCGCGGCGGTGGTTCTGGCTTTCCTTGTGTCGGGCGTCGCGCCGGCGGCGAAGGCCCACGCCGCCGCGAGCGAAGCGGGTATCCTCGCGCTCTTCATTGCCGGATTGAAAGGCGGGCTGCTCACTTTCGGCGGTGCCTATACTGCCATTCCTTATGTGCGCACCGATACGGTCGGGCGCGGCTGGCTGTCCGACGCGAGCTTCCTCGACGGCGTAGCGCTGGCGGGGATGCTGCCCGCGCCGCTCGTCATCTTCGCGACTTTCGCGGGCTATGTCGCGGGCGGGCTTCCCGGTGCGGTCGCGATCACGGTGGGGATGTTCCTTCCCGCCTTCGCTTTCTCGATGATCTTCTTCGAGCGGCTGGAGGCGATTGTCGAGAACCCCGCGCTGCACCGCGCGCTCGCCGGCGTGGCGGCGGCGGTGGTCGGTGTCATCGCGGCGACGCTGCTGCAGCTGGGCTGTGTCACCGCGCTGCGCGTGTCGAGCCCGATCGCGGGAATCGCCATCTTTGCCGGAGCGGTTGCCGCGGTCATGCTGCTCAAGGGGAAATGGGTCGCGCCCGCGCTGGTGATCGGCGCCGGCGTCGCGGGATGGCTGCTCAATCCCTGAGCCGCCTTTCCCCCTTGCCGACTCACCCGTCCGCGCCTATATGCGGCCTACTTCTTGACATGGTTAGCCAGTTGGGACGTCGGGGCCGCGGGCCGCGGCGGCTATACCCACATGCTTTCCGGTCATCCGAATTGGGAATTTTCATTGGCCGATCTCGACGTCCTGAATGCGATCATCGCGCCCGAAGCCGAAGCGATGGGCCTGGCGCTCGTGCGCGTCGCCTTTTTCGGCGGTGAGAGCGATCCGACGTTGCAGGTGATGGCCGAACGCCCCGACACGCGTCAGCTGACGATCGACGATTGCGCCGACCTGTCGCGCCGTATTTCGGTCCAGCTCGATGCGCTCGAGGAAGCGGGCAAGGACCCGATCGACCAGGCCTATCGTCTGGAAGTCTCGTCGCCGGGCATCGACCGGCCGCTGACGCGCCCCGCCGACTTCGCCGACTGGGCGGGGCATGAGGCGAAGATTGCGCTGAAGGAAAAGCGCGATGGTCGCCAGCGCTTCAACGGCGAACTGGTCGGTATCGACGGCGATGTCGTCACGATTTTGGATAAGGAAGGGGTGGAACATAAGCTGCCGTTCGACGCGATCGACACGGCCAAGCTCGTTCTCACCGACAAATTGATTGCCGCAACCGTCCCGCTCTCGATCGAGGGCGCCGACGAAATGGAAGAAGAAGGACAGGACTGATGGCCACTGCCATTTCCGCCAACAAGGCCGAACTCCTCGCGATTGCCAACAGCGTCGCCAGCGAGAAGATGATCGACAAGGGCATCGTCATCGAGGCCATCGAGGAGGCGATCCAGCGCGCCGCGCGCGCCCGCTACGGCGCCGAAAACGACATTCGCGCGAAGCTGGACGCCCAGACCGGCGACCTGCGCCTGTGGCGCGTCGTCGAGGTCGTCGAGCAGGTCGAGGATTATTTCAAGCAGGTCGACCTGGCTGCCGGCCAGAAGCTTCAGAAGGACGCCAAGATCGGCGACTTCATCGTCGATCCGCTGCCCGCGGTCGACCTCGGCCGCATTGATGCGCAGTCGGCAAAGCAGGTGATCTTCCAGAAGGTCCGCGAAGCCGATCGCGAGCGCCAGTATCAGGAATTCAAGGATCGCGCGGGTGAGATCATCACCGGCGTCGTGAAGTCGGTCGAATTCGGCCACATCGTCGTGAACCTAGGCCGCGCCGAGGGCGTCATCCGCCGCGACCAGCAGATCCCGCGCGAATTGATGCGCGTCGGCGACCGCGTCCGCGCGCTGATCCTGTCGGTGCGCAGCGAAACGCGCGGCCCGCAGATTTTCCTGTCGCGCGCGCACCCCGACTTCATGAAGAAACTGTTCGCGCAGGAAGTCCCCGAAATCTACGACGGCATCATCGAGATCAAGGCCGCTGCGCGCGATCCCGGTTCGCGCGCCAAGATCGGCGTCATCAGCTATGACGGTTCGATCGATCCCGTCGGCGCCTGCGTCGGCATGAAGGGCAGCCGCGTCCAGGCGGTCGTCCAGGAAATGCAGGGCGAAAAGATCGACATCATCCCCTGGTCCGAAGATACCGCGACCTTCGTCGTCAACGCGCTCCAGCCGGCAACGGTCCAGCGCGTCGTCATCGACGAGGATGACAGCCGCATCGAAGTCGTCGTTCCCGACGACCAGCTCAGCCTCGCCATCGGCCGCCGCGGCCAGAATGTCCGCCTCGCGAGCCAGCTGACCGGCAGCCAGATCGACATCATGACCGAGGCCGACGCGAGCGAAAAGCGCCAGCGTGAATTCGTCGAACGCTCGACGATGTTCCAGGAAGAACTCGACGTCGACGAAACGCTCGCGCAGCTGCTCGTCGCCGAAGGCTTCACCGAACTCGAAGAAGTCGCCTATGTCGGCATCGAGGAACTCGCCGGGATCGAAGGGTTTGACGAAGAACTGGCGCAGGAACTGCAAAGCCGCGCGCTCGAAGGCTTGGAACGCCGCGAAGAAGCCTCGCGCGCCGAGCGCCGCGAGCTGGGGGTCGAGGACGCGCTGGCCGATATCCCGCACCTGACCGAAGCGATGCTGGTGGTGCTGGGCAAGGCGGGGATCAAGACGCTCGATGACCTGGCCGACCTGGCGACCGACGAACTGATCGCCAAGAAGCGCACCGACAACCGCCGCGGCCCGCCGCGCAGCGAACGCGCCGAGGACAAGGGCGGCGTGCTGGGCGAATATGGCCTGAGCGAAGAACAGGGTAACGAGATCATCATGGCGGCGCGCGCCCACTGGTTCGACGACGAACCGTCGGACGCTGCGCCTGAAGCTGAGCCCGCGGTTGAGCCGCAAAACGGGGAGGCCGCCGATGCGGACCCCGCACAATGATCAGCTGAGCGAACCAGACCGCGCTGGTCGGCGCGGCCGGCATGTGCCTGAACGGCGCTGCGTCATCACCGGCGAGGTTTCGCCGGCCGAACGGCTCGTGCGCCTCGCGCTCGGGCCCGACGGCAATATTGCGCCCGACGTCCATGGCAAGGCGCCGGGGCGCGGCGCGTGGATCGGCGTCGACCGCGCGGCGCTTGAAGCTGCACAGGCCAAGGGCAAGCTGAAAGGCGGGCTGGCGCGCGCGCTTCAGGACGGCAATTTCACCATTCCCGATGATCTAGGCGCGCGTATCGAGGCACAGCTTCAGCGCGCGACGCTCGACCGGCTGGGGCTGGAATCGCGATCGGGCACGCTGCTTAGCGGCAATGAAAAGATCGAAACCGCGGCGCGCAAGGGCCAGGTCCGCCTGCTCCTCCACGCCAGCGACGCGGGCGAGGACGGCCGCAAGAAACTGGCGCAAGCATGGCGCGTTGGCGAGGACGACGAAGGCTCGGGCCGCGAGGGCCTGGTCTTGCCGGTGGACCGCGGCACCCTATCTATGGCATTGGGGCGCGAGAATGCGGTGCATCTGGCGTTGACCGACGCCCGCGCTGCGGACCGGGTACTGGCGCATTTGAGCCGCTGGCAGTTTTTCACAGGATGGAGTAGGGACGCGGCCAACCGCGATTCCGACCCGCATACCGCGCCGGCTTTTGGCGAGGAAAAAAATGGGGCGCTGCCGACCGGCACCGCCGCTTCGGACGCGTTTTGAAGGAATGATGGTTTTCGATGAGTGACGAACAGGACAAACCGACCCTTACCCGCAAGCCCCTGGGGCTGAAGCGGACGGTCGAGGCCGGACAGGTGCAGCAGCAATTCAGCCACGGGCGCCGCAATACGGTGGTGGTCGAGGTGAAGCGTCGCCGCGTGCTTGGCCGTCCGGGCGAAGCCGCCCCGGTCGAGGTCGAAGAGGTTGAGGCCGCTCCGGCGCCTACGCCTGTTGCCGCTCCGGCCCCCGCGCCCGCGCCGAAGCCGGCTGCGCCCCGCGTCAGCGAGAATGAAAGCCTGATGTCGCGTCAGGAACGCCAGGCGCAGCTGCTGCGCGAGGCCGAAGAGGCGCGCATGAACGCACTCGAGGACAATCGCCGCCGCGACGAAGCCGCGCGCGCCCGTGCCATCGAGGAAGAAAAGGCGCGCGCCGAAGCCAAGGTCGAACAGGCAACGACGAAGGCCGCCGAGCCCGCTCCTGCCGCACCCGCTGCCGAAGCGCCCGCTGCTGCTCCCGCCGCCGAAGCGCCTGCCGCTGCGCCGCAGAGCGAAGCTGCGCCGACGCCTGCGCCGCGCGCGACGACCAGCGCTGCTCCCGCTCCGCGCCGGTTTACGCCGGTCGCGGCTCCCCCGCGTCCCGAGCCCAAGCGTCCCGAGCCGAAGGCAACCCGTGGCGGCGACAGCCGCCGCCAGTCGGGCAAGCTCACCGTCACGCGTGCGCTGAACGAAGACGAAGGCGCGCGCGCGCGCAGCCTCGCGGCGCTGAAGCGCGCCCGCGAAAAGGAAAAGCGTTCGCACACCGCCTCGTCGGGCCCGCGCGAGAAGCAGGTCCGCGAAGTCGTGGTCCCCGAAAGCATCACGGTCGCCGAACTCGCCAACCGTATGGCCGAAAAGACCAGCGATCTGGTCAAGGCACTGTTCAAGATGGGCAGCCCGTCCGCCAGCACCGACCTGCTCGATCAGGACACCGCCGAACTGCTCGTCACCGAATTCGGCCACGAGATCATCCGCGTCAGCGAAGGCGATGTCGACATCCGTCACGATGAAGATATCGACGACGCCGAGCATCTGAAGCCGCGCGCGCCGGTCGTCACGATCATGGGGCACGTCGATCACGGCAAGACGTCGCTGCTCGACGCGCTGCGCGGGGCCAATGTGGTCGCGGGCGAAGCCGGCGGCATTACGCAGCATATCGGCGCCTATCAGGTGAAGACCCCCGACGGCAGCCAAGTCACCTTCCTCGATACCCCGGGCCACGAAGCCTTTACCGAGATGCGTCAGCGCGGTGCAAACGTCACCGACATCGTCATCCTGGTGGTGGCGGCCGACGACGGGCTGAAGCCGCAGTCGATCGAAGCGATCGCGCATGCGAAGGCGGCCGGCGTTCCGATCATTGTCGCGATCAACAAGGTCGACAAGGAAGGCGCCAATCCGCAGCGCGTCCGCGAACGCCTGCTCGAGCATGAGCTGGTGGTCGAGGAAATGGGCGGCGACGTACAGAATGTCGAAGTGTCGGCGCTCAAGAAGACCGGTCTCGACAAATTGCTCGACGCGATTGCGGTGCAGGCCGAGATCATGGAGCTGAAAGCCAACCCCGACCGCGCCGCCGAAGGCACGGTGATCGAGGCCAAGCTCGACAAGGGCCGTGGCCCCGTCGCGACGATCCTCGTCCGCCGCGGTACGCTCAAGGTCGGCGACATCTTCGTCTGCGGCGCCGAAAGCGGCCGCGTCCGCGCGCTGATCGACGATCAGGGCAAGCAGATCAAATCGGCCGGCCCGTCTATGCCCGTCGAAGTGCTCGGTCTGGGCGGCGTTCCGATGGCGGGCGACACGCTTACGGTCGTCGAGAATGAAGCGCGTGCCCGCGAAGTCGCGACCTATCGTCAGGAACAGGCGACGCGCAAGCGCACCGTCCAGGCGCCGGTCAGCCTCGAGGGCATGTTCGAGGCGCTCGCCGACAAGGCGAACGTCATCCAGTTCCCGGTGATCATCAAGGGCGATGTGCAGGGGTCGGTCGAGGCGATCGTCAATGCGCTGAACAAGCTGTCGACCGACGAGATTCGCGTTCGCGTGCTCCAGTCGGGCGCCGGCGCGATCACCGAGAGCGACGTGACGCTGGCGGCGGCGACAAAGGCGCCGATCATCGGCTTCAACGTCCGCCCGAACGCCAAGGCGCGCGACATCGCGAAGCGCGAAAATGTCCGCTTCATGTACCATGACGTGATCTATCACCTGACCGACGAAATCCGGAAGGAAATGGCAGGCGAACTGGGACCGGAGCGGATCGAAACCGTCGTTGGCCGCGCCGAGGTCAAGGATGTGTTCCCGGCCGGCAAGCGCGACAAGGCGGCGGGTCTGCTCGTGCTCGAAGGCGTCATCCGCAAGGGGCTTCATGCTCGTCTCACGCGCGCCGACGTCATCGTCTCGGCAACGACGATATCGTCGCTCCGCCGCTTCAAGGACGATGTCGCCGAAGTGCGCGCCGGGTTGGAATGCGGTGTCGTCTTGTCGGATACCAACGACATCAAGGCGGGCGACAATCTTGAAGTCTTCGAAGTCGAAATGCGCGAACGGACGCTGTAAAAAGCGTCCGCTCCGCGCGGATCAGGAGGTGTCGGCATGGCTCGCTATGTGGCATTGTTCGGCAGCATCAACGTCGGTGGGAACCGGCTGAAAATGGCCGACCTGCGCGCGGCGTTCGAGGCTGAAGGGTTCAGCGACGTCGAAACCGTAGTGGCCAGCGGCAATGTCATTTTCTCGCACCCCGCGCGGCCGACGCGCGGGCTCGAGGAGAAGCTGACCTTGATGGTCGACGACCGCTTCGACATGCATTGCGCCGCCCTGGTGCGGAGCCGCGACGAGCTCGCCGCGGCGATCGCCGACAATCCGTTTGCGGGCACGAACGAGGACAAGTTCGTCCACACGATGTTCCTCGACGGGCAGCCGACCGCGGCGCAGTTCGAGGCGCTGGCCAGCGACAAATGGATCAAGCCGAACGAGCGTCTCGCGCTTGGCGACCGGGCGCTTTTTATCGATTATGGCGACGGTGTCGGCGACAGCAAATTGACCGCGCGGATGATCGAACGGCGGCTGGAACATAAGGGCACGGCGCGCAATATGCGCTCGATCGCCCGGATTATCGACAAGCTCGACGAGTTGGAGAAAGCGTAAGCCATGAAAACGGCAGAAACCAAGGGCCCCACCGTCCGGGCGCTGCGTGTCGGCGAACAGGTGCGCCATATCCTGTCGCAAATCTTGGCGCGCGGCGACGTGCACGACGATTTGCTGACCAAACATCCGGTAAGCGTCACCGAAGTCCGTATGTCATCCGACCTTCGCCATGCGACCGTCTTCGTAAAGTCGCTGCTCGGCAAGGAAGAGGAAGCGGTGCTGAAGGCGTTGCGCACCAACACTGCCTGGCTGCAAAAGAGCGTCGCCGAGAAAATGACGATGAAATACGCCGCGAAGCTGAAATTCCTGAGCGACGAAAGCTTCGACGAGGCAAGCCATATCGACAAATTGCTGCGCGATCCGAAGGTGGCGCGCGATTTGGAGGGCGGTGAGAGCGACGAGGGCTGACTTCTATTTCCCGTTCGTGTCGAGCGAAGTCGAGACACCCCTCGGCGTAGCGCAAGCCCGAGGGGCATCTCGACTTCGCTCGATGCGAACGGAGTTATGGGTTCGGTTGGTTACTTCCCCTTGATCCCCGCCGCTTCCTCCAGGTCGACCAGCGCATCCTCCAGATAGTCGATCAGCCGCTGCACATGCGGCACGCTGCGGCGGCACGCGGTGATGCCGAAATCGATATTCTTGTTGTTGCTGACCTGCGTGATGTTCATGGCCATGCCGTCGACGGGGATGCTGGCGGGATACATGCCGTCGAGGCGGGCACCATTCCAGTAGAGCTGTTCGCGCGGGCCGGGGACGTTCGAGATGGTGACGCTATACGCCGGGAATTTGTCCGCCGTGCGCGTCAGCGCGGTCAGCATCTGCGGCATCTGGGTGATCGCGGTATAGATCTGGATCTGCTGCGCGGTCATCTCGCGAAGCTGCGCTTTCGCGGCGTTCATCGACGCCTGGATCGTCCGCATCCGCTCTGCCGGATCGTCGATATGCGTCGCTAGATTGGCGGTCACCGCCGCGACCGAATTGCCCGAATCGATGTCGTCCTTCGCGCGGATCGACACCGGCGCCATGGCTTTGAGCGGTTTGTCGGGCAGCTCGTTCAGCGACTGCAGATATTTGCGCATCGCCCCCGAACACATGGCGAGCACGGCATCGTTGATCGTGCCGTCATACGCCTTGCCCATCGCGCGCACGCGTTCGAGAGACCAGCTTTGCGCGACGAAGCGCCGCGCGCCGGTGATGTTGCGGTTAAAGCTGGTGCGCGGCAAGCCGCCCCAGGGCGTCGCGAGGTCGCCACCGCCGAGCCCGAACATCGCGGCGGCATATTGGTTGAGCGCCTTGGTGACGCCGACGCTGTTGCCCCATTGCTCCTTCAGGAAACCGCCGATCGCTTTCAAATCGGTGAGGCTCGGCGTCGGCGGCTTTTTCGGCGCCGGGAATTTGCGCTTATAGGCCTCATAGGCTTCGACCGACATGGGTGAATAGCTGCGCCTCTCCTTCGGATCGGGGCTGAGCATGGCATTGGTGAAGTGCATTGAGCTGGCGCCGTCCATCAGCGCGTGGTGGATTTTGAAATAGGTCGCAATCTGGCGATCGGGGAGCCCCGAGATCAGCGTGATTTCCCACATCGGTCGCGTCCGGTCGAGCAACGTCCCGTGGAGACGCGAAACCAATTCGAACATCTCGCGATAGCGCCCCGGCTTTGGCAACGCGGCGCTGCGCACATGGTAATGCATGTCGATGTCTTTATCGGGGACCAGCCGGATCGGGCCATATTGCCCAAGCGGGGTGAGCTTGAGAACTTCGCTGAACGGTCGGCGCAGGCCTTCGGACTGGCGCAGCATTGCCAGCTGCTCGTTGAGCCACTCAGTCTCGTCGACCTTGTCGGGCAGCGTGTAGAGATTGACGCCCCCGACATGCATCGGCGTCTCGCGTGTCTCCGCGACCAGAAACATCGCGTCGGTCACCGGCATCAGCCGCATGGCAGCTCTCCCCACTGTTATGCTGCAGTCTTTGGTGCGCAGCATGGCAGGGGGGGCGGGCGAGTCAAGCGGACGGAAACATCCTCCCGGTCGCGAAGCGATGGAAGGGGGGCCGCGAAGAGGCGGAGGGGTCGCGGCGTTCATGGCCCCTCCGTCAGCGCTTCGCGCTGCCACCTCCCCATGCCTGCGGCACAGGGAGGATTGGCGAAGGCGCCGATGCACGTTATCGCGAGACCTATGGCCAAGCTCTATTTCTATTACGCCAGCATGAATGCGGGCAAATCGACGACGCTGCTCCAGGCGGATTTCAACTATCGCGAGCGCGGCATGGAAACGATGTTGTGGACCGCCGCGCTCGACGATCGTTATGGCGCGGGGCAAGTGACGAGCCGCATCGGGCTGATGGCCGAGGCGCATAAATTCGATCCCGACAGCGACCTGTGGGCCGCGGTCAACGCCGAGAATGCCGAACGGCCGCTCGCGTGCGTGCTCGTCGACGAGGCGCAGTTCCTGACGCGCGCGCAGGTGCTGGACCTCGCACGTCTTGCCGACGAAACCGGCATTCCCGTGCTCTGCTACGGCCTGCGCACCGATTTTTCGGCCGAGCTTTTCCCCGGATCGGCGGCGCTGCTCGGCATTGCCGACGCGCTGGTCGAATTGAAGGCGGTGTGCGAATGCGGGCGCAAGGCGACGATGAATTTGCGTGTCGACGAAACCGGCCGTGCGGTGGTCGAGGGCGCGCAGACCGAGATCGGCGGCAACGACCGCTATGTCGCGATGTGCCGCCGGCACTTCATGGCCAAGCGGCGCGAAGCGGCCGAGGCGCCAAGGGAGGTCGGCACGGATGCTTGATCGCCTCTATGTCGACCTCGCCGACGGCGACCTTCGGCTCGTCAAGCTGACCGACGCGCATCGCGAGGCACTGCGCACCGTCTGCGCCGCCGACGCCGATATCTGGCCGATCTATTCGTCGAGCTTCGGCCCCGAACATTTCGACAAGAGCTTCGACGCGCTGATCGGCGGCGCCGGGCGCATGCCCTATGCGATCATGGACGGCGACACGCTCGTCGGCATGACCGCCTGGCTGCGCCCCGACTGGTCGGCGCAAACTGTCGAGATCGGCAACAGCTTCATCCACCCCGCTGCGCGCGGCACCGGTTTCAACGGCCGGGTCAAAAAGCTGATGCTCGATCACGCCTTCGCGGTCGGGATCCGCCGGATCGAATTCCGCATCGACGAACGCAACAGGCGCAGCCAAGCCGCGGTCGCGAAACTCGGCTGTCACAAGGATGGCGTTCTGAGGTCGGAGCGCGTCACCTGGACGGGCTACACCCGCGACACCGGCCTATGGTCGCTGCTCGCCGATGAATGGCAAGCATAATCCTCCCTGTCGCGAAGCGATGGGGAGGGGGACCGCCGCCGTAGGCTGTGGTGGAGGGGCGGCGTGCCCCTCCGTCAACGCTTCGCGCTGCCACCTCCCCATGGCTTCGCCACAGGGAGGATCAGGGTCAGCCCCGGTTCAGCCTATCTTCGCTAAACGAGTGGCCATGACGAATCTCGCACTCTCCCTGGCCGCCGTGCTGCTTCCCCTTTCTGCGGCTGCGGCGGCCAACGAGCCCGCGACCGAAACCCGCGCGCTCGGCGTCGAAGCGAGTATTGTCTTTCCCAGCGACAGTTCGATCCGCAACTGGCAGGCCGACCGCGACCGCGGCATCTGGATTCAGGGCCGCAGCAACGACTGGTATTATGGGACGTTCGCCGGCCTCTGCCGCGACCTCGATTTCGCGCAGGCGATCGGTTTCGAAACGCGCGGCGCCGGGCGGCTCGACAAGTTCGCGTCGATCATCGTCCGCGGCGAACGCTGCCAACTGACTTCTTTCGTGACCTCGGCCCCGCCGCCGTCGAAAGAAGAACGGAAAGCGGCGCGCGAAGCCAAAAAGGCCGCGCAAAATTGACAGCTGCGCTTCCGCGCCATAGCGGCGCGGAATGAACGGCTGGATCATCCTCGACAAACCCCTGGGGCTCGGCTCGACGCAAGCGGTTGGCGCGGTCAAACGCGTGTGCCGCGAGGCGGGGCTGGGCAAGGTCAAGGTCGGCCATGGCGGGACGCTCGATCCGCTGGCGACCGGGGTGCTGCCGATCGCACTCGGCGAGGCGACCAAGCTCTGCGGCCGGATGCTCGATGCGAGCAAGATTTACGACTTTACGATCAGGTTCGGAACCCAAACCGACGGGCTCGATGCCGAGGGCGAAGTGGTCGCGACGAGCGACATGCGTCCGACACTTGCCGAGGTCGAGGCGGTGCTGCCGCGCTTCACCGGCCCGATCGAACAGGTGCCGCCGGCTTTTTCGGCGATCAAGATCGACGGCCAGCGCGCCTATGATCGCGCGCGCAAGGGCGAGGCGGTCGAGATGAAGGCGCGGGCTGTAACAGTCTATTCCCTTCGTCATGCCGGACTTGATCCGGCATCCACTGCGGCGCCGGAAGAATGGACCCCGGATCAAGTCCGGGGTGACGAAGGAGGGGAGGGGCTTCAGGAAATCACCCTCACCGCCCACGTCTCCAAAGGCACCTATATCCGCAGCCTTGCGCGCGACATCGCGCATGCCGTCGGCACCGTCGGCCACGTCACGATGCTCCGCCGCACCAAGGCCGGACCGTTCGACCTGTCACAGGCGATTTCGCTGGACAAATTGAACGCATTCGGCCAAGGCGCCGCCCAATCAGAATTCATTCTGCCGCTCGAGGCAGGGCTGGTCGACATCCCGGCTCTGAACCTTTCCCCGGAAGCGGCAGGGGCGATCCGTCAGGGTCGCGTCTGGACCGGGGTAGCTACGGTTGACGGGCTCTATTGGGGAAGGGACAGCGAAATGCGTCCCGTCGCCCTGATCGAGGTTTTGGCGGGAACGCTGAAGGTCGTCCGGGGCTTCAATCTGTAAACAAGGATGTTCGAGGAAAAAGCCTATGTCGATTACCGCCGAGCGCAAAACCGAAGTCATCAACGACAATGCCCGAGCAAAGGGCGACACCGGTTCGCCGGAAGTGCAGGTCGCGATCCTGACCGACCGCATCAACACGCTGACCGCCCACTTCAAGGCGCATCACAAGGACAACCACAGCCGCCGCGGCCTCCTGATGATGGTCAACAAGCGTCGCAGCTTGCTCGACTATCTGAAGAAGAAGGACGAGAGCCGCTATTCGGCGCTGATCGCGAAGCTGGGTCTTCGCAAATAAGAATTTCTGGCGGCCCCGGATTTCCGGGGCCGCTGTCATATTGGTCCCGCGCAAAATGCCGGACCACAGGGCCGCTCCCGCATTCGGCGGGACCGCCATTGGGGCAGACAGACGCCCCGCACCGCCCCGGGTCGGATTACCCGGAATCAGAGGCCCCGCCCGGCATCGGGCCCGGCGGGCGAAGGAAACTCCATGTTTGACGTGAAAAAAGTATCGATCGAGTGGGGCGGTGAAACGCTGACCCTCGAAACGGGCAAGGTTGCCCGTCAGGCCGACGGCGCGGTTGTCGCGACGCTCGGCGAAACGATGGTCCTGGCCGCGGTCACCGCCGCCAAGACGGTCAAGGAAGGGCAGGATTTCTTCCCGCTCACCGTCCACTATCAGGAAAAATATTCGGGCGCAGGCCGCATCCCCGGCGGCTTCTTCAAGCGCGAGCGCGGCGCGACCGAAAAGGAAACTTTGGTTTCGCGTTTGACCGATCGTCCGATCCGTCCGCTGTTCCCCGAAGGTTTCTATAACGAAATCAACGTCATTGCCCAGGTTCTGAGCTATGACGGCCACAACGAGCCCGACATCCTCGCGATGGTCGCTGCGTCGGCCGCGCTCACCATCTCGGGCGTGCCCTTCATGGGTCCGATCGGCGCTGCGCGCGTCGGTTATGTCGATGGCGAATATATCCTGAACCCGACCGACGCGCAGGTTGCCGAAGGCGACCTCGACCTCGTCGTCGCCGCGACCTACGACGCGGTGATGATGGTCGAATCCGAAGCCAATGAGCTGTCGGAAGAGATCATGCTCGGCGCCGTCCTGTTCGCGCACGATGCGTGCAAGGACGTCGTCAAGGCGATCGTCAAGCTGGCCGAGCAGGCTGCCAAGGATCCCTGGGACATGGCCGAACAGGCCGACCTGACCGCCGCCAAGGACAAGCTGAAGAAGCTGATCGGCAAGGACATCGCCGCCGCGTACAAGCTGACCGACAAATCGGCCCGCTCGAACGCGCTGAACGAAGCCCGCGCCAAGGCCAAGGAAGCTTTCTCTGACGCCGCGCCGCAGGACCAGATGGCCGCCGGCAAGCTGATGAAGAAGCTCGAAGCCGAAATCGTGCGCGGCGCCATCCTCAAGGACGGCAAGCGCATCGACGGCCGCACGACGACGCAGATTCGTCCCATCCTTGCCGAAACGCACTTCCTGCCCCGCGCGCATGGCTCGGCGCTGTTCACGCGCGGCGAGACGCAGACGATCGCGACCTGTACCCTTGGCACCAAGGACAGCGAGCAGATGATCGACGGCCTCAACGGCCTCAGCTACTCGAACTTCATGCTGCACTATAACTTCCCGCCCTATTCGGTCGGCGAAGTCGGTCGTTTCGGGGCGCCCAGCCGCCGCGACATCGGCCACGGCAAGTTGGCATGGCGTGCGCTGCACGCGGTGCTGCCGACGAAGGACGAGTTCCCCTACACGATCCGCATCACCAGCGACATCACCGAGTCGAACGGCTCGTCGTCGATGGCGTCGGTTTGCGGCGGTTCGCTCGCGATGATGGACGCCGGCGTTCCGCTGAAGCGTCCGGTTTCGGGCATCGCGATGGGGCTGATCCTCGAAGGCAAGGATTTCGCGATCCTGTCGGACATCCTTGGTGACGAAGATCACCTCGGCGACATGGACTTCAAGGTGGCGGGCACGTCCGAAGGCATCACCACGATGCAGATGGACATCAAGATCGCGGGCATCACGCGCGAGATCTTCGAAGCCGCTTTGAATCAGGCCAAGGAAGGCCGCGCGCACATCCTCGGCGAAATGGCGAAGGCGCTGGGCGAAGCCCGCACCGAGCTGTCGGCGCACGCACCGCGTATCGAGACGATGCAGATCGACAAGGCGAAGATCCGCGACATCATCGGCACCGGCGGCAAGGTGATCCGCGAGATCGTCGCGACGACCGGCGCCAAGGTCGACATCGACGACGAAGGCCTGATCAAGATCTCGTCGAGCGATCCCGAGCAGATCGAAGCCGCGCGCAAGTGGATTTCGGGCATCGTCGAGGAAGCCGAAGTCGGCAAAATCTATGACGGCAAGGTCGTCAACCTCGTCGATTTCGGTGCGTTCGTGAATTTCATGGGCGGCAAGGACGGTCTCGTCCACGTCAGCGAAATCGCGAACGAGCGCGTCGAGAAGGTCGCCGACGTCCTGAGCGAAGGCCAGGAAGTCAAGGTCAAGGTCCTCGAGATCGATCCGCGCGGCAAGGTTCGCCTGTCGATGCGCGTCGTCAATCAGGAAACCGGCGAAGAGCTGGAAGACACGCGCCCGCCGCGTGAACCCCGCGAACCGCGCGGCGATCGTGGTCCGCGCCGTGATGGCGGCGACCGCGGTGACCGCGGCCCGCGTGGCGGCGGTGGCGGTCGTGACCGCGGCCCGCGTCGTGACGGCGGCGGCGGTGGCGATCGTGGCCCGCGCCGCGAACGCAGCGAAGGTCCGGAAGACCAGGGCCATGTGCCCGACTTCCTGAAGGACTAAGCCTTCCGATATCGGATAAGAAAAGGGGCCGCGAAAGCGGCCCCTTTTTATTGTGCGGAAGATCAGGCGGGACCGGCAAAACCGGCCCCGCCCGGACGGTTAGTCGAAAAGCTCTTCCAGAAAGGATTTGCGGCGCTTGGGATATCCCTTGTGGTATCCGCCATACCCTTGATCCCGGTACGCAGGCGGAGCGCTTTGCGGATAGGGCTGTTGCGGCGGTGGCGCAGAGGCCGGCGGCGGCGCCGTATCGGCCGCCACGCTCCGTTCGATAATCTTGTCGAGCTCGCCGCGATCGAGCCACACGCCGCGGCATTGCGGGCAATAGTCGATCTCGACGCCCTGCCGGTCGCTCATCGACAGCGGCACTTTGCAGACCGGGCAGGGCATGCCCACGGCAGGTCCGGTCATCGCGTGACCCTCCCGCCGGCCGGCCGGAACCGATGGTCGGGTCGCTGCCCGAGGGCCGCGGCGAAACTTGGATGTGACATCACATAGACTCCCAATTGTGATCCAACCGAGGTACCGATGTGGCTTGGGAAGCGCATAGGTCGAGCCAACATCGAGTATCCTCGATGCGGTCCGACATCACGATCTTTCGATCGTCAGAGGGGCCCGGCCCGCAATGCGAAGATAAGCCCTGCGCGTTCAAATTCAATGCCATGATTGCGCCGCGGCTCGCGCAATCTCCAAAAAAGAAGGGGCCGCTTTCGCAGCCCCTTCCTGATCCGATACCGGCAGGATCAACCGAACAGGCGCTCGGCATAATCGGTGCGTAGCCGTACCCAATTATCCCAGTGAGGCGCCGGCGTGCGGCCGCGGAGCCGCGCTTCGAGAACGTCGATATGCGCGTGCCAGCCCGCGCTGACATTGAGCCGCACCGACGGATCCTCGATCCGGCGATGCACAACGGTCAGCAGCACCTCGTCGCCCTTTTCCTGGAGCGTGAAGGTCACGCCGCCGGTGCTGCCCCAGCTGATCGACAGCAAGTTGGGCGCGTCGATCGCGATGACTTCGCAGACCATGCTGTGCTCGGCGCCAAAGCCTTCGGGACGCGTGCCCGGCGGGTCGGTCAGCTCGTCGTTGCGCCAGGTGAATTCGACCGCCGCGCCGACCTTTTCCTCCATCGCGCCCGCCGCCATCCACTGGCGGCGCAGCTCGCTGTCGGTCAGATAGGACCAGATACGCTCGACCGGGCCGGGGAGCAGACGCTCGATCGTCAGCGTCGCGGGTTCGGTGAGGACACCATAATTGCCCCCGGTAAGCATCGTCGTCATCGTTTTTCTCCTTCTTTCCCGGGGAGGGGTTTCTTGGGGGGAGGGGGGACAGCATCTTCCGCGCGCAGCAGCCGTTCGAGGGTGTCGAGCCGGTCGGTCCAGAAGCGGCGGTACATGCGGAGCCACTGGTCGGCGCTCATCAGCGGCGCCGGATCGAGGCTGCAGACATGGGTTCGCCCGCGCACGTCGCGGCGGACCATCCCGGCATTTTCCAGCACCTTGATATGCTTCGAGGCCGCCGCGAGCGACATCGTGAAGGGTTCGGCCAGCTCGCCGACCGTCCGTTCGCCGACGGCCAGTTCGCCGAGCATCGCCCGCCGCGTCGCATCGCCCAGCGCGTGGAAGATCGTATCGAGTGTGTGCGAATCATTTTCAACCATGTGGTTGAATATTGATCGGCCCGATTTAATTGTCAACCGATTGGTTGAATAAAGGGAAAACGCTTTGCTAGGGCGCCCCGGCGAACCGCTCCGCCGCATCTTCGTCATACAGCGACCAGTCGGCCGGACATTGCTTCACCGCCTTGGGCAGCCCCTGCATGCCTTCGGTGATCCAGCAATCGTTGAAGATGGAACAATAGCAGGAACGCACCGTCATCTTCCACCGCTCGCGATTGAACGCCTGCCAAACCGCTTCGGTGGCGGGCGTGCGGGGCAGACGCAGGAAACGGAGGCTTTCGCCGGGCCGCACGGCGGTGCCGGTCGAAGGCGAGGTGGCAAAGGAGAGGTTCGCCGGGTTGCCGTCGGTACAGCAGGCGTTCAGCAGGTCGATCGGGCTGGACATGGCTTTGCCCTTATAGCGTATTTCGATCGGACCGAGGATTGCTGGGCCGACGCCGTCATTCGTCAGCGACAGCGAAATATTCGCCTTTCCGTCGTCATCGGCATTGCTGGTGCCAAAGGTGACGAACGGCATCGCGCCGCCCGTTTGCATCTTCTGCGTCGCATCGGCTTGGACGAAGGCGAAATAGGCAAGCGCGAGCGAGGCGATCAGCGCGGGCAAGCCGATGACGAAATGCGCGATGGTGATGAGCGGAAGATAGCGCAAAAATCGGGACCCGACCGCCGCCGCGTCCAATGCGGACGCCGCCGGGTCGGGCGGGGCGTCGCGGTTCGGCGTCTCGATCATCGGCTTCCTCTTTGCTGTCTTGTCCCGCGCCACATCTAGCTGGAGTTTCGGGTATTTCCAATTGGCGCGATTGTTGACAATGGTTCCGAAAGCGCTCGCATCGGGCGGGTCATTGCGTTTATGATTGGCGCCATGCTGACCATCCTTGCCGCGCTCGCGCTCGCCGCCCAGCCCTCCGCTGCCCCGCCGCAGGCGACCCAATTGCCGCCGCCGGTGCCGCCGATCCCGGCGCCGGTCACGCCCGTGGTCGAGGCCGACGCGCGGCCCTATGTCGCGCTTGCCACCGACCTCGGGACGATCATCGTGCGGATCGAAAACAAGCGCGCGCCGGTCACAAGCACCAATTTTCTGCGCTATGTCGATGCCAAGCGGATGGACGGCTTCAAATTCTATCGCTCGACCAAAAGCTGGGGTCCGGCGAACCAATTGGTGCAGGCGGGCAACCGCGGCGATGCGCGCAAGAATTTCGCGCCGATCGCGCACGAACCGACGACGAAGACGGGCCTCACCAACTGCAAGGGCGCGCTGTCGATGGCGCGGCTCAACCCGGGCGATGCGACGAGCGACTTTTTCCTGCTGCTCTCCTACATCAAAGGCTTCGATGCCGATGCGCCGGGCGGCGACGGCGCGGGCTTTGCGGTGTTCGGCGAGATTGTCGCGGGCGCCGACGTCGCCGAGGCGATCTTCAACGCCCCGATCTCGCCGACCGCCGGCGAAGGCGTGATGGTCGGGCAGATGCTCGAACCGCAAGTGATGATCAAGACCGCGCGCCGCGTTCCGGCGCCCGTTGGGGCTCCGCAAGGGTGTGTCGTCAAAGCGCCGTAAAGCTGCGCCGGGACCCCATCATTTATTTTGCGTTCATCCGCGCTGTGGCTATACCGCGCGCATGACTCAATATGCCCCCTCGCGCGCGACCATGCGCCTGCTCGCCGCCGCACTCGCGATCACCCCCATGCTGGCAGCCTGTGCCGGGGGCGGCAATGTGAAGAAGGATACGCGTTACGTCGCGCGCGACGTCAACACGCTCTACCGCGCGGCGCAGGACCGGCTCGACCGCGGCCAGTACGGCCTCGCCGCCGCGCTGTTCGACGAGGTTGAGCGCCAGCACCCCTATTCGCCCTGGGCGCGCCGCGCGCAGCTGATGAGCTCGTTCAGCTATTATATGGACCGCGAATATACCCCGGCGATCGAGGCGGCGCAGCGTTTCCTCGCGATCCACCCGGGCAACAAGGACGCGCCCTACGCCTATTATCTGATCGGGCTCAGCTTTTATGAGCAGATCAGCGACGTCACCCGCGACCAGAAGATCACCCAGCAGGCCAGCGCCGCGCTCGGCGAAGTGATCCGCCGCTACCCGGACAGCCGCTATGCGTCCGACGCGCGCTTGAAGGTCGACCTCGTGCAGGACCATCTTGCCGGCAAGGAAATGGAAATCGGCCGTTTCTACCAGCGCAGCTCGAACTGGCTCGCCGCATCGATCCGCTTCCGCGAAGTCGTCGACAAATTCCAGACGACGAGCCACGCGCCCGAGGCGCTCTATCGCCTGACCGAATGCTATCTCGCGCTTGGCATCCCGTCCGAGGCGAAGAAGTCGGCCGCGGTGCTGGGCGCCAACTATCCGGGCAATAAATGGTATGAGCGCGCCTACAAGCTGATGCAGAAGAACGCGCCGAGCGCATAGATTCTGCCTTTGTTCTGCGGTAAGGGCGTTGGGGTCCGAATCCACTATTGATGCGGTCGAGGTTTGGGCGATTTGGCCCAGTGCTAGGAGGCGAAGTGCAGGAATATGACGATATTTCCAGCGCCGCCGACGCCGCAATGGGCCAAATCGCCCAAATCCCGAAGGGACGTCAAAATGGCTTCGGTCTCGAAGCGAGCTGACTTTGCGGGTAGCGCCGCTACCCGCGGCAGCCATCTCACTCCGATCCCTTTGCCATTTTGACGCCTCGACCGCATCAATAGTGGATTCGGACCCCTTATGCTGACGGCGCTTTCCATCGCCAACATCGTTCTGATCGAACGGCTCGACCTCGACTTCGAGGCCGGGCTGGGCGTGCTGACGGGCGAGACGGGGGCGGGCAAGTCGATCCTGCTCGACGCGCTGGGCCTCGCGCTCGGCGCGCGTGCCGACAATGGGCTGGTGCGTCAGGGGACCGACAAGGCCCAAGTGACCGCGAGTTTTGTCGCGCCGGCACCGGGGACGAAGCTCGCCGCGCTGCTCGCCGAGAATGACATTGCCCTCGAAAGTGGCGAACCGCTGCTGATCCGCCGCACGCTAAAGGCCGACGGCGGCAGCCGTGCCTTTCTCAACGACCAGCCTTGTTCGGCGGCGTTGCTGCGAGAGGTCGGCACCTATCTCGTCGAAATTCACGGGCAGCACGACGACCGCGGCCTGCTCGCGCCCGCGGGGCACCGCGCGTTGCTCGACGCCTATGCCCGCGCCGATACCCGCGGCGTGGGAGCGGCGCATGCCGCATGGCGCGCAGCCGAGGACAGGCTCGCCGCCGCGCGCGCCGCCATTTCCGAAGCGACACGCGATCGCGAATGGCTCGAGCATTGCGTCGCCGAATTGCAGACGCTCGCGCCCCAGCCCGGCGAGGATGCCGAACTCTCCGAAGCGCGCGCGACGATGCAAAAGGGCGAGAAGGTCGCGGGCGACCTCGGCGCGATCATGGAAGCGTTCGAGGGCAGCGATAGCGGCCCTGCACAATTGCGCGGCGCGGCGCGGCGGCTCGACCGGCTTGCGGGCGATCATCCGTTGCTTGCCGAGGCGCTTGCCGGGCTCGACCGCGCGATCATCGAGGCCGACGAGGCCGAGAGCAAGCTGCACGAAGCCGCGCGCGCGATGGAATATGATCCCGAACGGCTCGAGGCGACCGAGACGCGCCTGTTCGAACTGCGCGCGATGGCGCGCAAACATGGGTGTCAGCCCGACGAACTCGCCGAATTGACCGGGACGCTCGCCGCCAGGCTCGACGCGATCGAGGGCGGTAGCGCAGGGCTCGCCAAGCTCGAAACCGCGGTCGCCGAAACCGCCGCCGCTTACACCCACGCCGCGGCCGCGCTGTCCGACCAGCGCGCCAAGGCGGCGACCCGCCTCGACGCCGCGGTCGCGGGCGAACTGGTGCCGCTGAAACTCGACGCCGCGCGCTTCCAGACGCTCGTCGAGCGCCTCCCCGCCGACCGTTGGGGGCCGGAGGGCATGGACCGCGTCGAATATCTGATCTCGACCAACCCCGGCGCGCCCTTCGCCCCGCTCGCCAAGATTGCATCGGGCGGCGAACTGTCGCGCTTCATCCTCGCGCTGAAGGTCGCGCTCGCCGAAGAGGGCGGGGCCGACACGATCATCTTCGACGAAATTGATCGCGGCGTCGGCGGCGCGGTCGCCAGCGCGATCGGCGAGCGCCTCGCCAGGCTCGCGGGCGCGGGCAAGCAATTGCTTGCCGTCACCCACAGCCCGCAGGTCGCGGCCAAGGGCGCCGCGCATTTCATCATCGCCAAGTCGAGCGAAGGCACGGTTACGCGCACCAGCGTCCATGCGCTCGACGAAGCCGGTCGCCGCGAAGAAATCGCGCGCATGCTGTCGGGCGCCGAAGTCACCGCCGAGGCGCGCGCGCAGGCCGAACGGCTGCTGGAAACGACATGACCGAAAACGCGGAACTTTATCGCGAACGTGGCTATCTCGCGCTGCCCGGCTTTGTCCCGACCGACGTCACGCATGCGCTGCTTGGCATGATGAAGGGCGATTTGGTGCGTGGCGGGGTGTCGTTCGACCAGTTGAAGCGCAAGCATGCGCTGCTCGCGAACGAAGCGGTGGAGGTTTATGGCCGACATTATCTGCCGCTCTCGACCTTCCTCTGGGGCATGACGCCCGCAGTCAGCGCGCTTGTCGGGACCGAGCTCAAGCCCTCTTATTGCTATTTCCGCATGTACAGTGCCGGCGATGTCTGCCACGTCCATTCGGATCGCTACGCTTGCGAGCACAGCCTGTCGCTGCTGCTCGCGGCGAGCGACGAGCTTGCCTGGCCGCTGGAAGTCGGGTCGCAGCATATCGAAGTGCCGCGTGAGCGCGCCGATCCCGATTTCGCCGACGAAGCCTATGGATCGGTGCCGATGCTGCCCGGCGATGCGGTGCTTTATCAGGGTGTCCACCGGCTGCACGGGCGGATAACGCCGAACCCCAATCGCTGGTCGGCGCATCTCTTCCTCCATTGGGTCGATCCCGCTGGCCCCTATGCCGAGCATGCGATGGAAGGCGTGAAAATCCCTGCCACCGAAACGCTTGCGATGGAACGGGCCTGAGCCATGGCGACGCACCCGCTCGACCGGCCGGTCTGGAGCATGCTGACCGGACGGCAGGCACATCTTGCCGAGGGTAACGCCCAGGCGGTGCGGATCGATCGCGGCTATGGTGTCTTCGGCGCCGCCCCCGACGCCGGCGCAGCGGCACAGGCTGCGCTCGCGGCGCTCGTTCCCGATGACGGCGAGATATGGATCGTCGAGGGCGAGCCGTGGCCGCTACCCCCCGGCACGCGCGACGTGAAACGCGCGGTGTTGGCGCAGATGGTCGCCGATGGCGCGCCGCCATTGCCGCGCGATGGGGAGCCTGCAATCATCGCACTAGGCGACGATGACGCTCCCGAAATGTCGGCACTCGCCGAGCATGCGAAGCCTGGACCATGGGGCCCGAAGACGCATCGTTACGGCCCCTTCTTCGGTATTCGTGAAAACGGCCGGCTGCTCGCCATGGCAGGACAGCGCATCCTGGTTCCCGGCATGGCCGAGGTTAGCGGCGTTTCGACATGGGAGGACTGCCGCGGCCGCGGGCTTGCCCGCGCGCTGATCGGCCATGTCATGCGCGAAATGGTCGCGCGAGGGGAGACGCCCTTCCTCCACAGCTACGCCGACAACGCCGGCGCGATCGCGCTCTATGAATCGCTGGGCTTTCGTATCCGCCGCGAGGTGCATGTGTTGGCGATCGCGAAATGAACCGGCGAGCGCATCTTTCGGCGCTGCTGGCGATGGCCGCGGCCCTGATCCCCGCTAGGAAACTCCGTGCTTTGGAGGCGAAGATGGAAGAAGCCGACCCGCAATATGGCTTGCTCGGCCAGATGATGGCGCAGCCCGGCCAGCGTGCCGAATTGGTTGCGATCCTGTCCGAAGGCACGGGCGAAATGCCCGGCAACATCGCCTATCTGATCGGCGAGGACAGCGCGAACCCCGACGCGATCTGGATCGTCGAACTTTGGGACAGCAAGGAGGCGCACGCTGCCTCGCTCAATCTTCCCTCGGTGCAGGACGCGATCAAGAAAGGTCGCCCGCTGATCGCAGGATTTGGTACTCGCGCCGAATTCAGGCCGGTGGCAAAGGCCGGTGCATGACCGAAATCGAATCGCTGTCCGAGGCCGACGCTGCCAATGAACTGATGCGGCTGGCGAAGCAGATCGCCTATCACAGCAAACGCTATCACGCCGAGGATGCGCCCGAGATTTCGGACGCCGATTATGACGCGCTCGTTCGCCGCAACAGCGAACTCGAAGCCGCCTTCCCGACGCTGGTCCGCGCCGACAGTCCGAACAAATCGGTCGGCGCGGCGGTCGAGGCGTCGCCGCTCGCCAAGGTCACCCATGCCCAACGCATGATGAGCCTCGACAACGCTTTCGCCGCCGAAGATGTCGAGGAATTCGCGGCGCGCGTGCGCCGCTTTCTGAACCTCGGAGCCGATGCCGTGGTCGCGATGACTGCCGAAGACAAGATCGACGGCCTCTCCTGTTCGCTGCGCTACGAAAAGGGCAAGCTGGTGCAGGCCGCGACACGCGGCGACGGCAGCGTCGGCGAGGATGTGACTTCGAACGTCGCCACCATCGCCGACATCCCCCAAGAACTGAACGGCGCGGCGCCGGACGTCTTCGAGATCCGCGGCGAGGTCTATATGGCGAAGGCCGATTTCACCGCGCTCAACGCGCGACTGATGGAAGAGGGAAGGGCGCTCGCCGCGCAGCGCGAGCAGGCGTTCGACCCCGCTACCGTTCGCCAGTTCGCCAACCCGCGCAACGCCGCCGCGGGTTCGCTGCGCCAGAAGGACGCGAGCGTCACCGCGTCGCGCCCGCTGCGCTTCCTCGCGCATGGCTGGGGCGAGGTCAGCGCGCTTCCCGCCGACACCCAATTTGACGTGATGAAGGCGATCGAACGCTGGGGCGCTCCGGTATCACCGCTGCTCAAACGCTATGAATCGGTCGCCGATATCCTCGCCCATTATGCCGAGATCGAGCGCCGCCGCGCCGATATGGATTATGACATCGACGGCGTCGTCTACAAGGTCGACAGCCTTGCATGGCAACAGCGTCTCGGCTTCGTCGCCAAGGCGCCGCGCTGGGCCATCGCGCATAAATTCCCCGCCGAACGCGCGCAGACCACCCTCGAAGCCATCGATATCCAGGTCGGCCGCACCGGCAAGCTCACCCCCGTCGGCCGCCTCGTCCCCGTCACCGTCGGCGGCGTCGTCGTGTCGAACGTCACGCTCCACAACCGCGACGAAATCGGCCGCCTTGGCGTGCGCCCCGGCGACCGCGTCGTCATTCAACGGGCCGGCGATGTGATCCCGCAGGTCGTCGAGAACCTGACCCGCGACGAGGACCGCGCCCCCTATATCTTCCCCGACCATTGCCCCGTCTGCAGCAGCGAGGCGGTGGCCGAGGAGGGAGAGGTCGACGTGCGCTGTACCGGCGGCCTCATCTGCAACGCGCAGAAATTCGAGCGCCTCCGCCATTTCGTCAGCCGCGGCGCGCTCGACATTGAGGGGCTGGGCGAAAAGAGCATTCAGGAATTCCTCGACCTCGGCTGGCTCGACAAGGGGCCTGCCGACATCTTCCGGCTGAAAAGCCACCGCGCCGATCTGCTCGGCCGCGAGGGCTGGAAGGAAAAGTCGGTCGACAATCTCTTCGCCGCGATCGAAGCGAAGCGCACGCCCGATGCCGCGCGCCTGCTCTTCGGACTGGGCATCCGCCACATCGGCGCGGTGACCGCGCGCGATTTGCTCAAGGGGCTGGGCGATATCGCGCGGCTGCCCAGCAAGGCGGCCGAAATGCAGGCGTGGCTCGACGCCAATCCGCAAGGCGAAGGCGAGTCCGACGGCAAATATATGACGCGCAAGATGGAGGCGATCAAAGCGATCCTCGAAGTGCGCGCCGACGGCATCGGCCCGGCGGTCGCCGAGGCGCTCACCGATTTCTTCCA
Source organism: Sphingopyxis fribergensis (assembly GCF_000803645.1). Classification (NCBI taxonomy): domain Bacteria; kingdom Pseudomonadati; phylum Pseudomonadota; class Alphaproteobacteria; order Sphingomonadales; family Sphingopyxidaceae; genus Sphingopyxis; species Sphingopyxis fribergensis. Next base: position 3,704,648 of record NZ_CP009122.1, on the reverse strand, counting down.
CGAACCGCACAACCGCGCGCTGTGGGACGATCTCCTCTCCGAAGTATCGCCTCCGCTTTATGTGGTTGAGACGCGCGCCAGCGAAGTGTCGGGGATGACGGTAGTATTCACCGGCAAGCTCGAGACGATGAGCCGCGACGAAGCCAAGGCGCAGGCCGAAGCGCTCGGTGCCAAGGCCGCGGGCAGCGTCAGCGCCAAGACCGGCCTCGTGGTCGCAGGGCCGGGCGCGGGGTCGAAACTCAAACAGGCGAGTTCGCTTGGCATCAGAGTGATCGACGAGGCCGAATGGGCGGAGATTGTCGCCGCCGCGGGGTGAGCAAGGCATATATCTTCGTCACCCCGGACTTGATCCGGGGTCCATGACGCCGGGGCAGAAATGAATGCCGGATCAAGTCCGGCTGGACGAAGATGAGGTTAGGGCGATCGTAAACGGTGCGCGCCGTCACAGATGGCGCGGCGAAAATGCTGTGAGGGGGCAACATGGCAAAGCGTGACTATCTCCAGAACCTGATGCGCGATCTCGAATCGCATACCGAGGTGCGGCGGTTCGGCAGCGGGTGGCTCTCGGGCTTTTTCGGCCTGCTGTTCGCGGTCGCCGGTTTATTCATGGTGGTCGCGCTGCGCTTCCCCGACTGGTTCGCGACCCCCGAACTCGAAATCATCAAAAATTGGGGCGGCTTCCGCGGCCTCGTCCACGCGATCCTGCTCGTGAGCTATGGCCTTTCATTGCTCAGTCTGTTGCTGCGTCCGCGCAAGGCGCTCGGGCTTACCGCGCTGATGATCGGGCTCGCCGCGATCCTCGTCGGCGGCTCGAACGTCCAGCCGCAGGAAACGCGCGACTGGGGAATTTTCTTCGGGCTCGACTTTTTCGTCGTGAACCTGCTCGTCACGGGCTTCATGTTCGCGCCCTTGGAGCGCGCCTTTCCGCATCGCCGGACGCAGCGATTGTTCCGCACCGAATGGCGCGAAGACCTCTTTTATTATCTCGTCAGCACGATGTTCGTGCAGGTGCTGGGCTTTCTTGCGCTCGCGCCGTCGACGATCATCAACGAGAATACGTCGAACTGGGAGGCATTCCGCGCCGGGGTCGCGTCGCTGCCGTGGATCGTGCAATTCCTGATCGTCATCGTCGCGTCGGACATGGCGCAATATTGGTTTCACCGCACCTTCCACCGCTACCCCTTCCTGTGGGGCTTCCACGCGGTGCACCACAGCGCGAAGTCGATGGACTGGCTCGCGGGTTCGCGGATGCATTTCGTCGAGATCATCCTGCTCCGCTCGATCACCTCGCTGCCGCTCTTCACGCTCGGCTTCGCGCCCTCGGTGATGCAGGCCTATATCGGTTTCGTCTATGTCTGGTCGTCGCTGCTCCACGCCAATGTCGGGGGCAATTTCAACCGGCTCGGCCACTGGATCGCGACCCCGCGTTTCCATCACTGGCACCACGGGCTCGAACGCGAGGCGTTCGACGTCAATTTCGCGATCCATTTCCCGTGGATCGACAAGATGTTCGGCACCTTCCATTTGCCGAAGGACCGCTGGCCCGAAAATTACGGCATCCCCGAGGATGTGCCGCGCAGCTATTGGGGCCAGTTCCTCTACCCTTGGACGCGCACCGGCAAGAAGACCGACGAGACGCCGGCGGAATAATCTTTCGTCATTGCAAGGAGCCGAAGGCGACCCGGCATCCAGAGGTGGCGCGCACCCCCTCTGGATTGCTTCGCTCCGCTCGCAATGACGATGAGATTGGACGCTTTGTCCGCTTGCCACCCGTGCGGCCGCGCCATAAGGCGCGCAGCGTGAGCCTACTCGCCGCCTTTCGCCGTCCCGGCATCCTGCTGCTTTTGCCGCTGCTCCTCGCGCTTACCGCGCGGGTGCTCGTTGCGCCGGGCTGGATGATCGAGAGCGACAGCGGCGGATCAATCACCGTGCGCATCTGTTCGGACCCCGCCAACCCCGGCGGGACGATGACCATCCCGCTCGAAAAGGCCGGCAGCCACGATGCGGGCGAAGTACAGCAGCATTGTCCGTGGGGCGCTCTCGCCAATGCCCCGATCGTCCCCGATCTGCCGGTCCTCGCCGCTGCGCCGATGGCTGTCGAGTCGGTCCCGGTCGCGGTTCGCTCGCTCGGCTATGCGCCGGGCATCGCCTCACCGCTGCCGCCGAGCACGGGACCACCCGCCTTCGCCTGATCCGTACCGATCGGCTGCCCGCGCCTTGGCGCGGCGCGGCCCGTGACTGTATTCAGCGAAGGAAAAAACATGAAAACCCGTATCCAAGGGGCGGCGCCGTTGCTGGCGCTCGCAACCTGTCTCGTCGCCGCTCCGGCTCGTGCCGAAGAGGCCGATTCGACCATCATCGTCACCGCACCCACCGCCACCGACGCCGCCGAAGCGCGCGCGGCCCAAACCCCCGGCGGCACCGACGTTATTTCGTACAGGGACTATGCCGACAAATCGGTCGTGAGCCTACGCGACACGCTCGCCTTCTCGCCCGGTGTCTATCTCCAGCCGCGTTACGGGCAGGAGGTGCGCATCGCGATCCGCGGTTCGGGCCTGTCGCGCGGCTTCCACATGCGCGGTCTGACGCTGCTGCAGGACGGCGTGCCGATCAACCTTGCCGACGACAATGGCGATTTCCAGGAACTCGAACCGATCTTTTTCGACCATCTCGAAGTCTATCGCGGCGCCAACGCGCTGCGCTTCGGCTCGGGCACACTCGGCGGCGCGATCAACGGCGTGACCCCGACCGGGCGCACGGCGGAGGGTTTCTACCTGCGCGGCGATGTCGGCAGCTTCGACAGCGTGCGCGGGCTGGTGTCGGCAGGTGTCGCAAGCGACCGAGTCGACGCGTGGGGCGCAATCAGCGCCGACCGCTCGGACGGCGACCGCGACCATGCGAAGCGCCGCAGCCTGCGCTTTCAAGGCAATGTCGGGTTGAAGCTGAGCGATGTGGTGAGCACGCGCTTCTATGCGAGCATCAACAACATCGACCAGCAACTCCCCGGTGCGCTGACGCGGGCCGAGGCACTGTCGACCCCGCGCAGGGCCAGCGCGGGCGCCGTCGCGGGCGATCAGGGGCGCGACATCGACTCGCTGCGCCTCCAGAACCGCACGCACTTCGACTGGGGCGAACTGACGCTCGACGTCGGTGGGTTCGTCAACGCCAAGTCGCTCCATCATCCGATCTTCCAGCTGATCGACCAGAAGTCGGTCGACATCGGCACTTTCTTCCGCGCCGATTATGCGGCGGGGCCGGTCGAGTTGACCTTTGGCGGCGAAATCCGCCGAGGCAGCACCGACGCGCGGCAGTTCGTCAACAATGGCGGGCGGCGCGGCGCGCTGACCTTCGATGCCGATCAGAAGGCGCAAACGGCGACGCTCTACGGCGAAGTCCGCGTGCGGCCGGTCGAGGCGCTGACGTTGATCGCGGGCGGCGTCTACGCCGACGGCTGGCGCCAGCGCCACGTCACTTTCTCGGCCACCCCGGCGACCGACGGCCGGATCGACTTCGATGCCTTCTCGCCAAAGGTCGGCCTTCTGTTCGAACCCGCCGCCAACATCCAGATCTTCGCCAACTACAGCCGCTCGGCCGAATTCCCGGGCTTTGGCGAAGTCTTCCAGACGATCGGCACCCCGCCGACGAGCACATTGGTGTCTGACATCCGCCCGCAACGCGCCTGGACCGCTGAAATCGGCACACGCGGCAAGCTGGGTTTCGCGAGCTGGGACCTCGCGCTCTACCGATCGACGCTGAAGGGCGAATTGCTCCAGTTTACGACGAACAGCAATATCCCGGCGGCAACCTTCAACGCCGACCGCACGCTCCATCGGGGCGTCGAGGCCGGGCTGGATCTCGCGCCAACCGATTGGCTGCGGTTGCGGCAGGTCTACACCTACAGCGACTTCCGTTTCCGTAATGACGCCCAGTTCGGCGACAACCGCCTGCCGGTCGTGCCGAAGCACGTCTATCGCGCAGAGCTTCGCCTCGGCACCGATGCGCTGCATATCGCGCCGAACGTGGAATGGATCCCCGACGGCCCCTTTGCGGACTACCGCAATCAGGTCCGCACCCCCGGCTATGCGCTGATGGGCGTCACCGGCGGCGCGACGGTTGCAAAGGGCATCGACGCCTTCGTCGACGTCCGCAATATCACCGGCAAGAAAGCGATCGGCGACATCAGCGCGGCGATTGTCGTCACGCCCGCGTCGGCGGTCTATTATCCGGTCGAGCGCCGCGCGGTGTCCGCCGGTATCCGCGCGCGGTTCTGAAAGGGCAGGGGATGACCGACATCAACCGGGTTCCGCTCTACCGCACGATCTGGCGCTGGCATTTTTATGCCGGGCTGTTCGTCATCCCCTTCGTTCTTGTCTTGTCGGCGACGGGCGCGGCCTATCTGTTCAAGCCGCAGATCGACCGGTGGGAGGAGCGCGCGTGGCGCGGCCTGCCGACGGAAGGCGCGGTCGACGCCGACGCGCAGGTCGCCGCCGCGCTCGCCGCCAATCCGGGCGCGAGCTTCCATTATTACCGCATCCCCGAGGCGCCGGGCGATGCGGCGGTCGTTCATATCGGCCTGCCGGGTGGAGGGATGCGCGATGTCGCCGTGTCGCCCCAAGGAAGGGCAATCGGCGCGATCGACCCCGACCAGCGCATCGCCGCCTGGTTGTCGAGCATTCATGGGAGCCTCTTGATCGGTCGCACTGGAAAGCTCCTGGTCGAGCTCGCCGCCAGCTGGGCGATCGTGATGATCCTGACCGGGCTTTATCTGTGGTGGCCGCGCGGGCGCGGTGCCGCGGGGGTCGTCTGGCCGCGGCTGTCGCTCGGCGGCCGCGCGGCGCTGCGCGATCTTCACGCCGTCACCGGCTTCTGGGTCTCGGGCCTCGCGCTCGTCCTGCTCTTCACCGCGCTGCCGTGGACCGAGGTCTGGGCGAGCGGTTTTCGCACCGTCCGGGCCGAAATGGGCTGGGTGTCGGGGGTGCAGGACTGGAAGGGCGGCGCCAATCCCCACGCTGCGCACGATCATCATGCGATGGCGGCAGCCGAACCCGCAGGCCCACCGCCGCGCGCGCGCCTCGAATATATCGTGCTCCGCGCCCGCACCGAACATATGCCCGCCCCCGCGATCATCCAGCCGCCGGGCGCGCCCAACGCCTTCGGCCCGCCCAACGGCAATGTCTGGACGCTCACCACGCTGACGCAGAACCGTCCGCTGGTGCGCAAGGTCAGCTACGACCCCGAAACCAGCCTCGAAGTCGCGCGCAGCGGCTTTGCCGAGAAACACGCCATCGACCGCGCGGTGGGCTATGGCATCGCATGGCACGAGGGGCAGCTGTTCGGTCTCGCCAACCAGTTGATCGGCGTCGCGACCGCGCTCGCGCTGTTCACCCTCGCGATCTCGGGCTTTCTGATGTGGCGTCGCCGCAAACCCGATGATGCGCTCGGGGCGCCGCCCGTGGCGCGCGATCCCGCCAAGCTCAAGGGCGTCGCGGCATTGGTCCTGATCCTCGCGGCACTGTTCCCCTTGCTCGCCGCCTCGCTGATCCTGTTCTGGATCGTCGAACGCCTCATCATCCCGCACCTGCCGCGCACCGCACGCTGGCTCGGCGTTGCGGCGAAGGGCTCGCCGCGCCTATAGGTTGCGCATGGCCCGTGCCCTCCACCTGTGCGCTCTACTTGTCGCGCTGCTCCTGAGCCCCGCTGCGATGGCGCAGGAACGCGGCCCGGCGGTGCTCGCGGCGGCGAGCCTGCAGGAATCGCTGACCGAGGTCGCCAATGTCTGGGCGGCAAAGGGTCACGCCAAACCCGTGCTCTCCTTCGCCGCCTCGTCGGCGCTGGCACGGCAGGTGATCGCGGGCGCGCCCGCCGACCTCTTTCTTTCGGCCGACGAGGTGTGGATGGACGCGGTGACGAAGGCCGGCCTCCTTCGCGCGGGAACACGCACGACCTTGCTCGGCAACCGGCTCGTGCTGATCGCTCGCGCATCCAGCAAAGTCCGCCTGACCCCGACGCGCGGCTTCGCGCTCGCGAAGGCGCTCGGCACCGGCCGCCTCGCGCTCGCTGATCCTGACGCGGTGCCTGCGGGTAAATATGCGAAGGCGGCGCTCACCCATCTCGGCGTATGGGCCGGCGTCGCCGCCAAGGTCGCCCCCGCCGAAAATGTCCGCGCCGCGATGGCGCTCGTCGAACGCGGCGCCGCGCCGCTCGGCATCGTCTATGCCACCGACGCGCGCGCGTCGAAGGCGGTGCGCGTCGTCGCTACCTTCCCGGCATCGAGCCATCCGCCGATCCGTTATCCGGTCGCGCAGCTCAAGGCCTCGCGGCACCGGGATGCGACGGCCTTCCGTGCCTTCTTGCTATCGAAACAGGGCCGCGCGATCCTCGCGCGCCACGGCTTCTCGGCGCCCTGATGCTGTCACCCGAAGAGTGGGGGATCGTCGGGCTGTCGCTGAAGGTCGGCGGCGTCGCGGTGCTTGCCACGCTTCCCATCGCCTTCGCGCTCGCGTGGCTGCTCGCGCGCTACCGCTTCCCCGGCCGTGTCGTCCTCGATGCGCTCGTCCATTTGCCGCTCGTGCTGCCCCCCGTCGTCACCGGCTGGCTGCTGCTCATCGCCTTCGGCCCGTTCGGCCCCGTTGGGCGCTGGCTTGAAAGTTGGTTCGGCGTGAGCCTGATGTTCCGCTGGACCGGCGCCGCGCTCGCCGCCGCGATCATGGCGTTGCCGCTGATGGTGCGCGCGATGCGGCTGTCGATCGAGGGCATCGACCGGCGGCTCGAGGGTGCGGCGCGCACGCTCGGCGCGACCCCTTGGCACAGCTTCTGGACGATCAGCCTGCCGCTCGCACTCCCCGGCGTGCTCGCCGCGCTCGTCCTCGGCTTTGCACGTTCGATCGGCGAGTTCGGCGCGACGATCACCTTCGTCTCGAACATCCCGGGCGAGACGCGAACGCTGCCGCTTGCCATCTATTCGGCGCTGCAAGTGCCCGGCGGCGAGGCGATGGTAACGCGCCTTGCGTTATTGTCGGTCGCGCTTTCGCTCGGCGCGTTGATCCTGTCCGAATATCTCGTGCGCTGCACCCATGGCGGGAGGCAGCGGCATGGCGATTGATATCGACGTCGCCAAGCGGCTCGGCGACCGGACGATCGCCGCGCGCTTCACCGCGGGGCCGGGGCTGACCGCGCTTTTCGGCCCGTCGGGGGCGGGCAAGTCGAGTATCCTCAATATGGTCGCCGGGCTGCTGAGGCCCGACCGCGGTCATATCCGCATCGGCGATCGGACCTTGTTCGACGGCGCCGTCGACATGCCGCCCGAGGCACGCCGCGTCGGCTATGTCTTTCAGGACGGCCGGTTGTTTCCGCACCGCCGCGTGCGCGCGAATCTCACCTATGGCCACGATCTTGCCGACCCCGCCGACCGCTGGATGAGCGTCGACGAGGCCGTCGCCTTCCTGGGCATCGGCGATCTGCTCGGCCGCTGGCCGCACAGCCTTTCGGGGGGCGAGGCACAGCGTGTCGCGATCGGCCGCGCATTGCTTGCAGGACCCGAAATCCTGCTGATGGACGAACCGCTCTCATCGCTCGACGCGGCGCGGCGCAGTGATATCATGACGGTGATCGAACGGATTCGCGACGAGCTCAAACTTCCGATCCTCTATGTCAGCCACGACCGCGCGGAGGTCGACCGGCTCGCAACGTCGGTGGTAGCGATCGGCGAATAAAGTTTCACTTGAAACCATTTTGATGATAGAAGCGGTCGTATGGAAAGCCAGTTTACCCACGTCCACGATACGCCGCCGCCCGGCGCCGCGGCCGACTGGACGATTTCGCAAAATTGGGACGCCTTCACCGCCGACGAACATGCGATGTGGGACCGGCTGTTCGCGCGCCAGTCGGAGATGCTGCCCGGCCGCGCCGCCGACGCCTTCCTGCGCGGAATCGACGTGCTGCGCCTCGAAAAGCCGGGCATCCCCGATTATCGCGAGCTCAACGCGCGGCTGATGGCCGCGACGGGGTGGCAGGTGATCGCCGTGCCGGGGCTCGTCCCCGACGAAGTCTTCTTCGACCACCTCGCGAACCGGCGCTTTCCGGCGGGCAATTTCATCCGCACGCCGCAGCAGCTCGATTATCTGCAGGAACCCGACGTGTTCCACGACGTGTTCGGCCATGTTCCGATGCTCGCCGACCCGGTGTTCGCCGACTATATGGTTGCGTATGGAGAGGGCGGGCTCAGAAGCCTAAAATTCGACGCGCTGAAACAGCTTGCGCGGCTCTACTGGTACACGGTCGAATTCGGGCTGATCCGCGAAGCGGGCGGCCTGCGCATTTATGGCGCCGGCATCGTCTCCTCCTTTGCCGAAAGCGTTTTCGCGCTCGATTCGGACAGCCCGAACCGCATCGGTTTCGACCTCGCGCGCGTGATGCGCACCGATTACCGGATCGACGATTTCCAGCAGAATTATTTCGTGATCAACAGCCTCGACCAGCTGCTCGACACGACGGTGAACACCGACTTCGCGCCGCTTTATGCGAAGAACGCCGCGCTGCCGCCGATCCCGATCGCCGATTTCCTGCCGGAGGATGAGGTGATCACGCGCGGCACACAGGAATATGCGCTCGCCAAGAGCGGCTGACGCTTACTCGCCGCTTTTGCGCACCGTCGTCACCAGCTGGCGCCGCTGCTGATAGGCTTCGCGATCGGGCGGCACCGTATAGATTCCGCGCAGCAGCGCCGCATCGTGGCTCGACAGTTCGCGGCGCTCGGTCTCGCCGTCGAACAGCGCCAGGATCGACTCCTTCGGCGGCGGCGGATTGCTTCGGAACTCGGCGAGCGCGACCATCGCGGCATAGGCGGCGACCGAATCAAGCGGCATGCCGTCGGCCTGTTCGACATCGATCACCACGGTCGCCGTTTGCAGCGCACGCACGACCTGCGTGCTGACGATGCTGCTGTTGTAGAGCTTCACGTAAAAGTCGCTGATCGGCATGCCGTCGCGGCTTTCGTCGCGCGTCGTGTACCACCAGCGGATCGCGCTCGTCCCGTCGAGCACGCGGTCGCGCGCCACCGGCGCCAGCTCGGCGAATTGGTCGGGCGCTTTGCGGCGTACCGCGCGTGCGAGGCTTCGTCCGTCCGCGCTGAAGGCGATGACGATATTGGCCTGACAATCCGCAGGGGCAACAGGTGCGCCGGCAGCCGTGGCAACCGTGCGAACGCGCGCGTTGACGATGCCCGCGACCATATCGCTGACGCCGACCGTGCGCGGGCACACGGGATCGACCCACCGCGCCAGGGGCTTCAGCTGCGCGATCCCGGCGCGCCGCACATATTCTGCGGCGCGCTTCTTCGCTTCTTCGCGCGTGACGGGGGTTCCGGTGACGATGATCGCGTCGGGATCGTCGCCGGCGACGGGCGCAGCGACGAGCAGGGCTAGGACGGCAAACAGGCTCATGCCCGATTTCTCCCGATGATTTGCATCAGATTAGCAAATCGTCGGGATATTTCCAGTGTTTAGCTTACCAGCTTCCGAAGCTCGCATCCGAGGGGCTGGCGCGGTGGAACGCGCGTTCCTTGCGGCGCCAGCCGTAACGGCGGCGCTTGATCAGCAACAGGCACGGCCATTCGGCGCTGCCGCCGCGCACCGCGAGGCGGAAACCCTGCGCGCGATAGGCGGCGAGCACCGGCTCCATCTGGCGCGCGATCAACCCCGCAAGGATTGCATGGCCACCCGGCGCGGTCGCGGCGGCGATATCGGGAGCGAGGGTGATCAGCGGGCCGGCGAGGATGTTCGCGATGACGAGGTCATAGGGTGCGCGATGCTTGATCGACGGGTGATCGGTCCCCGGGGCGACGGCGAGCCCGAGGCCGCCGCCGCCGCGACCAAGCGGAACGCCGTTTATCGCCGCATTGTCGCGCGTCACGAAAATGCTTGCGGGGTCGATGTCCGACGCGATCGTCTTCGCGCGCGGCCAAAGTGCCATTGCGGCAAAGGCGAGCAGCCCGGTGCCGGTGCCGATATCGGCAATATTGCGCGGACTCGCGCCCTGCCGCGCCAGCTGGTCGAGCATCGCCAGGCAGCCTGCGGTCGTGTCGTGCCCGCCGGTGCCGAACGCCTGACTCGCGTCGATCAGAAAGGGTGTAGTCCCTGCCGGAACGCGGTCGGCATAGCTGCTCGTGTGGACGAAAAAGCGCCCGGCCTGCACGGGCTCGAGCCCCTGCTGCGACAGCGTGACCCAATCTTCTTCGGGCAATTCCGCGACGACGGGGGTCTGGCCCTTTGCGCTCGGCACGAATGACTGGAGCAGCTTCAGCAGCGCCGCGCCGGGCTTGTCGTCCATATAGGCGTCGAGCTGCCACAGCCCTGCATCCTCGTCGATCTCGCGTGTTACGACGACGGGCGCTTCGACCAGCGCATCGAGTTCGGGAATCTCGCCTGACAGCGCCTCGGCCTCGGGGCGGGTGCAGGGGAGCGAGACGATCCAGCTCATTTACCCAAACCCGTCATTCCCGCGAAGGCGGGAATCCCGCTTTCTCCGCGCCAGAAGCGGGATTCCCGCTTTCGCGGGAATGACGAAGGCGTGAAATTAGCGCACATAACTCGCGCCATTCACATCGAGCACCGCGCCGGTCATCGACGGCGGGGCGTCGAGCGCACACCAGCGCGCCATCTCGCCGACCTCATCGGGCATCGCGACGCGGCCGAGCGGAATGTCGGCGAGCAATTTGTCGCCGCCGCGGCTCGCCAGATACTCCTCGGCCATCCCCGTCATCGTGAAGCCGGGACAGATCGCAAAGGCAAGGATGCCGTCCTTGGCATAGGCACGCGCGATCGTCTTGGTCATCGCGACCATGCCCGATTTCGACGCCGCATAATGCCAGTGCGCGGGGCTGTCGCCGCGATAGGCGGCGCGGCTGGCGATATTGACGATGCGGCCGGGAACGCCGCGTTCCTGCCAGTGCAGCACCGCATGGCGGCAGAGTTGTGCGCTCGCGGTCAGATTGACCTGCATCGTGCGGTTCCAGTTCGCGAGCCACTCGGCGTCGGGATCGCCGATCGGATTGGCTTCGAACACCCCGGCATTGTTCACCAGCACGTCGATCCGGCCAGCCAGCCGGTCGAGGCTCGCCTGCCACAGCCGGTCGGGCGTCGCCGGGTCCGCAAGGTCGCCGTCGGCGCTCGACAGCGCGACGACCTTGGTCGCGTCGAGGGTGAGGGCCTCGGCGATCGCGGCGCCGATGCCGCGGCTCGCGCCGGTGATCAGGATATGCGTGCTCATGCCCCGCCTTAGGCAGCGGGGCAGGGCTTGCCAAGCGGGGGAGGCGGCTGTTTTACGCCACCCGGCGGCTGAATTCGCTAGCGGCCTGTTCGAGTTGCTGCAACCGGCCGCCCATCTTGGCGAATTCCTGGCTCAGCACGCTGATCTCGCTCGCGACCATGCCCGAATCGTTGCGGATGCTAGCGATCGTCGACGACATCGAATCGGCGGCGAGCGCGGTTTCGTCGACCGCGGCGGTGATCGAGGTGACCGTCTGCGCCTGTGCGTCCATCGCATCGCGGATGCGCTGCGCCGAATTCTGCACTTCGACGATCGTCGCCTGGATCGACTGGTTCGCGCTGACCGATCCCTTGGTCGCCTGTTGGATCGCGGTGATCTTGCCCGCGATATCGTCGGTCGCGCGCGCGGTTTCGTTGGCGAGGCTTTTCACTTCCTGCGCAACCACGGCAAAGCCGCGCCCCGATTCGCCCGCGCGGGCGGCTTCGATCGTGGCGTTGAGCGCGAGGAGATTCGTCTGGCCCGCAATCTCGCGGATCAATCCCAAAATGGATTCGATCGATTCGGCGTGATGCGACAGCGCTTCGGACATCGCGACGGCTTCGCCCGCCTGCTCCGACGCGCGCGTCGCGACGCTGGCGGAGGCTTCGACTTCGCTGCGCGCATCCTCGATCGCGCGGATCAGCCCGGCGGCGGTCGAGGCGGCTTCGCGCATCGCCATCGCCGATTGTTCGGACGCGGCGGCGACTTCGCTCGTCTTCGCGATCATGCCCTTTGCCGCCTGGTCGGCCGAGGCCGCCTGCTTGGCGAGCTGGTCCCGCACCCCGTCGGTGTCCTGCACCAGCGAGGCGATCGAGCGGTCGAAATCGCCCGCGAGCGTCAGCCGCTCGCTCGAAATCACCGCGCGGTCGAGCTTGGTCGCATAGCGCTGCATGATGTCGAATTCGAGCAGCGACAGGCGGTTGATCGCGGCCGTCAGCCGCGTCTGGCGGGCGGTGTCGCCGGCGGTGGCGTCGATCACGAACTCGATCGTCAGGCGCAGGCTTTCGGCGATGCACGACATGACCGATGCGAGCGGCAGCTTCACGCGCCGTGCCATATGCGTGTTCTGACAGGCGATCGTCGCGACCTCCTGTCCCGCGGCGTCGCGATATTTGGCCGCGGTGTGGCGCGCGCTGCCCTGCACATAGGATTCGAACATCTCGCCCTCGACCTTGCGCTCGATGCTCGGCAGCGCGTTGAACGCCTGCCAATAGGCGCGCGCGATATGCTCCTCGCGCCCGGCGATGATGCCATAGATTTCGGCGGCGTCGGCGGCCAGATGTCCGTCGAGATCATAATAGGGAAAGCGGTCGGCCATCAGAATCGGGTCGATTTGCTGCTTATGAATGGGATTTTCCTTCACCATGATCCTGCTTCCCCGATCGATCCCAAAGACGTGCGGATCTGCCGCCCACATGCGTCTGCTAAACTGGTGAACGAGATATGCGTCTCAACTGGTAAATTCGTCGTTAACCCGCGGCAGGCACCGGATAGCCCTCGAACGCCTTGATCGTGCGCAGCGCAAAGGCGCTGTGCATCGCCGCGACGCCAGGCAGGCGCGACAGGCAATGGCGGTGCAGGCGGTCGAAATCGGCGACGTTGCGCGCCGCGACGCGGAGGCGATAATCCGACGCTCCCGACAAAAGCTGGCATTCGAGGATCTCGTCAAAACTCTTCACCGCGCTTTCGAACGCGGTCAGCGCCTCTTCGCTCTGCGACGTCAGGCTGATATCGACGAAGACGTCGAGCCCGAGGCCGATGCGATCGGGGGCGAGCCGCGCGGCATAGCCGGTGATGATCCCCGCCGCCTCGAGCGCACGGATGCGCCGGTGGCACGCCGAGGCCGACAGCCCGACGATCTCGCCAAGCTCGGCCGCCGGCTTGGGGCCTTCGCGTTGCAGCAGGTGAAGCAGCTTTGCGTCGATGCGATCAATCATATTGCGTGATCAGCCCATATGGCGCGAAAATATCGCGCGCTTGTGCAAAATCAGAGGAGCATATGCAAGCACCTCGCACGCCTTTCCTGATACAAGCGCCGACAAGTTTCGGCGGTCCTGTCGATCGTCGGCGACATCCATATGTGGAGAGCGACCATGATCATCGGCACCCCCAAGGAAATCAAGAATCACGAATATCGCGTCGGGCTGACCCCCGAAAGCGCGCGCGAGCTCGTCGTCCACGGCCACCGCGTGCTGGTGCAGACCGGCGCGGGCGAAGGCATTGGCGCGCACGACCGCTATTATGTCGAGGCCGGCGCCGAGATCGTCCAGACGGCGGAAGAGATTTTCGCGACCTGCGAGATGGTCGTGAAGGTCAAGGAACCCCAGCCGGTCGAACGCGCGATGCTGCGCGAGGGCCAGATCCTCTACACCTATCTCCACCTGGCGCCCGATCCCGACCAGACGCGCGACCTGATGGCATCGGGTGCGGTGTGCATCGCCTATGAGACCGTGACCTCGCCGCACGGCGGCCTGCCGCTGCTCAAACCGATGAGCCAGGTCGCGGGGCGCATGTCGATCCAAGCCGGCGCGACCGCGCTCGAAAAGGCGCATGGCGGCCGCGGGGTGCTGCTCGGCGGCGTTCCCGGCGTCGCGCCGGGCAAGATCTGCATCATCGGCGGCGGCGTCGTCGGTTTCAACGCGGCGCAGATGGCGGCAGGCCTCGGCGCCGACGTCACCATCCTCGACCGCGATCCCGAAGTGCTGGAGCGCGTCGGCACCTTTTTCGAGGCGCGCGCCAAGACGCGCTTCTCGAACCGCGCCAATCTGGCCGAATGCGTCGCCGAGGCCGACCTCGTCATCGGCGCGGTGCTGATTCCCGGAGCCGAAGCGCCCAAGCTCGTCACGCGCGAAATGCTCGGCACGATGCGCCCCGGCTCGGTGCTCGTCGACGTCGCGATCGACCAGGGCGGCTGTTTTGAGACCAGCCACGCGACCACCCACGCCGACCCGACCTATGTCGTCGACGGCATCGTCCATTATGCGGTCGCGAACATGCCGGGCGCGGTCGCGCGCACCAGCACCTATGCGCTCAACAACGTCACCCTGCCGCACGCGCTGCGCATCGCCGATCTGGGGTGGAAAGAAGCGTTGAAACGCGACGTGCATCTTGCGCAGGGTTTGAACGTTTGGAATGGTAAGGTGACGTTCGAAGCCGTAGCGGAGGCGATCGGAACCGATTATGTGCCTGTGGAGCAGGCACTCGCCTGACAAAAGGACATAAGTGAGACGATGACCGACCAAGCGCCCCCCCCGCCGCCGCCCACCTCTTCAGGCGACGACGAACAGGAAGAAAATGAAGTGCTGCGCGCTGCGCGTGAGCGGCAGCAGCAGAAGGAAGCTGCGGACGCCGCCGAAGCAGCCGACAAAGAAGCGTCGAAGGGCGAAAACGTCAAGCGCGGATGGAAAACCGCGGCTGCCGCCGGTCTCGGTATCGGTTCAGCTGCGGTGATTGCGGCGCTGCTCTACGCGAACCGCGGCAAGATCAAGTGAGGCATTTTCTCACGCGCTGAAAGCGTGTGGCCGTCGAAATGCGCTATCCTGGACTTGAGCCGGGGCCGGGAAGGGTGGCCATGTGCCGCCCTTTTTTCGTTGTGGCCAAATGACCGTTTTAGGGTGGTGAGCGGACGTTCACCCTCTCCCAAAGGGAGAGGGCTTTATGGCAGCTCCCCGGTCGTTAGCTACCATGCAAGGCGAGATCCACGGCGCTCGGACCGACGGAGATCGAACGACACGTCCGCAATTCATTCGCCTATGCTCCTAAGCAATTGCATATCGTGGCGGGAAGGCTTAACCGGCACCGCATCGACCGTTTAGAGTCAGGACAGGGCTGATATGGCTGGCAACGAACCGAGCGCGCGTCCGCGCTCCCCGCATTTGCAGGTATATAAATGGAGCCCCGCGATGGCGGTCTCCATCTTCCACCGCGTCAGCGGCGACGGTCTCGCGATCGTCGGCGGCCTGATGTTTCTCTGGTGGCTCGGCGCACTCGCCGCGGGGCCCGATGCCTATGCGGCGTTCCTCGCCTGCGTGTGGCACGATCCCAGCCCGGAGATCGGCACGCTCCACCAGATCACCAATATCCTCGGCAAGGTCGTGCTGATCGGCCTGACCTGGGCGTTCTTCCAGCATCTCTTCTCGGGCCTGCGTCACTTCGTGCTCGACACCGGCGCGGGCTATGAGCTCAAGACGAACAAGATCTTCTCGATCCTTGTTTTTGTCGGCTCGATCACCGCGACCGCCGCAGTCTGGCTCTATGTCTTCAAGGGGGCGCTCAATGGGTAATGGAACGCGTCTCGGCCGTGTGCGCGGGCTCGGCTCGTCGCATCATGGCTCGCACCACTGGATCCAGCAGCGCCTGACCGCGCTCGGCAACATCCTGCTCGTCACCTGGTTCGTCGTCTCGATGTTCCGGCTGCCGCTCGGCGATCATGCTGCGGTGTTGCGCTGGGCGTCGAACCCGACCGTCGCGCTCGCGCTGATCCTAATGACCGCGAACGTCTTCTGGCATTTGCGCCTCGGGCTGCAGGTGATGATCGAGGATTATGTCCACGGCGAGGCGGCCAAGCTGCTGTCGCTCGTCCTTCTCAACTTCTACGCGATCGGCGGCGCCGCTTACGGCATTTTCGCCATCATCCGCATCGCGCTGGCGCCCGCCACCGGGCTCGCTCCGGGGGGCATGTAAGATGACCGAAGCCTATAAGATCATCGACCATATCTATGACACAGTCGTCGTCGGGGCCGGCGGGTCGGGCCTGCGCGCCACGATGGGCAGCGCCGAAGCCGGACTCAAGACCGCCTGCATCACCAAAGTGTTCCCGACACGCAGCCACACCGTTGCCGCGCAGGGCGGCATCGCCGCCTCGCTCGGCAACAATTCGCCCGACCATTGGCAGTGGCATATGTACGACACCGTCAAGGGCTCTGACTGGCTCGGCGACCAGGACGCGATCGAATATATGGTGCGCGAGGCGCCGAACGCGGTCTATGAACTCGAGCACGCCGGCGTGCCGTTCAGTCGCAATCAGGACGGCACCATCTACCAGCGCCCGTTCGGCGGCCATATGCAGAATATGGGCGAAGGCCCGCCGGTGCAGCGCACCGCCGCAGCGGCCGACCGCACCGGCCATGCGATGCTCCACGCGCTCTATCAGCAGAGCCTGAAGTACGACGCTGACTTCTTCGTCGAATATTTCGCGCTCGACCTGATCATGGAAGACGGCGCCTGCCGCGGCGTTATCGCGATGTGCCTCGAGGATGGCAGCATCCACCGTTTCCGCTCGCAGGCCGTCGTTCTCGCGACCGGCGGTTATGGCCGCAGCTATTTCACCGCGACCTCGGCGCATACCTGCACCGGTGACGGCGGCGGCATGGTGCTGCGCGCCGGCCTGCCTTTGCAGGACATGGAATTCGTCCAGTTCCACCCGACCGGCATCTACGGCGCCGGCGTCCTCATCACCGAGGGCGCGCGCGGCGAGGGCGGTTATCTCACCAATTCCGAGGGCGAGCGTTTCATGGAACGCTACGCCCCCTCGGCGAAGGATCTGGCATCGCGCGACGTCGTCTCGCGTTCGATGGCGCTCGAAATCCGCGAAGGCCGCGGCGTCGGCCCGCACAAGGATCATATCTTCCTGCACCTCGATCATATCGATCCCGCGGTGCTCCACGAACGCCTTCCGGGGATCACCGAAAGCGGCAAGGTTTTCGCGGGCGTCGACCTGACGCGCCAGCCGCTGCCCGTCGTACCGACGGTCCATTATAATATGGGCGGCATCCCTTGTAACTATCATGGCGAAGTCGTGACCTTGGGCAAGGATGGCCCCGACACCGTCGTCCCCGGCCTGTTCGCGGTCGGTGAAGCGGCGTGCGTGTCGGTCCACGGCGCGAACCGCCTCGGCTCGAACAGCCTGATCGACCTCGTCGTCTTTGGACGCGCGACGGGTCACCGGCTCAAGGAAATCATCACCCCCGGCGCGGCACAACAGCCGCTGCCCAAGGACAGCGCCGACCTTGCGCTCGGCCGCCTCGACCATTTCCGCAACGCCAATGGCGGCTCGCCGACCGCCGAAATCCGCCTCGAAATGCAGCGCGCAATGTCTGCGCACGCCGCGGTGTTCCGCACCGACGAACTGATGGCCGAGGGCAAGGAAAAGCTGACCAAGACCTATCAGCGGATGAACGACATCCATGTCACCGACCGCAGCCTGATCTGGAACACCGACCTCATCGAAACGCTCGAGCTCGACAACCTGATTTCGCAGGCGACCGTGACGATGCATTCGGCGTTCAACCGCAAGGAAAGCCGCGGCGCGCACGCGCACGAGGATTTCCCGAACCGCGACGACGCGAACTGGATGAAGCACACGATCAGCTGGTTCGACGGCTGGGGCGGCAAGGGCGGCGGCGTCCGCCTCGATTACCGTCCGGTCCACGAATATACGCTGTCGGACGACGTCGAATATATCAAGCCGAAGGCGCGCGTTTACTGATCGACTTTTAGCGGATTTGCGGGGTCGCGAGCGATCGCGGCCCCGTTGCCTCGACTATCGGCTTTTCATTCGCCGAAGATGCTGCGCACCGGGTTGATGTCGGAAAAGGGCACGTCGACGTCGTTGCCCATGATCCACAGTTTCTGGCACGCGATGGCAAAAAACATCACCGCGATCGTCCAGACGATGAAGGTCTTGCGGGCGATCCAGCGGCGCTCGGCCTCTTCGGCCTTGGCGCGCGCCTTATAATCGATGCCGAGCTCGCCTTCGAATTCGGCGACAAGCTGCGCGCGGCGGGTACGCGAAATATTCGCGATACTCGCGTCTCCCTCTTCGCTTGTCGAGCGGCGCTTCGCCATTGATCCACCTTGGTCCAGCTAGTCCTGCTCCGGGCTATAGCGTCCAGCTCCTGCCAATTGGTTAACCCGGCGCTATCGGCTCGTCGCAATTCCGATCAATTTTATGCGCGCGGCCGCGCCGCGCAGCAGCGTCAGATCGCGCGGTGGACGCCCCAATGCGGCGGCAAGCAGGCGCAGCACTGCCTCATTCGCGGCACCGTCGGCGGGCGGAGCGGTGACGCGGAGATGCACCATATCCCCTTCGACCGTCACCGCCTCGCGGCTGGCACCCGGCGTCACCCGCACCGCGATTCGCCCCGACGCGGCGAGCGCCCGCAAGGCTTCGGTCAGCGCGGGGTCGGGGCGATATTTCAGATCGTGACGACCAGTTTGCCGACCGCGCTGCGGTCGCCCAGTTTGGCGATCGCCTTGCCGCCATCGGCAAGCGCGAAGCTCTCGGTCACGCGCGGCTTGATCTTGCCCTGTTCCCATAGCTGAAACAGCCGCGCGATATTGGCGCGATTGCGCACCGGTTCGCGGGCGACGAACGCGCCCCAGAACACCCCGGCGACGTCGCAGCTCTTGAGCAGCGTCAGGTTGAGCGGCAGGCGCGGAATGCCCGCCGGGAAGCCGACGACAAGATAGCGGCCCTCCCATGCGATCGCGCGCAGCGCGGGCTCGGCATAATCGCCGCCCACGGCATCATAAATGACATTTGCGCCATTGGGCCCGACCGCCGCCTTGAACTTTTCGGCGAGCGCCTTCGACGCATCCTTGTCGAAAGGCTGATAGCCATAGACGACGACCTCATCGGCGCCGGCCTGGCGCGCGATCTCGGCTTTGGCTTCGCTCGACACGCCCGCGACGACGCGTGCGCCGAATGCCTTGCCCAATTCGACTGCGGCGATCCCGACGCCGCCCGAGGCGCCGAGCACGAGCAACGTATCGCCCTCACCGATATGGCCGCGATCGACGAGCGCGTGGATGCTGGTGCCATAGGTCATGAGCAGCGAGGCGCCCTCGGCGAAGCCATGCGCGTCGGGCAGATGATAGACATTGTGCACCGACACCGCGACCGCTTCGGACATGCCGCCATTGCCGCAGCCCGCGATCACGCGGTCGCCGACCTTGAACTCGGTGACACCTTCGCCGACTTCGGCGACCAGCCCCGCGACTTCACCGCCGGGGGCGAAGGGGCGTTCGGGGCGGAACTGATATTTATCCTCGATGATCAGCACGTCGGGGAAGTTGACGGCGCAGGCCTTCACATCGATCACGATCTGACCCTTGCCCGCGGTCGGGCGCGGCAGTTCGCCCAAAGTGAGCGTTTCGGGGCCGCCGGTTGCGGTCGACAAGAGAGCCTTCATCATCTTCTCCTCTTTATGATATTTTTTGGTCTTACGCTGCGGGGCGCATCCATGGACGATCCGCGTCGAGCTGTCGTTCATAGGCGCCGATCGCGGCGTCGCTTTTTTCGGTCAGCGAAATCTCGTCGAGCCCGCCAAGCAGGCACATCTTGCGGAACGGATCGATCTCGAAGGCGAAGCGGTCCTGGAAAGGCGTCGTCACCGTCTGATGCTCAAGATCGACGAAGACCGGATCGGTCGCGGCGACCTCCATCAACCGATCGATCGCCCCTTGCGGCAACACAACCGGCAGGATGCCGTTCTTTACCGCATTGCCCGAGAAAATGTCCGAGTAAGAGGGCGCGATCACGACGCGGATGCCAAGGTCGCCGAGCGCCCAGGCGGCATGTTCGCGGCTCGATCCGCAGCCGAAATTGTCGCCCGCGATCAGGATCGGTGCGCCCTTGAAATCGGCGCTGTCGAACAGATTGTCGGGATCGGCGCGCAGGCTTTCGAACGCCCCGCGCCCCATGCCCTCGCGCGTCGTTGTCTTCAGCCAGTGTGCCGGAATGATGACGTCGGTGTCGACATTCTTCAGCCCGAACGGAATCGCGCGGCCTTCGACCTTGTCCAGCGGGGTCATGCCATCAGCTCCCGCACATCGGTGAGCCTGCCCGTTACCGCCGCCGCCGCCGCCATCGCGGGCGAAACGAGGTGGGTGCGCGCGCCCGGCCCCTGGCGGCCGACGAAATTGCGATTGCTCGTCGACGCGCAGCGTTCGCCCGCGGGCACCTTGTCGGGGTTCATCGCCAGACACGCCGAACAGCCGGGCTCGCGCCATTCGAGGCCGGCGTCGGTAAAGATGCGGTCGAGCCCTTCGGCCTCGGCCTGCGCCTTCACCAGCCCCGAGCCGGGAACGACGATCGCCCATTTGACATTGTCGGCCTTGTGGCGGCCCTTGAGCACCGCGGCGGCGGCGCGCAAATCCTCTATGCGGCTGTTGGTGCAGCTGCCGATGAAGATATTTTCGATCGGCACGTCCTGCATGCGCGTCCCGGGTTCGAGCCCCATGTAAGCGAGCGATTTGGCCGCCGCGCTCTGCTTCGACGGGTCGGCAAAGCTGCCCGGTGCCGGGACGGTGCCGGTGATCGGTACGACATCCTCGGGGCTGGTGCCCCAGGTGACGCTCGGCGCGATGTCGGCGGCGTCGATCACGACGGTCTTGTCATAGGTCGCGCCGGGATCGGTCGCGAGGCTCTTCCAATAGGCGACCGCCGCGTCCCAATCGGCACCCTTCGGCGCATAGGGGCGGCCCTTGAGGTAGGTGAAGGTCGTGTCGTCGGGCGCGATCAGCCCGGCGCGCGCGCCGCCTTCGATCGCCATGTTGCTCACGGTCAGCCGGCCCTCGATGCTCAGCGCGCGAATCGCGCTGCCTGTATATTCGATGACATGGCCGGTGCCCCCCGCAGCGCCGATGACGCCGGTGATGTGGAGGATGATGTCCTTCGCCGACACGCCGGGGCCGACCTCGCCTTCGACGCGCACTTCCATCGTCTTCGACGGCTGGAGCAGCAGGGTCTGCGTCGCGAGCACATGCTCGACCTCGCTCGTCCCGATGCCAAAGGCGAGCGCGCCGATGCCGCCGTGGCAGGCGGTGTGGCTGTCGCCGCAGACGATCGTCGTGCCGGGCAGCGAAAAGCCCTGCTCGGGGCCGACGACATGGACGATGCCCTGTTCGGGCGCGACCGCGTCGATATAGCGGATGCCGAACGCGGGGGCGTTGGTTTCGAGCGCGGCGAGCTGCGCGGCGCTTTCGATGTCGGCGATTGGCAGCCGGTTGCCCGCTGCGTCCTTTCGCGCCGTCGTCGGCAGATTATGGTCGGGGACCGCGAGCGTCAGGTCGGGGCGGCGCACCGTGCGCCCGTTCGCGCGAAGCCCCGCAAAGGCTTGCGGACTGGTGACTTCATGGACGAGGTGACGGTCGATGAAGATCAGGCAGGTGGCATCGGGGCGCTGTTCGACGACATGCGCGTCCCAGATTTTCTCATAAAGGGTGCGGGGCCGGGTCATGCGGTTCACTTAAGCCCGTGGCATAACAATGCAAGCGAGTGGCGATCAAAAACGCAATTTTCGGTCGTGGAGTTTCTCGTGCTCCCCCTCCGTCACCCCGGACTTGATCCGGGGTCCACAGCATCGGCTGTTGGGATGGATCCCGGATCAAGTCCGGGATGACGAATGAGGGGAGGTGGCCTCGCTTGAGGAACTAGCCTATAATGCCCCCATGTCGACGCTCGCCATCATCGCGCTCATTCTTGCCACCGTCGTGGCGATGGAGTTGGTCGCCTGGGCGAGCCACAAATATATCATGCACGGTTTCGGATGGGCTTGGCACCGCGACCATCATGAACCGCACAACAAGCTATTGGAAAAGAACGACTTGTTCGGCCTCGTCGGCGCCGCGATGAGTATTTCGATGTTCGTGATCGGCAGCCCGATGATCATGGGCGCGGAAGCGTGGGAGCCCGGAACATGGATCGGGCTCGGCATCCTCTTCTACGGCATCATCTACACGCTGGTACACGACGGGCTCGTCCACCAGCGCTATTTCCATTGGGTGCCGCGCCGCGGCTATGCCAAGCGGCTGGTGCAAGCGCACAAGCTCCACCATGCGACGATCGGCAAGGAGGGCGGGGTCAGTTTCGGTTTCGTCTTCGCGCGCGATCCCGCGAAGCTGAAGGCGGAGCTGAAGATGCAGCGTGAATCCGGAGTCGCGGTCGTGCGTGGCGCGCTGGTCGATTAATTCCCGTCATTGCGGGGAGCCGAAGGCGACGCGGCAATCCAGAGTAGCGTAAAGCGCTTTGGATTGCTTCGCTACGCTCGCAATGACGATGGATTGGGCGCTTAGGCCGTCCGATAATCGGCGGTAATCATCCCCGCCGCCATCAATTCTTCCTCATGGCTTTCCTCGCGCCAGCTTTCGGCGAGGGCCTGGCTTTCCCAATCCTGCATCGCGGGATGCGCAAGCATATGGTCGACCCACGCCTTTCCGGTGCCGACGTCGAGGCCATAGGTGCGGATACGGAAGGCGACGGGCGCAAAGAAGGCATCGACCGCGGTGAAGCGGTCACCCGCGAGGAAGGGGCCGTCGAAGCGCGACAGGCCCTCGGCGAACAATTCGCGGATGCGCGCGACGTCGAGCCGGAGCGCGCCCGACGGCGGTTTTGGCGTGACGCGAACCCCGACGTTCATCGTGCAGTCGCCCCGCAGCGCCGAAAAGCCGCTGTGCATTTCCGCTGCCGCGCATTGCGCCCATGCGCGCGCGTCGGGATCAGTCGGCCATACGCCCTCGTGCCGGTCGGCAAGATAGAGCGTGATGCCAAGCGAATCATAAACCGTCCGCCCTTCGTCGAGCAGTGCGGGCACCTGTCCGGTCGGCGAAAAGCTGCGAAATTCGTCATAATTGATCGGGTTGGTAAAGGGCTCGATCTGGTCCTCGAAGTCGATGCCGAGCCCTTGCATCAGCATCCACGGGCGCAGCGACCAGCTCGAATAATTGCGGTTGGCGGTGATCAGCACATACATGCGTCGCGCTCCTGTGCGATGATGGGCGAGGTATAGTCGGGATCGTGCGCAAAGGGCAGGTCGGTGCCGTCGCGGAGCGCGGCGAGCACGCTGCCGAAGTCGCTTTGGGCGCGCCAGCCGAAGCGGCGTTCGGCGCGCGACGGGTCGTAAACGCGGTCGATCGTCTCGGGGAGCACCCAGCCTCTGGCGGTATAGAGCTCGGCGGCGTCAGGATGGTGGCGCGCAATCACCGCGCGCGCATCGCGGGCCAGCTCTTCGGCTTCCTCGCGCACGAACGGGGGCGGGGCCGAGAGGATGAAGGTGTCGCAGCCGATTTTCGGTGCGGCCTCGAGTGCCGCGAGATGCGCGGCGGCGGCATCTTCGACCGTCAAACGCCGGTTCAGTAGCTCGTTCGCTTTCAGGTTTGGGCCGCTCGGCACGGCATGCGTGTCATCATCCTCGGGGAAGAAGCGCCCCGTGCGCAGGATCGCCACCGCGATGCCATGCTCGCGGTGGACCAGCCGGCACGCCTGTTCGGCGGCAAGCTTGGTGATCCCGTAAATGTTGCGCGGCTCGATCGGACCGAAATCTTCGTCCATCCACCACGCGCCCGCCTCGCCCGCACCCTCGCGCACATCGGCGCGGATCATCAACGAGGTCGTCGAGGTAAAAAGAAAACGGTCGTTGCCCGCGGCGACCGCGGCTTCGATCAGGTTCAGCGTACCGCTGACATTGACGTCGACGAAGGCCTGCCGCGGATAACGCACGATGTCGGGCTTGTGCAGCGCGCCGCCATGGATCACCGCCTCGATGCCATGCTCGCCCATCGTCCGGTCGATCAGCGCGCGGTCGGCAACGGTGCCGATCACCTGTGTATGCGCGCCCGGTACGACGTCGAGCCCGGTGACCTCATGGCCGTTCCGGGCGAGCAGCGGAGCGAGATAGCGCCCCAACCAACCCGACGATCCGGTCAGTAGTACGCGCATCCTATATCTCCTTCCGGACTTGTCGGAGCGCCTCATACACAGGCGGCGGATGGGGGGGAAGGCGGTTAGCCTTTTGGCGCCGTCGGAACCGGATGGCGCTTGGCGGCCCCGCCCCGCACCGGCGGTAGTTCGCCGAGGTCGAGCCAGCCCGCGTCGTCGCGCCCATGATAGCTGTCGATCACCGTGAACGGGATACGAAAGGGAAATCCCCAATCGGCGTTCCACAGCGCGACGACGCCCGTCCGCGTGGATGGTTCGAAAATCATCGTTGCACGATATCCTTCGACCGCGCCCGAATGGCCTTCGAGCCGGCGCCCGCCATAGGTGAAGCTGCGCCAGCCGAGGCCATAGCCCGCATCGCCCGTGGCCGCGCGCAATGTGCCGCCATAGAGCCGCCCCGTGCCGACACGCGGACGATGCGCAACCTCCAGCACCGCGCCCGGCAGCACATCGGGACGGCTGCCCATCATTGCCTGCATCCATGTCGCGAAATCGACGATATCGCTTTCGACCCCCGCGGCGGCGGGAACGCGCCAATAGGCGTCCTTGATCGGGCGCACCTGCGCGCCGCGATGCGGCTTCGCCCAGTCCTTGGCGCCCGTCAGCCGGTCCTTACCATAACCCGCGCTGACCATGCCGAGCGGGCGGAAAAACCGGTCCTCGACCGCGTCGGGGAACAGTTCGTTCGCGGCCTTGCCCAATATTTCGCTCGCGGTGTCGAAGGCGATATTCTGATAGGTGTGGCAGGTGCCGGGCTCGCACTGCAGCGGCGCGAGGGCCAAGCTCGCGCGCAGCAATTGCGGACTCTGTCCTTCCTCCAGCTTCTCGTCATAGGCGTTTTTGGTGAGGCCGGTCCGCTGAGCGAGCAGGTCGCCCACCGTGACTCGCTCCTCGGCGCCGCCGGGCAGGCGCAGTGACGTGCGCCAGCTGGCGACCGACCGGTCCAGATCGACCTTGCCATCCTTGGCGAGCGCCGCCGCCAGGGCCCCCGTCGCGGTTTTCGAAACCGACGCCCAGCGGAACAGCGTTTGCGGCGTCACCGGCGCGCCCGTCGACTTGTCGGCGACGCCATAGGTGCGGACAAAGCTGAGCTTGCCGTCCTCGACCACCGCCACCGCGAGTCCCGCCATTTCGGGGCGCTGCGACAGGGCGGTAAGTTGCTTGTCGAGCGCGCGATAGTCGATCCGCCCGCGCCATTCGGCGGGCGTATCGGGCAGGTTTTCCGGCGCCTTGATCGGAATCGGAACGCTGGCAAGCGGATGCTTTCCGCCGAGCGCGTGAATGCCAAACCAGCCCGCCAACCCCAGCGCGACGACCGCGATGAGGGTGGTGAGAACCGGCTTTCTGGACTTGTTTTTAGACTGCGACCTCATAATTGGCCGTCGTCTTAGCCGCGACATCCACCGCCGTCACCCCCGGAGCGAGTTCGATCAGCCGGAACGGGCTGTCATGGTCGTCGCGCTTGAACACCGCGAGGTCGGTGATGATCATGTCGACGACATTCTTGCCGGTCAGCGGCAGCGTGCATTCGGGGATGAATTTCGGGCTGCCGTCCTTGGCGTTATGTTCCATCACGACGATGATCTTCTTGACCCCGGCGACGAGATCCATCGCGCCGCCCATGCCCTTGATCATCTTGCCGGGGATCATCCAGTTGGCGATGTCGCCATTCTCGGCGATCTCCATCGCGCCCAATACGGTCAGGTCGATATGCCCGCCGCGGATCATCGCAAAACTGTCCGCCGAGCTGAAATAGGCCGATTGCGGCAATTCGCTGATCGTCTGTTTGCCCGCGTTGATCAGGTCGGGATCCTCGTCGCCCTCATAGGGAAAGGGGCCGATGCCGAGCATGCCATTTTCCGACTGCAGCGTCACCGTCATCCCCGCGGGAATATGGTTCGCAACGAGCGTCGGGATGCCGATGCCGAGGTTGACGTAATAGCCGTCCTGCAGTTCCTTCGCGGCACGCGCCGCCATGTCATCACGCGTCCAGCTCATTGGCTTGGCTCCCATTGTTTGTCGGAGGGGAAGGCGTCGCCCCAGCCCAGTTTTTCCCACGGGCCATAGACGGGGTTGGGAAACAGGAACCAGCCCTTGTCCCAGAGTGCGGTGGCGGCGGCGCTGGTGGCGAGCGCCATGCGCTGCGCGGCGGGCAGATCCTTGACGTTGAACTGCTGGCTGAAATCGCCAAGCTGGTCGCCGCCGAGGATGATGACACAATATTTCGACGCGATCGTCGCGCGCCGTCCATCCTTGCTCGACCCGGTGGCATCGTCGCCCATCAGAAACAACGTCTCGCCATGCTTGAACTCGCCAAGCCCGGCGGCGCGCAGCGTATCCTCGCTGCCCTTGGCATTGGCGGCGCTGCGGTTGGTGTTGGCGATGACGGTGATCCCTGCGGCGCGGAGCTTGTTCACCATCTCGACGCTGCCGGGCATCGCGGCCGCCTTGCCCGCGCCGGTCTTTTCCCACTGGTCCCAGACCTTCACGTCGAACGCCGTACCCTTTTCGGCGAAGTAGCGCATCGGGCCGAGGTTCCAGATCAACGTCTCGTCGGCGTCGAACACCGCAGCAAAGGGCTTGGTGCCGCAAGGTTCGAACGCCGGCGTGTCCATCGTCGCACCGGCCGCGAGGACAACGCTGTCCTTCGGACGTTGATTGATCCGTCCCACGCCATAGTCGGCGATCCGCGCATTGGTCGCGCGTACCGCGACCGCAGCCTCGGGCGAGCCGTAAAGATATTGCAGCGCAACGGGCGGCTTGGCGGCTTCCACAGGAGCCGTTGGCGCAGCCGGTGCCGTCGCGACCTCGGCCGGCGCGCTCGCGCAGCCCGCGAGCAGCAAGCTCGCTGTGATGGCGAAGCCGCGCATCACGCCGGGCTGACGTTTTCTTGGCGCGGGCGCGTCGTGCGGAATTCGATCTTCTTGTCGTACGGCGCGCCAAGGACGAGCCGCTTTACATAAATGCCGGGCAGGTGGATCGCGTCGGGATCGAGGCTGCCGACGGGGACGATTTCCTCGACTTCGGCGACGCAGATTTTCGCCGCGGTCGCCATCGGCTGGTTGAAGTTGCGCGCGGTCTTGCGGAAGATGAGGTTTCCGCTCTCGTCGGCTTTCCAGCCCTTGATGATCGCCAAGTCGGCGAAGATGCCGCGTTCGAGGATATACTCCTGTCCGTCGAAACTCTTCACTTCCTTGCCCTCGGCGACCAGCGTGCCGACGCCGGTCTTGGTGTAAAAGCCCGGGATGCCCGCACCGCCGGCACGGCAGCGTTCGGCGAGCGTGCCCTGCGGGCAGAATTCGACCTCGAGCTCGCCCGCCAGATATTGCCGTTCGAATTCCTTATTCTCACCGACATAGGACGAGATCATCTTCTTGACCTGTTTGGTACGGAGCAGCTTGCCGAGCCCTTCGCCGTCGATCCCGGCGTTGTTGCTGGCGATCGTCAGATCCTTGGTGCCCGCATCGCGGATCGCGTCGATCAGCCGTTCGGGGATACCGCACAGGCCGAAACCGCCTGCGCAAATCTGCATGCCGTCAAACAGCAGGCCTTCGAGGGCGGCGGCGGCGTCGGGATATTGCTTCTTCCCCATGGGACGGCTCTCCTGAATGATGTCGCGCGACCTTGGCGCATTTGATCCATCAATTCTAATTGTTCGATTTTTGGATTATACATAGACGATGTCTATCAATCGCGTCTCGCTCTATCATCTCGAAACCCTGCTCTGGATCGACCGGCTCGGGACATTCTCGGCTGCGGCCGAGCGGCTCAACACGACCCAGCCGACGGTGTCGGCGCGGATGCGCGAGCTCGAACAGCGCCTCGGCACCGCGCTGTTCCGCCGCGAAGGCCGCGCTATGTCGCTCACCGCGGCGGGGCGCAAGCTGGTGCGCGACTGCGACCCGCTGCTCCGCGACATGCAGGTCGCGCTGCTCGGCAGCGGCGGATATGGCGAGGCGAGCGGCGTGGTGCGCATCGGCGCGGGCGAGATCGCGGCGGCGAGCTGCCTTCCCGCTTTCGTTGCCGGATTGAAGGCCGATATGCCCAATGTCGGGCTCGAAATCGAAATCGACCTCACCGCGAATTTGATCCAACAGCTTCTGACCGGACGCACCGACATCGCCTTTGCCGCGGGACCGATCGCGCACCCGGCGCTGAAAACGAGCCCGATCGGCGCGGTTGAGCTGGTGTGGCTCGCGAGTCCCATCGTCGCATCGGCCTTTGCCGGCGGCGAGGCGGCGCTTCCCGTCTGGTCGCTCGCCAGCCATTCGCCGATCCACGGCCGGATGCGCGAGGCGATCGCGGCGTCGCGCATCGCGCAAAAATCGCTCAACCT
This sequence comes from Sphingopyxis fribergensis, assembly GCF_000803645.1. Classification (NCBI taxonomy): domain Bacteria; kingdom Pseudomonadati; phylum Pseudomonadota; class Alphaproteobacteria; order Sphingomonadales; family Sphingopyxidaceae; genus Sphingopyxis; species Sphingopyxis fribergensis. The sequence continues at coordinate 3,676,290 of NZ_CP009122.1, read as the reverse complement.
CTGCAACAATGCGCGCACGATGATCGACATTGCCAAGGCCGGCGGGGGGATCGGCATCTTCCCGCAGCCGATGGTGCGCAGCGAGGTGGCGAGCGGCGCGCTGGCCCGGATCGACGGCATGCCCGCGCTGGCCCCGGTCGAGTTTCAGGTCGCGATGCGCGTTGCGGACACCGAACCCGTGCTGACGCAAATCTTCGAACGTGCGGCGAAGCTGAACCTCGCGGAAGCGGCGGCTTGAACTGCTTCCGCCCCCTCTCCCAACCCTCTCCCCTGAAGGGGAGAGGGCTACGTCCGCTTACCACCCCAAAACAGACATTCACCGCGCACTCGAAAAACCGATCGTCAGGGCAGCTCGAGCCCCAGCACCGCCGACAGGTCGGCAATCGCCTGTTCGCCGCTCGTCACCTTGATCGCGTGCATACCTAGCGCCGCCGCGGGTTTGCAGTTGATGCCAAGGTCATCGAGATAGATGCACTCCCCAGGCTCGACGCCAAGCGCCTCGCACATCATTTCGTAAATCCGCGGATCGGGCTTGCGCACCCCCGCCTTGCTCGACTCGATGACATGCTCGAACCGCGACATGATCTTTGCGACCTCGTTCGCGGCTTCCTCGCTGCGCGTCATGCCCGCGCCTTTGATCCCCATCTTGCCGCCGGGAACATTGTTCGTGATGCAGCCGATGCGCAGCCCCTTGGCCTTCAACGTGTCGAGCGCCGCAACCATCGCCGGACGCACCGCGCCCGCGATCACCGCGAGCACGGCTTCGCCTTCCAGCTCATGCCCCAGCGCGCGCGCCTCTTCGGCGAACAATGTATCGAACGCCGCGGCATCGATTTCGGCGCGCTCGAACTTCGCCCAGGCATTGCCGTCGGGATCGGCGCTGTTGACGCGGCGCACGAAATCGCGCGGCAGCCCCCGTTCTTCCTCAAGGCGATTGAAGGCTTCGAACGGAGACGCCGTGATGACGCCGCCGAAGTCGAAAATAACGGTCGTGTAAGTCATGCGGGAGGGAGCAACCTTATTTCTTGGCAGGAGCGGCGACGCGCGTGCCCGACCAGCTGGCATCGTCGATGGTGAGGTCAAGCCGGTCGGGCGAGCGCACCGTGTCGAGCAGGAAAACCGACGGCCCGCTCGCCGCGAGGATCGCGTCCATCGCTTTTTCGAGCGGGATGGTGACGGCAGGGATACGCGGATAGTCCGATTTGACCTCGACCTTGTTCGGGCCCGTGCGCGTCACGGTGATCGTCACATTGTTCCGCGACGATCCGCGCGCGTCGGAGATCACATCGCCCTTGTAGGTGCCCGCGACGCGGTCGGCGAGATCGGCCTTGTGCGCCGGTGCTGCCTTCGGCGTTTCGGCAAGCATCGCTCCGGCCGGCAGCGAGAAAGCAAGCAAAGTAGCGACAACAACGGTACGAAGCATAGCTGGTCCTTTCGTCCTGCGGCGGTGAAAGGGATTGCTCCGTGCGACCCTCATGGAACGACGACGATCCCTATTTTGGGGTCTGTCTGTCCCGAGAGCATCTCCCGATAGGCAGCGAGCGCCGCATCGCCGCCGCTGCGTTTATCGACCGATGCCAGCCGCGGCGCAACGTCCATGAACGCCAGCCACGCCTTGGCAATCTTCTGCCCGAACGCCGCGCCGCCCCAGTCGGCGATCCGTTTCTGGCTGCGGCCGGGTGCGAAAAAGCCCTGGCGTTCGGGGCCTGGCAGCCCTTCGACATCGGCCTGTGCATCCCAGTGCGACTTGCCGACGATGATCGAGGCCTGAAGCTGGTTGCCGAAATGGCTGTGCACCACGCGGGTCACCGCGCCATTGCCCGCCATATCGACCAATGCGGCGGGGGTGGTCGCGTTCAGCGTCATGATCTGGTCATAGCTGATCACGCGGTCGTAAATGCCCTGCGCCGCGATTGCTTCGACATTGGCGGCGCTGGTCAGCCCGATCGTTTCAGGCCGGTCGGTACGCAGTTTGAGCGCGAAGCCGAGGCCGATCGCGGTCTTGCTCGACGCGCTGGCGATCAAAATCTGTTGGACGCCATAATCGCCCTCATCCTCGAACTGGTCGGCGATCAGCCAGCCGGTGAGGAACAGCGGGCGGAACACCGGCCAATAATCATGATCCGCGGCGCGATAGTCGGGCAGCGCCTCGATCCGCTGATAATTGTTGTAGATGGGGGGCAGGGTGGTGCGACGCGGCGTCACATCCGTAAAGCCGCCCGGACCCGCCTTGCCGACGGTCAGCACCGCACTCTCCGCCATCGGATAATAGCCATAGAAACGGTCGCCGACCGCAACACCCTCGGCCGCGCTTTCGGTCACCGTCGCAAAACCCCAGACGGGCAGACGGCCGGGCGTATCCAGCTCGGCGAAGAAATCCCAATAGCCCTGATCGTTGCCGAACAGCCCGGCGGGCTTCCCGAACACTGCGTAAGTGATGTTGTTCGCGGTCATCGCATAGCTGTCGATATGCACGCGCACTTGCCCGGTTGTGAGTGGCGCATTGCTATCTTCGACCAATTTGACCTGCGTAATATCGTCGCGATCGATGTCGATCGCCCAGCTCGTTGAACTCATTCCGGACCCCTCCGATTGATTTGCCCGCTGCCGCGAGATGGCCGACAGTCATACAGATGGGAACGCCCCTGACAATCGCGGTCGGGCGGCAAGGCATCCGGCCCCGGTGGCGACGCGGATCAACCCACCGTCGTGCCGAGCAGCGACCCGATCGCCATCGTCACCGCCATTGCCATAGCGCCCCAGAAAGTCACCCGAACGACCGGACGCAGCATCGGCGCATTGCCCGCCCGCGCTCCCAGCGCGCCGAGGATCGCGAGAAAGACCAACGACGCCGCCGATACCGTCCACGGCAGCGACGTGCCCCGATCGACCAGCACCGTTGCAAGCGGTAGCGCCGCGCCTGCGGTAAAGCTCGCCGCCGAAGCCGCCGCCGCTTGAATCGGCCGCGCCGCCATCGCGTCGGTCATCCCCAGCTCGTCGCGCAGATGCGTGTCGAGCGCGTCATGCTCGGTAAGCTGCACCGCGACCTGCTCGGCGAGCGTGCGGTCGAGCCCGCGCTCCTGATAGATCTGCGTCAGCTCCTCGAGTTCGAACTCGGGATCGGCGGCGAGGTGGCGCTTTTCCAGCTCGACATCGGCCTTCTCCGCGTCGCCCTGCGAACTCACCGACACATATTCGCCCGCCGCCATCGACATCGCGCCCGCGACCAGGCCTGCGGTGCCGGTGACAAGGATCGACGATTGCGACGCGCCCGCCGCGGCGACGCCCGCGATCAGGCTCGCAGTTGAAACGATCCCGTCGTTGGCGCCGAGAATCGCGGCGCGCAGCCAGCTGATCCGCGTGACGGCGTGGGTTTCCTCGTGCATTGCGCCCTTTCAATATTGGAGTTGCAGCCCCGGACGCGCCCAGCGTGTCTTCACGAGCCGGCCGGTGCCCGACAGGGTCAGATAGGCATCCTGCCGGTCGGGGCCACCAAAAGCGATGTTCGTGGTGAAGATATCGTCGGTCGCGACGAATTCGACCAGCTCGCCCGCTGGCGAGACGACGCTGATCCCGCACTCGCCGATCGTCGCGACGCAGATATTGCCGTTCGCCTCCATCGCCAGGCTGTCGAAGAATTTATAGCCTGCGGGGCGATAGAGGGGGATGCCGGGCCCGCCGGGGCCTGCGGCGTCGTCGACCTTGCCCGGCGCGACGATGTTGAACTGCGTCAGGCGGCAGGTGTAGGTTTCGGCGACGTAAAGCTTGCTGCCGTCGGGCGAGAGGCCGACACCGTTGGGATTATAGCTCGGGAAGATCACTTCCTCGATAAAGCTGCCGTCGGCCTTGGCGTAGAAAATGCCGACGATGTCGTGGCAGCGCGCGGCATAATCGACCTTGCCATGGTCGGTGAACCAGAAGCCGCCGTGCGCGTCGAACATGATGTCGTTCGGGCCGCGCAGGGTGACGCCATGATCGCCGCTTTTGTACAAGACCTCGACCGCGCCCGTTTCGATGTCGATCCGCTCGATCCGCCCGCCCGAATAATCGTCGGCGATGCCGTGCGGGGCCAGATAGCCGTTCGATTCGACATAGTTGAACCCGCCATTGTTGCAGCAATACAGCTTGCCATCGGGCCCGATCGCGAGGCCGTTGGGCCCGCCACCCGGGGTTGCGATGACCTCCTTTTTCCCGCCGGGCCAGCAGCGCGTGATGCGCTTCGCCTCGATCTCGACGACGATGACGCTGCCGTCGTCCATCACGACCGGCGCCTCTGGAAAGCGCAATCCGTCGGCGATCAGTTCAAACTCGGCCATCCCCATCTCCCTTGCTCTTGCACATTGGCTGTGCTTTGCGCGCATCATGCCCGTTCGTACGCTCTTCGCCAGCACTTTCTATGAAGCCGATATCGGCACGCCCGACCTGCTCGAAGAGCTGGAGGAAAGCAGCCGCCTGTTCGCCGAAGAGGATGGCGCGGGCCGGCGCTGGAGCCGCGAGCATGGCTATAAGGGCTATACCAGCTACGCCAGCCTCGGCGACCTGCCCGAACGCGACCCGGCGTTCCATGATTTGAAGCGCCTGCTCGACAAGGAGGTCAAGGCTTTCGTCAAGGCATGCCATTTCGACCTCGCGAAACCGCTGAAGCTCGACTCTATGTGGGTCAATGTCCTGAAACCCGGTGGCACGCACAGTGGCCATATCCACCCCCACAGCATCGTGTCGGGAACCTTTTACGTCGCCGTCCCGCCGGGATCGGGCGCGCTCAAGCTCGAAGATCCGCGGCTCGCAATGTTGATGGCCGCGCCGGGCCGCACCGACGACGCGCCCGAACATTTCTTGCCCTTCATTTATGCCGAACCCGCCGCAGGCCGCGTCTTCCTGTGGGAAAGCTGGCTGCGGCACGAAGTGATGCCGCATTCGGGCAAGGGCGAACGGATCAGCATCAGCTTTAACTATCGCTGACGCTTCCTATATCGCCGTCATCCCCCATTTCCTTGGCAAAGGACCATCCATGACCGCGACCTACGACGCCGACCTCCAGCTTTTCATCAACGGTGCCTGGCGGAGCGGTGAGGGGCGCGACGAGCGGCCGGTGTTTAACCCCGCGACGGCAGGCACGATCGCCGGACTGCCGGTGGCTACCATCGCCGATCTCGACGAGGCGCTGGCGGCGGCGGAGCGCGGCTGGCCGGTGTGGCGCGCGAAGACCCCCGACGAGCGCGCCGCGCTGATGCACAAGGCCGCGGGCATCATTCGCGAGCGCGTCGAGCATATCGCGACCCTGCTGACGCTCGAACAGGGCAAGCCCATCGCCGAGGCGCGCGGCGAGGTACTGTCGGCCGCCGGGCTGTTCGACTATTTCGCCGAGCAGGGCAAACGCATCGAAGGCCGCGTTCTTCAGCGCCCACTCGGCCAGCGTGCGATGGTCACGAAACATCCGGTCGGCCCCGTCGCGGGCTTCAGCCCGTGGAACTTCCCGGTCAATCTGATGGTCAAAAAGATCGCCCCCGCGCTCGCCGCGGGCTGCGTCGTGATCGCGAAAGCGCCCGAGGAAACCCCCGGCTGCACCAGCGCGATCATGCGCTGCATCGCCGATGCGGGGATCCCCGGCGAGGTCGTCCAGCTCGTCTATGGCGACCCCGACCAGATCAGCCGCCATCTGCTGGCGAGCCCGGTAATCCGCAAGGTCAGCTTCACCGGCTCGACTACGGTGGGCAAGCATCTGATGCGGCTCGCCGCCGACGGGGTGAAGCGCATCACGATGGAACTGGGCGGTCACGCCCCGGTGCTGATCTTCGACGATTGCGACCTAGAGGCGACGCTCGACAAGGTCGTGTGGCAGAAGTTCCGCAACGCCGGACAGGTGTGCATCTCGCCGACGCGCTTCTATGTCCAGCAGGGCATCTACGACGCCTTCGTAAAGGGCTTTGCCGAACGGACGGCGAAAGTGAAGATCGGCAGCGGCCTCGATGCAGACACGCAGATGGGCCCTCTGGCCAATGCCCGCCGCATTCCCGCGCTTGAAGCCTTGGTCGCCGATGCCAAGGCGAAGGGCGCACGCGTGATCGCGGGCGGCGAGGCGACCGGCAACGGCTATTTCTTCCAGCCGACCGCGATCGCCGATGTGCCGATCGAGGCCGATGCAATGAACAACGAGCCCTTCGGCCCGATGGCACTGATCCGTCCGTTCGGGACCGAGGACGAGGCATTGGAGCAGGCAAACCGGCTGCCTTATGGTCTCGCCGCGTTTGCGTTCACCGAGAATGGCCGCCGCGTCAATCGCATCGTCGATAGCATTGAAAGCGGGATGGTCGGGGTGAACAGCTTCGTCATCTCGACGCTCGACATGCCGTTCGGGGGGATCAAGGAATCGGGTTTTGGCAGCGAGAGTGGGCCGGAAGGGCTGGATGGGTATCTGGTGACCAAGGCGGTGCATATTTATTGATGCGAAATCCTCCCTGTGGCGAAACCATGGGGAGGGGGACCGCTCGCGAAGCGAGTGGTGGAGGGGCGGAAACGGTCGCGCCAAAGCCCCTCCGTCAGCGCTTCGCGCTGCCACCTCCCCATCGCTGCGCGACAGGGAGGATCTTGATCAATCCCGCTCCAGCGCCACGAAATCGCGCGCCATCGGCGCCAGATGCGCGCCGCCGTCGACGAAGATCGTCTGCCCCGTCACCGCCTCGGCGCGCGCGAGATAGACGACCGCGTCGGCAATCTGCGCCGGCGTCGGAAGTGCACCGAGCGGCATGCGCTTCGCCAGCCGATCGACCTGCGCCGCCGAATAATCGTCGGTCGCCATCGTCAGCCCCGGCGCGACGGCATTGACGCGCGCGCGGTTCCCGAATGCGACTGCCAACGTTGCCGTCGCCTGCCACAGCGCCGATTTCGAGAGGCTGTAGGCGATCTGGTCGGGCACCGGATGCACCACGCGCTGGTCGACAATATTGACGATGGCGGGTCGCGCGCCTTCGCTATGCGCGACCAGCGCCTTGGCCAGCATCACCGGCGCAGACAAATTGACCTGCATCATTTCGGCGAGCGCGGCGGCGGACAGATCGGTCCATTCGCCCTCGGCGAACAGCGCGGCGTTGTTGACGAGCAAGTCGGGCGCGCGGCCGAAACTCTCGACGACTTTGGGGATCAGCGCATCGACCTCGGCCGGGTTCGACAGGTCGGCGGCGAAGCGGCGGCTCTCGGCGCCGGTTTCGGCCAGCGCCTCGGCAAGTACCGGATCCGCCTCGCCCGGACTGCGCTTGTGGATTGCCAGCGCATAACCTTCGCGTGCCAGCCGCGCCGAAATCGCGGCGCCGACGCGGTGCAGCCCGCCCGTCACAAGAGCGAGCTTTTGCGTCACTTGCGCACTCGCCGCATCGTGATGCCGATCGCTTCGCCATCCTCGGCGATCGCCAGCTTGACGATCTTCACCTCGACCTCGTCGACCTTCTCGTCCTGCAGGAACAACGTATCGATGATATGGTCGGCGACGCTTTCGATCAGCACGAAATGCACATCCTTGGGAATACCCTCGGTCGCCGCGAATTTCAGGTGCATGTAATTTTTCGACGCGCTCAGCGGTGTCGTCGGGTCATAATGGTCGGCCATCGCCAGCTTGGCGCGCACCGAAATGCGCAGCGGCTGCGGCAGATGCGTTTCTTCGGAATAAATGCCGGTCAGCACCTGAACGGTCAGCCCGTCCACTTCCAGCCACAAACTATCGGTCACATGGTCATCCTGCAGGCGGGCGCGACATTCGGCTTTGCAATACCGACGCCGGACCCTAAAGCGCCGCCGCATTAGCGAAAGGGTACGCGTTGGTCGAGTTACTTCCATTGTCGAATATCGAGCCGCAGGCGGTCGAGGATCTCCTCGACGCCGCTTTCGGATCGGATCGCTTTGGTCGAACCGCCTATCGCATCCGCGAGGGCGTCGATGCGGTGCCTGCCCTCAGCTTCGCTGCTGTCGAGGATGGCGTGCTGCTCGGCACGATCCAGTGCTGGCCCGTCGCGCTCCGTGCGCCCGATGCCGCCGATGTTCCGCTGGTGATGGTCGGTCCTGTCGCGGTCCGCCCCGACGTCCAGCGCGGCGGCCATGGCCGCGCCCTGATGGCGAAGATGCTCGATGCCGCCGAAATCCACGCCGAAGGCGCGCTGATGATGATCGGCGATCCCGAATATTATGGCCGTTTCTTCGGCTTCACCGCCGATGCGACGGGCGAATGGGATTTGCCCGGCCCGTATGAGAAACGCCGCCTTCTCGCCCGAGCGGTGAACGGGCACACTCTGCCGGTCGGGGCGGGAATGATCGGCCCGCGCGGCTAAAAAACACGTCGTTATTGCGAGCGACGCGAAGCAATCCAGGGTGGCTTACTCTACTCTGGATTGCCGCGTCGCTGCGTTCCTCGCAATGACGAAGGTTTGATTTCGTGGACTTGCACCCGCCGTCCGTCCCCCTATGTCGGAAACATGGCCACCCCCGCACCGTCTCTTCCCAAGGACTTCTCGCAGCTCTCGCTGACCGAAGCCGCCGAACTGCTCGCTGCGCGCAAGCTGCCGCCGGTCGATCAATGGCATCCCGAACGCGAGGGCGACAGCTTCATGGAAATCCGCGCCGACGGCAGCTGGTTTCACGAGGGCGGGCGCATCAACCGACCCGCGATGGTCAAGCTCTTTTCGACGATCCTGCGCCGCGAGCCCGACGGCAGCCATGTCCTCGTCACGCCCGCCGAAAAATTGAACATCGTCGTCGAAGACACGCCGTTCCGCGCGGTCGAGATGAAAAGCGAAGGCGAGGGCGAAGCGCGCAAGCTCGTTTTTCGCCTCGACACCGACGATCTGGTCATGGCGGGTCCCGACCATCCACTCAGCTTCGGCAGCGACGCCGACAACCCCGTTCCGCGGCTGCATGTGCGCGGCACGATCGGCAACGGGCTCGAAGCGCGGATCGATCGTGCGCTCTATTATGAGATCGTCGACACGGCGCTCGCCGAGGGTACAGAGCCGCCTGCGATCTGGACGAACGGTGCGCGTTTCCCGCTGGTGGACGGCTGATGCTCTCGGAAAAGCTGCGCGCCGCGCTCGATAATCTGCTCCCCGACGCGGGCGAGGACGAAACCTATCTCGGCACCCCGACCCTCCGCGATGCCGCAGTGCTGATCGCCTTCACCGACCGGCCCGATCCGGGCGTCATCCTGACCCAGCGGCCGCAATGGCTGCGCAGCCATGCGGGGCAGGTCGCCTTTCCGGGCGGCAAGATCGATCCCGGCGACCGCGACGCGATCGACGCCGCGCTGCGCGAGGCCGAGGAGGAAATCGGCCTCGGCCGTCACGACGTGATGATCGCCGGCGCGACCGAACCCTATCGATCGGGCAGTGGCTATATCATCACCCCGGTGCTCGGCGTGATCCCGCCCGACCTGCCGCTCGATCCCAATCCCGACGAGGTCGAGGACTGGTTCGAGGTGCCGCTCGACACTTTGTTCAATCCCGACAATTACACGCAGCATCATGCGAATTGGCAGGGCCAGGATCGCCACTATTATGACATGGACTGGCAGGGGCGGCGGATTTGGGGCGTGACGGCGGGAATCATCATCAATCTGGCGCGGCGGATGCCGTCGGGCTGGCACCGGTGACGATCCTTCCCGGCGCCGGATGGCGCGAACGACCCGGTCTACGCCGCATCGTCGCCGCGCTCAGCAGCGACGGCGGCGCGGTGAAGATCGTCGGCGGCGCGGTGCGCGATACTTTGCTCGGCTTGCCCGTCACCGACATCGACCTCGCAACCCCGTTGCTGCCGCAGGAGGTGACGCGGCGGCTCGAGGCGGCCGATATCAAGGTCATCCCGACGGGCATCGCGCACGGCACCGTCACTGCGATTGCCAGCGGCGACCATCATGAAATCACGACCTTGCGCCGCGATGTCGAAACCGACGGACGCCGCGCCACCATCGCCTTCGCCGACGACTGGCGCGACGATGCCGCACGGCGCGATTTCACGATCAACGCGCTCTACGCCGATCCCGATAGCGGCACGATCGACGACTGGTTCGGCGGTCTTGCCGACCTGAAGGCCGGGCGCGTCGCCTTCATCGGCGACGCCGCGACGCGGATCGCCGAGGACCATCTGCGTATCCTGCGTTTCTATCGTTTCGCGGCGCGCTTCGGTCGCGGCGCACTCGACGCGGTCAGCCACGCTGCGGTGGTGACCGCGCGCCAGTCGCTCAAAAGCCTGTCGCGCGAGCGCATCGCCGACGAACTCACCAAGATATTGGCGCTGCCCGATCCGCGCGCGATCGTCGGCCAAATGGCCGCCGACGGTATTTTCGCGGTGCTGCTGCCCGAACTCGATCCGGACTTCGCTGCCGCGCTCGACCGGCTGGTCGCCAATGAGGAGGCCGCAGCTGTGCCTGCCGCGCCCTTGCGCCGTCTTTCGGCGCTGCTTCCCGCCGACGCCGCCATCGCCGAACAGGTCGCAAGCCGGCTGCGCCTGTCGACGCGCCATCGCAGACATCTCGCCGCGCTCGGTGGAAGCCGCGCCGATGTCGGGCGGCCGATCCGTCAACTCGCTTATGCCATCGGCATCGATGCGGCGCGCGACGTCCATTTGCTCGCCGGCGATCCCGCGGCACTGGCGGTTCTGGCTGACTGGACTGTCCCCGAAATGCCGCTCAAGGGCGGCGACATCGTCGCGCGCGGAATCGCGGTCGGCCCAGAGGTCGCGCGCATCCTGAAAGCGGTCGAGGCCGAATGGGTGGCGGAGGATTTTCCCGATGCGTCGCGCGTGGCGCAGCTTGTCGATCAGAAGATCGGCCGCACCAGCGACTGACGCCAATAATCCAGCGCGGATTTTCCATCCATCGGCCGCGCGAACAGGAAACCCTGCCCGAAATCGCACCCGAGCGCCGACAGCAGCCGCGCCTGGTCGGCGGTCTCGACGCCTTCGGCGGTGGTCTTCATCCCCAGCACTTCGGCCAAGCTCTGGATCGTGCGGACGATCGCCACCTTGTCGCGGTCGTCGACCATATGTTCGACAAAGCTGCGGTCGATCTTGAGCACGTCGATCGGCAGGCGCTGCAAATAGGCGAGGTTCGAATAGCCGGTGCCGAAATCGTCCATCGCGACGCGCGCGTCGAGCGCCTTCAGCTCGCTGAGCACCGACAGCGCAAGGTCGGGGTCCCCGATGATAGCGCTTTCGGTCAGCTCGATCATCAGCCGTTCGCCGCCGATCTTCTGGCTTTCGAGCGCCTGGCGCACCACCGCGGCGACATCGTCGCGTACCAGCTGGATCGCCGAAACATTGACCGAGAAATAGGCGTCGACGATCGCGCCATTCTGCTGGTCCCAGTCGGCGAGCACCGCCGCCGCCTTGCCGATCGCCCATTGGCCGAGCGGGACAATCAGGCCCGAATCCTCGGCGATCGGGATGAATTCGGTCGGCGACACCGCATGGCCGCTGCTATGGTCCCAGCGCGCGAGCGCCTCGAACCCCGCAACGCGGCCGCTCGACAGCTCGATCAGCGGCTGGAAGGCGAGGTGGAGCCGGTCTTCCTCGATCGCGTTGCGCAGCTCGGTCTCCATCCCGAAGCGATTGTCCGAAAGCATCGCGGCTTCGGGTTCATAGATTTCGATGCGGTCGGTCTGCTTCGCGCGTTTCAGCGCGATCTGGGCATGGCGGAGCTGGTCGGCGACATCGGTGTCAGCTGCGGGCTGGATCGCACAGCCGAGCGCGCAATCGACGCTGACCTTCAGCTTGCCGATACGGAAAGGATGGTCGAAGCAACCGCGGATACGCCGCGCCATTTCGCGGACATCGGCGCGGCCTCCGGTAACGCGCGTCGATATCGCGAATTCGTCGCCGCCAGTGCGCGCCAAAATGTCGCCGCTGCGCAGGCTCGATTTCAAGCGCCGCGCGACGGTGATGATCAGCTCGTCGCCCGCCATCGGCCCGATATGTTCGTTGATGCGGCTGAAGCGCGCGAGGTCAAGCAACAGGATCGCATGGTCCGCGCCGGAGCCTTCGTTCCGCGCGCGCTGTTCGACCAGCTCCTCGAATCCGGCGCGATTGGGAAGCCCGGTCAGGCTGTCGGAAACAAGCTCGCGGCGCAGGTTGCGCTCGGTCATCATTTCCTGCGTCCGGTCGATCAGTGTCAGCAGGAACAGCCCGTCGTCGCCCGATTCGGTGGGCAGCGGGCCGATCGAGCCGCGCAGGTCGCGCGCCGCGGGCCCGTCGCCAAGCTGGCACGAAAATTCTTGCGATTCGTCCGGATTTTGCGACGCGCGCTCGATCGCGCGCAGCATCTCGATCGGCGCCTCGACCCCCGCGGGCGACAAGCTCAGCCGATCGAACGCGGCATTGCTGGCATGGAGCCGGAAATTGCCACGCGCCATCGGTCTGATCAGCGCGGCCGGAACGGGCAACGCGTCGATCCAGCCGACAAACAATAAGGGCCGGTCTTCGCCGGTTCTATCGATAGGCATAATAGAGGGTTTTGTGCGACCTTTCCCCATTGGCCCATGCCTAGGTTATGGGAAGTAAATAAGCGATTTACGGCTAGCTTGAATTGCGGTCAGCCGAAGCGATTGTTCCGCGGGAAACCGGTTGGAGGCATCCGTCCGGCGGCCCCGCGCGCAACGCGCCAGGGGGCAAGGTCGGTTTCGGTCCGCGTGCGGCCGGTGTCGCCGCCCATCGCCCAGCTCAGTCCGTCGGCAAAGGCGAAGCTGACGGCATCGGCGAGCCCGCCGTCGCGGTAGCGTTGCAGCATCACGCCCTGGCCGCGCGCCATCACCGGCACCTCGGCGAGCGGGAAGACGACCAGCTTGCGGTTTTCGCCAACCACCGCAACGCTGTCGTCGGACGACGAAATCGGCCTGACGAGGGCAAGCGCCGCCTTGGGCTTGAGGTTGACGACATTGCGCCCCTTGCGCGTTTCGGCGACGACTTCGGCCATCTGCGCGATAAAGCCGTGGCCGCTCGACGAGGCGAGCAGCAGCCGGCCCTCGGCACTCGCGGGGATCATCGCCACGATCTTCGCCTCGGGATCGATATCGACCATCAGGCGCAGCGGCTCGCCGAACCCGCGCCCGCCGGGCAGCTTGTCGGCGCCGATGGTGAAGAAACGCCCGTCGCTCGCCGCGATCAGCAGCTTGTCGGTGGTCTGGGCATGCGCGGCGAACAGCAACTCATCGCCTTCCTTGAACTTGAATTCGGCCCACTGGTCGGCGGCGACATGGCCCCGCTGGGCGCGGATCCAGCCGCGCTTCGACAGGATCACCGTCACCGGCTCCTTCTCGATCATCGCGTCGAGCGGAATATCGCGCGCCGGAGCGGCTTCGGAAATCGTCGTGCGGCGCGCGCCGAGCAGCGTCTCAAGCCCGTAAACCGCGCGCAGCTTTTCGAGATCCTTGCGCAGCCGCGTCTTCTGCCGCGCGGGGCTCTCGACCAGCTTGACCAGCTCCTCGCGCTCGGCGGTCAGGTCGGCCTGCTCGCGTTTCAGCTCCATTTCCTCGAGCTTGCGCAAGGATCGCAGCCGCATGTTGAGGATCGCCTCGGCCTGCCGGTCGGTCAGGATGAATTCGTCGATCATCACCGGCTTCGGCTCATCCTCGGTACGGATGATCTCGATGATCCGGTCGAGGTTGAGGAAGGCGATGATATAGCCCGCGACCAGTTCCAGCCGGTCGTCGATCTTGTTGATGCGATGCTGCGCACGGCGGACGAGCACGACGATCTGGTGCATCAGCCATTCGGTGAGCAGCTGGTGCAGCCCCATCACCTTCGGCGTGCGCGTCGCGTCGAGGACGTTGAGGTTGAGCGCGAAGCGATTTTCGAGGTCGGTCAGCCGATAGAGGCTTTCCTTGAGGATATCAGGATCGACGTTGCGGCTCTTGGGTTCGATGACGATGCGCAGATCTTCGGCGCTTTCGTCGCGAACATCTTCGAGGATCGGCAATTTCTTGTCGGCGATCAGCTGCGCGATCTGTTCGATCAGCTTGCCCTTGGCGACCCCGTACGGGATCTCGCTGATGACGAGCTGCCAGGTGCCGCCGGGTTGCTTCTCGATCCCGCTGTCTTCCCAGCCGCCGCTTTCCAGCTTGCCGGTCGAAAAACGCGCGCGGACGCGAAAACCGCCGCGCCCGGTTTCATAGGCGTGGGCGATCGTCTCGGCGCTGTCGACGACGATGCCGCCGGTCGGGAAATCGGGGCCTTTGACATGTTCGAGCAGCTCGGACAGCTCGGCCTGCGGATTTTCGATCAGCACCAGCGCCGCGCCAATCACCTCGGCGGCGTTGTGCGGGGGGATGTTCGTCGCCATGCCGACCGCGATCCCGCTCGCGCCATTGGCGAGCAGGTTCGGGAACAGCCCCGGCATGATCTCGGGCTCTTCATCTTCGCCATTGTACGTCGGCTTGAAATCGACCGTGCCCTCGTCGAGCCCCTGCATCAGGTCGACCGCGACGCGCGTCAGCCGCGCCTCGGTATAACGATACGCCGCGGCATTATCGCCGTCGATATTGCCGAAATTGCCCTGGCCGTCGACGAGCGGATAGCGGAGCGAGAAATCCTGCGCGAGGCGGACCATCGCGTCGTAAACCGCGACATCGCCATGCGGGTGGAATTTGCCGATGACGTCGCCGACGACGCGCGCCGACTTCTTGTAACCCTGCGACGGGTCGAGCCGCATCGCGCGCATCGCCCACAGCAGGCGGCGATGCACCGGCTTCAGTCCATCGCGGAGATCAGGCAGCGACCGCGCGGTGATCGTCGACAGCGCATAGACGAGATAGCGTTCGGACAGCGCACTGTCGAACGGGGTATCGGTCATGCCGGGGACGGGTTTGGGATTGTCGGGATCGTCGGTGGTGCTGGCCATTGTCGGGAGCCGATAGCAAGGCTGGCGCGCCAAGGCAAAGGCTTGCGTTGCGGCTTGGCGAGACTAGCTTGTGGTTTCGATCTGGGGAGGGGCGGTATCTTGAGCGAAGCCACTGGCGTTGTTCGCAAAAGCATCTGGTCGCGGGCGCGGGAGATGGCGCAGCAGGCGCCGCCCGAACGCAATCGCTACGTCGATTTCCTCCGCGCGCTGTCGATTCTGGCGGTCGTCGTCGGTCACTGGCTCGTCGCCGCGCCCTATATGAAGGACGGCGCGGTCGAGGGTGGCCATCTGCTCGGCATCCTCCCTTGGACGCAGTGGCTGACCTGGGGTTTCCAGGTCATGCCGCTCTTCTTCCTCGTCGGCGGCTTTTCGAACGGCGTGTCGTGGGCCGCGACGCAGCGCAAGGGCGGCAGCTATGAAAGCTGGTACAGCGGGCGGCTCCAGCGACTGATCAACCCGGTGCTACCCCTATTCCTGATCTGGACGCTCGTTGCAATGTTCGGGACGCTGGCGGGGATCGAGCGCGGCGTCGTCGCGATGGCGGCACAACTTGCGCTGATCCCGGTGTGGTTCCTGTCGGTCTATCTGATGGTCGCCGCGGTCGTGCCGCTGACCTGGCGGGCGTGGAAGCGCTGGGGCTTCGCCTCCTTCTGGGCGCTCGTCGCGGGCGCGGTGGCGATCGACGTCGCGGCGCTGCGTTTCGATGTGCCCTACGTCAATTTCCTCAACTTCGCCTTCGTTTGGCTCGCGATCCACCAGCTCGGCTTTGCGTGGAGCGAGGGACGGCTGGCGCCGGACAGGGCGCTTTTATGGGGCATCGGCGGGCTGGTCGCGCTCGGGCTGCTCGTCGGCTTCGGGCCCTATCCGGTCGCGATGATCGGCGTGCCGGGAAGCGGCCTCAGCAACTCGATGCCCCCGACGCTCGCCTTGCTTGCGCTCGGCATCGCGCAGGCGGGCTTCGCGCTCGCGCTCGAACCCGCGGGGCGGCGGATGCTGGGCAATCTCCGTATCTGGACCGGCGTCGTGCTCGTCAACGGCATGATCATGACGATATATCTCTGGCATCTCACCGCCTTTGTCCTCGTGATGATCGCGGCGTGGCTGCTCGGCGGCATCGGCCTCGATGTGGCGCCGGGCAGCGCAGCATGGTGGCTTGCCCGTCCGGTCTGGTTCATCCTCTACATCGCCGCGCTCTTCCCGCTGATCATGCTCTTCGCGCGCTACGAACGCGCGAGCAAGGGCAGCGGCGAGGTGCCGCACTGGCGTCTGATCGTCGGGCTGCTCCTCATCTGCGCCGGCCTCGGCGCGACCGCGGCGATCAGCATCGCGAGCCCGCTCGGCGTGACGGGCGTGCGCCTCTGGCTCGTCGCGCTTCCCTTTTTGGGCGCTGCGGTTGCGCAATTCGGTCCGATTCACCGACTGACGTAATCGCGGGCGTGATGCGGGCGGGCGGTAGAGACGGGCACCGGGAATGGCCGGTAAGGGGTGGTGAGCGGACGCCCCCACATTCGTCATTCCCGCGAAAGCGGGAACCCAGGGGCTAGGCCAGCCGACGGGCGCGCTGGATCCCCGCTTTCGCGGGGATGACGAAGTATTAAATGGAGCGAACGCCATTGGTCGTTAGCGGCCTTCCAGCTCACACCGCAAACACCACCCAAAAGAAAACCGGCGCGGATCGCTCCGCGCCGGCTTCCCTCGGTAAACTTGCGCGAAGCGTTCCGCGTCAGGCGACGCGGCGCACTTCATTGCCTTCGTCGTCGATATCGCGAAGGACATAACCGCGGCCCCAGACCGTCTCGATATAATTTTCGCCGTGGCAGGCGAGCGCGAGTTTCTTACGCAGCTTGCAGATGAAGACGTCGATGATCTTCAGTTCGGGCTCGTCCATCCCGCCATAAAGGTGGTTCAGGAACATTTCCTTGGTGAGCGTCGTGCCTTTGCGGAGGCTCAGCAGCTCGAGCATCTGATATTCCTTGCCGGTCAGATGCACGCGCGTCGTGTCGACCTCGACCGTCTTGGTGTCGAGGTTGACCGCCAGCTTGCCCGTCTTGATGACGCTCTGGCTGTGGCCCTTCGACCGCCGGACAACCGCGTGGATGCGGGCGACCAGTTCGTCGCGGTGGAACGGCTTGGTGACATAATCGTCGGCGCCGAAGCCGAACGAGCGCACCTTCGAATCCATTTCCGAAATGCCCGACAGGATCAGCACCGGCGTCTGCACCTTGGCGGTGCGGAGCTTTTTCAGCACATCATAGCCGTGCATGTCGGGCAGGTTCAGGTCGAGCAGGATGATATCGTAATCATAGAGCTTACCCAGGTCCAAGCCTTCCTCACCCAGATCGGTGGTATAGACGTTGAAGCCTTCGGTCGTGAGCATCGTATCGATCGCTTTCGCGGTCGTCGGCTCGTCCTCGATCAGCAGTACGCGCATTGGGCACCCCTTTTTCCACGATAATCCCGCGAACCGATCGCGTGACCACCAAGGATGTCACCGACCAACCCCCCGTTGCAGGACTGCCGGAACATTAACCACGAAACTAATGAAGGGAAAAGGTTAATTTTGATTTAACCCGCAGGACTCAACGAGTCGCGGCCATTTTGCAACACTGGTTGCGCCGACTTTTACCTTCCGTGGAGCGCCAGATAATGATCATGCGCGCCGGTGCAGGAAATCTTGAGCGCGTCGACCAGATGATCCGAAAGCGCCCGCACGCGCGCCGGACGCAGCCGAGAAGGCGGCGACAGCAGGTGCAGGTACGACTGCGGCAACGACCAGTCGGTCAGGATCGGAACCACCGCGCCCGACGCCAGTGCTTCGGCCGCGATGAAGTCGGGCAGGGAGGCGATCCCCACCCCGGCGACGACCAGCGGCACCGCGATATCGCCATTGTTTGCGAACAAAGGCCCGGTCGGCAGCACCGTCGCCTCTTCGCCCTTGCGATGGAAATGCAGCGGCATTGCGCGCTGGCGGTGGCCGTAGCCGATCAGCCGGTGGCCCGCGAGTTCGAGCGGGTGCTTGGGCGTGCCATGCTTATCAAGGTAGGCGGGGCTCGCGATTACGGACGCCGCTACCGGCGCGATCGTGCGCGCGAGCAGGCTCGAATCGGCGAGTGGCGAAATGCGCAGCGTCAGGTCAATCCCTTCGGCGACGGGGTCGTTGCGCGCGTCGCTCAGCAGCACCTCGATCTCGACCGCGGGATGCTGTTCGAGGAACGCCGCGAGGGGCGGGCCGAGCACCTTGATCCCGAAACTCATCGGCGCGGCGAGGCGGATCGGCCCCGCCAGGTCGACGCGGTCGCCGCGCGCCGCCTCGGTCGCCGCGGTCGCCGCCGCGACCATCGCGCGCGCCTCGTCGAGCAGCCCCGCGCCTGCCGTCGACACAGCGACGACGCGTGAGCTTCGGTGCAGCAGGGTGATGCCCAATGATGCTTCGAGCCGCGTCACCGCCTTCGACACGCTCGCCTTCGACAGCCCGAGCGATGCCGCGGCCGCGGTAAAGCTGCCGCCATCGGCCACGGCGACGAAACAGGCCCAGCCTTCATAGTCGGGAAGCGCCACGCGATAGCTCCTGAATGGAAACGATGGTTTTCCATCTACGCTATTTTAGAAACGATCGAAATGCCTATTTTGTCCTCAACAGATGAGCGCCACCGGGCACCTAAAACACCAGGGCGGCCACCAAGAAAGGACAAGGCCATGATCGACATCCGCAAATTCGACACGCTGGGCCACGCCAACCACGGCTGGCTCGACGCCCGTCACCATTTCTCATTCGCCAATTATCACGACCCAAAACGTATGGGCTGGGGCGCACTCCGTGTCTGGAACGACGATGCCATCGCGGCGCAGGCGGGTTTCCCCCCGCATCCGCACCGTGACATGGAAATCATCACCTATGTCCGCACCGGCGCGATCACGCACCGCGACAGCATGGGCAACACCGGCCGCACCGCAGCGGGCGACGTCCAGGTGATGAGCGCCGGCACCGGCGTCACGCACAGCGAGTTCAACCTCGAGGACGAAGAAACGACGCTGTTCCAGATCTGGATCATGCCCGACCGTGACGGCGGCAATCCCGGCTGGGGGGCGCGTCAGTTTCCCAAGAATGACCGTTCGGGCCAGTTCATCACCCTGGCGAGCGGCATCGAAGGCGACGAAGCGTTGCCGATCCGTGCCAACGCCCGCGTCGCTGCGGCGACGGTGAACGCCGGCGAGAGCGTCTCCTACGACCTCGAAGCCGGGCGCCACGCCTATCTGGTCGCCGCCAAGGGCCGCATCCGCGTGAACGGCGAGGATGCCGATCCCCGCGACGGCATCGCGCTCCGCGATGTCGGCACGATCATGGTCGAGGCGCTCGACGACGCCGAACTGGTGCTCGTGGACAGCCTCTGAAAAAGCCCTCGGGCCGCCGACGTCCCCCTCCCTGACGGCGGCCCACCCTGTGCCGCGAGTTCCCCCGGGCTCGCGGCACCCCTCTCCCCAGCTGACAACCCCGATTACAAACAAGGAGTAGTTCGATGACCAATATTCTTCGTATCGATGCCAGCGCCCGCAACGACGGGTCGACCACGCGCCAGCTTTCGGGCCAGCTCGTCAACCATCTGCTCGAACAGGGCTATGGCGCCAAGGTGGTCCATCGCGACCTCGCGCTCACCCCGCCCGCGCTGCTGACCGAAGGCTGGGTCGGCGCGAACTTCACCGACGACGCCGATCGCAGCGACGAACAAAAGGCGCTGCTGGCCAGCTCGGACGAACTGATTGCCGAGCTTGAAGCTGCCGACACGATCGTCATCGGTGTACCCGTCTATAATTTCGCGATCCCCGCCGCGCTCAAAGCCTGGATCGACCTGATCGCCCGCGCCCGCCGCACCTTCCGCTACACCCAAGCCGGCCCCGAAGGCCTGCTGACCGGCAAGAAGGCCTATCTGGTCGTCGCATCGGGCGGCGTTCCCGTGGGCAGCGACTATGATTTCGCGACCGGTTATCTGCGCCACGTCCTCGGCTTCGTCGGCATCACCGATGTCTCGATCATCGCCGCCGACCAGCAGATGATGGACGGCGAAGCGCTGAACCGCGCGACCGCCGCGATCGGTGAACTGAAGCAGGCTGCCTGACCCGAACGCTATCTCGCGAGCCGGTTCCTTTCGTTTGGCCCGCCGATGATGGCGCGGGAGCCCAGTCCGGCGGAGGTCCCCCTCGCTGGGCTGGGTGTCTTTTTGGCGCGGGCGTTGCTGAGGGGGATGCTACAAATGGCGGCTAGCGACCGGTTGCGGCCGTTGAAGGATTTGCTCTCTCCCCTTCAGGGGAGAGATACGAAGGCTTGCCGGTTTTACCGGCTAGCCGCAGTTGAGAGGGGCTTGAGCTGCTTCCGCCCCCTCTCCCAACCCTCTCCCCTGAAGGGGAGAGGGCTACGTCCGTTTCCCACCCCAAAGCCGCCGTCCCCTTTCCGCACGACGTTTACGCTTTCGACTGAACGCCGGCCCGCCTATAGCGCGCCATGCTCCTTTCAGACCGTGTCCTGTTCCTCGACGGCGAGGCCCTCGTCATCGACAAGCCCGCTGGCCTGCCCGTCGACGCCCCGCGCGACGGCAGCATCAGCCTCGAAAATCATCTCGATCTGCTCAAGTTCGGGTTCAAGCGGTGGCCGCTCGCGGTCCACCGGCTCGACCGCGACACTTCGGGCTGCCTGCTTCTCGCGCGCAATCCCAAGGCGCACGGCCGCTTCACCCGCGCATTCGAAAGCCGCGAGGTCGAAAAACAATATCTCGCGATCGTCGAAGGCGTGCCCGATGGCGACGGCGGCACGATTGACCTGCCGCTTTCGAAGGTTTCAACTGCCGAAGAGGGCTGGCGCATGGTGGGCGACCCGAAGGGCAAGCCGTCGGTATCGCACTGGGAAAAGCTCGCCGTCGTCGGGACACGCAGCTTGCTGCGTTTCCGTCCCGAAACCGGCCGTACGCACCAGTTGCGCGTCCATGCGCTCGAAGGGCTCGGTTTCGCGCTCGTTGGCGATCCCGTCTATGGGCGCGGAGGTACCAAGACGCGTACCTTGCTCCACGCCGAACGGCTGGTGGTAAAACGTGACGTCAAGCCGTCTATAATTGCCGAGGCACCGTTTCCCGACAGCTTCATCGCCTTGGGCTTCGCTGCGCCGGAGGGAGCGGAGCCCACGCGTGGCTGAGATACCGGAAAGCGCGATATCGGAAAAATTCCTGGCCGGCACCGGGCCCGGCGGACAAAATGTCAACAAGGTCGCCACCGCGTGCCAGCTGCGCGTCAACGTCTATGCGCTTGGCCTTGCCCCCGATGCCTATAAGCGGTTGAAAACCCTCGCGGGCAGCCGGATGACCACCGAGGGCGAGCTGATCATCCTCGCGCGCCGCTATCGCACGCAGGAAGCCAATCGCGCCGACGCGCGCGAGCGCCTGTCCGACCTGATCGACGCCGCGCTCGTGCGCCCCGAACGGCGGATCAAGACCAAGCCGAGCAAGGCGGCGAAAGCGCGCCGCGTCGACAGCAAGAAAGCGCGCAGCTCGGTTAAAGCCGGTCGCGGACGGGTGCGCGGAACCGACTAGTCCCGCGATGACTAATCTTTACCGCCTCGATGTCCCTGCCAGCACGATCGCCGCGGCGTTCGGTGCCGAGGCGGGCAATGACCCGTGGACCGGCGATTATGTCGCGCCCGGCCGCCCCGCACCGGTGATCGTTAGCGACGGCGGCGGCGGTGCGCGCCGCTATCTGCGCCCGAAATTATGGGGCGTCCCGCCGCCGCCGCAGGGCGCCCAGCCGGTAACCCACGTCCGAAATCTGCAAAGTCCTTTCTGGATCGGCACGCTGCGCCACGCCGAACTGCGTTGCCTGATCCCGGCGACCGCATTTGCCTATTGGTCGGGCGGCGAGGGGGCACGGCGCCAGCACTGGTTTTCGCTGCCGTCGCGGCCGATCTTCGCCTTTGCCGGCGTGCTGCGCCAAGGCGAGGATTGGCCCTGCTTCGCGATGCTCACGACAGAGGCGAACCGGCTCGTCGCGCATCACCAGCCAAAGGGCATGCCGGTCATCGTGCATCCAGAGGATTATGCCACCTGGCTCAGCGGCGAATGGCGCGCCGCGGTTGCACTCGCAGCGCCTTTTCCGAGCCAGTTGATGGCAGTCGGCGACGCGCCACCGGTATAGGCGAATTTCACCATATAACTTCACTTTGCGATAACCAACGGCGCCGTAAAAGCGGGCGAATCAAAAAAACAACGCAGGGACCAAGCCGTGTTGGGGAATCGCACCATCGAAACCAGGAAGCCGCCGGCCGCCGGCCGCGGCGCCGAGCGCGCTCCCGTCACCGCGCGCGCGCGTTTTCGCGAGCCGGGGCTTAACCCTTTCGACGTCGAATTGTTCGACCTGTCGTCGACCGGCTTTCGCATGGTCACGTCGTTCCGGCCGGAAATCGGCAAGCATATCTGGGTGAACCTGCCCGGGCTTCAGCCGCTGGAGGCCGTCGTCCGCCGCGCCGATGGCAACAATTACGGCTGCGAGTTCGTCAACCCCCTTCATGTGTCGGTGGCGGCACACCTGCAGGCCAAGCTCCGCGGCCAATAAGCGAGGGGTCAGCCCTCGGGCTTCTCGGACTTTTTCAATATATGCTTCCACTCCTCGGGCGTCACGCGCCCGACCGACAGCCGCGACTGGCGGATCAGATCCATGTCGGCGAGCTTCGGATCGGCCTTGATCGCCGCCAGCGTCACCGGATTGGCAAGCGCGCGCACGGGCGCGACGCGAACGATAACCCAGGGCGAGCCCTTTTCGGCGGTTGGATCAGGCGAAGCCGTCTCGGTGATCTTCATGATCCCGACGCATTCCTTGCCGATATTGCTGTGATAAAAGAGCGCCTCGTCGCCGACCTTCATCGCCATCAGGTTGAGCTTCGCGGTGTGATTGCGCACGCCGTCCCACATCCCCGTACCTTCACGCACGAGCTGCTCCCACGGATAGGCGTCGGGTTCGGATTTCATCAGCCAATATGATTTTGCCATGCGCTCTCTTAGCAAGCATCGCCGGTTTGAAAAGAGCGAGCCTCTTTCCCTGCCCAACCTCTTTCCCTGCCCAACCTCTTTCCCTGCAACGCCCGCGGCCCTACATGCGGGGACAGAGTCGCGGAGGCTTGGCCTGCGCCCAATATGGATGATGATATGACTGCCGCAGTTCCCACCATTTCGATGTCGCTTCCCGCCGACCAGTTCGCGAAAGACTTTGGAGCGTCCTTCGAACGCTTCGGTTTCGCGATGATCACCGATCATGGCATCGACCCGGCGTTGATTGACGAGGCGTGGGACAAGGCGAAGGCGTTCTTCGCGCTGCCCGAAGAAACCAAGCGCGCCTATCATATCGCCGGCGGCGGCGGTGCGCGCGGCTACACCCCGTTCGGGACCGAGATCGCCAAGGGCGCGAAAGAGGTCGACCTCAAGGAATTCTGGCACGTCGGCCGCGACCTCCCCGCCGGCCACCGCCTTGCCGCGCAGCAGCCGAACAATGTCTGGCCCGCCGAGGTCGAAGGCTTCCGCACCGCCTATGACAAATTATTCGCCGAATTCGATCGCGTCGGCGGTCGGCTGTTGTCGGGTATCGCGCGCTACCTCGGCCTCGCGCCCGACTTCTTCGACGATACGATCGCCGACGGGAACAGCGTGATGCGCCTGCTCCACTATCCGCCCGTCGAAGCACCCGCGAAGGGCATCCGCGCCGAGGCGCATGAGGATATCAACACGATCACTTTGCTACTCGGCGCCGAAGAGGCGGGCCTCGAAATCCTCGACAAGGATGGCAGCTGGCTTCCGGTCAGCCCGCCGCCCGGGGCGATGGCGGTCAATGTCGGCGACATGCTGCAACGGCTGACCAACAACAAGCTGCCCTCAACCACTCACCGTGTCCGCAACCCCGACGCGGGCCGCGCGAGCGTCGCGCGCTATTCGATGCCCTTCTTCCTGCATTTCCGTTCGGACTATCCGATCAAGACGCTTGAAAGCTGCGTCGACGCGTCGCACCCGAACCTCTATCCCGATCCGATTACCGCCGACGAATATCTGCAGGAACGGCTGCGCGAGATCGGGCTCAAGAAGTAATGCGTGCGGCGGCTGGCTTGCTCGCGCTCATGGCGGGCCTCGGTTCGCTTCAGCCTGTGTCGGCGGCGGAGAAGACCGCTCGCCTGCCATGGAGTGCTCCAGCCACGACCGAAGTCGTGACGGAGAACAGCCGCTTCAAAAGCGGCGGTGCCGAGCTTGCGGGAACGCTCTATATGCCCGCCAGCCGCAAGCCGGTGGCCGCGATCGTCGTGACGCACAGTGCGTCGTCGCCATTGCGCGGCGGCTCGCTCTACGATCATCTGAAAACGATCCTGCCCGCGCTCGGCATCGCGGTCTTCACCTATGACCGGCGCGGATCGGGTGAGTCGGGTTCGGAAACAGCCGGCGGCAATTTTACGATCCTTGCCGACGACGCGATCGCTGCCGTCGAGCACCTCAAAACCGACCCGCGCATCGATCCACGGCGTATCGGGACCTGGGGTTTGAGCCAGGGCGGATGGATTTCGCCGCTCGCTGCGTCGCGAAGCCCCGATATCGCCTTCGTCATCGCGGTATCGGCGCCGGTGGTCACGGCCGACGCCCAGATGATCTTTTCGTCAACGAACCACCTCAAGGCCAATGGCTATTCGCAGGCGGATATCGACCAGATGGTCGCGGCGCGAAAGGCGGTCGACGGCTATATGCGCGGCACGGTGAACCGCGCCGACGCGCAGACAAAACTCGACGGCATCAAGACCAAACCGTGGTTCAAATATCTCTACATGGGCGAAACCTTCTGCGACCGCGAAGTGTCGGGTTGGCGCAAGGAGATCGAGAATGATCCGCTGAAGAATCTGGAGGCGGTTACGGTGCCGACGCTCGTCCTCTACGGTGCCGATGACGCGGTGGTGCCGGTCGCCGATTCAGCGCAGCGGTTGAAAAACGTCGCGTCGCGCATGCCGAAGCTGCAGGTCCATGTGATCGCGGGCGCGGATCATGCAATGGCGATGTCGGCCGACCTCAAAACTTCGCTCGATCCCAAGAATGACGGCACTGAGCGACCGGATTCGCCCGAATATTTCGCGCTGCTGTCGAGCTGGCTCGCCACGCAGGGGCTGGTTGGGAGCTAAACTGGAAGAAGAAGCGGGATCCCTGCCCCGTGGGAATGACGGATATCGGTCGAGTGATGCTGCCTACTGCTCGGCCCAATAATCGAATGCGATCTGTTGCTGTTCCCTTATAAACCGCGCCGCCGCCGGACCCTCCCATGGGCCGTCATAGCCGAGCAGCAGCGCCGTTCCGCCAACCCACCAGCCTTGCCCGGGCAGCCGGTCGCTTTCGCGCACCACCAGCACCGCCAGGTCGGGCTCGCCGTCGATCGCGCACAGGCGATCGACTTCCTCCAGCGTCCGGCACACTGCGCGCATCTTGGGCCGGGTGAAGCGGAAACCGAGGTCGCCGAGCAATTCGGAATAGCTAACGCTGCGTCCTTCGCGCGCCGCCGCGGTCAATATCGCGCGGATACGTGGCGCGTCGCCGAGCGCCGATACATCGGCCGGGCTTTCCTCAGCCCCTAGACCTTGGTCTTTGGCGGCCATGGAAGGAATCCGGAGGTGCGCTTTACATAGTCGGCATAATCGGGGCGCGTCTTGCGCAGCCCCTTTTCAAGCAAAGCCTTGCCCGACCACCGGGTGAGGGTGAAGGTCAGGAAGATCGGGCCGACGATGCTCGCGAGCGCGGGCGCCCAGCCGAGGTCGGCGACGACGAGCCAGATGCCCCACCAGGTCAGCGCGTCGCCGAAATAATTGGGATGGCGCGTGTAGCGCCACAGGCCGGTGTCGAGCACCTTGCCCTTGTTCGCTGGGTTCTTGCGAAAGGCGTCGAGCTGCGCATCGCCGATGCTTTCGAACGCGATCCCCACCAGTGCCGCCACCGCGCCGATCCAGCCGGGCGCCCCGACGCTGCCGTCAGGAACACCAGCGCTCGCCCAGATGCCGATCTGCGCGGGCAGGCAGGTGACAAAAAGCAGCGGCGCCTGCGTCAGGAAAACCATGACGAGCGCGGTCTGCGCCCAGCTCCACTTCCGCTTCTCCATCGAGAGCGCGAGGATTTTCTTGTAGCGCGGGTCTTCGCCGTGGCTCGCCCAGCGTATCGTGAGATGGATCGCGAGCCGCAGCCCCCACAGCGTCGTCAGGCCGAGCAACAGCTTGGCGTGCGCCCCGTCCGCGCCGACCTGCCACCATGTCCCCCACGCCAGCAGCACCATGCCGAACGCCCAGAAGGCGTCGATGAAAGACACGTCGCGGATCAGCGTCGCGATGCCCCACAGCAGCAGGATCATAGCGAGCAACCCGCCGAAATTGATCGCCAGCAGCAAAAGGGCATCACTCATGCGCGCATGTCCGGTACCTCATCGACGCCGACGATATCATCGATCGAGCGCGCCTGCCGCTCGGGGAATCGAGCGCTATGGTTCCTATATACCTCAAAAACCTTCAGCATGTCGGCGCGAAAGTCGCCCGTCGGCCAGATCAGCGGGCCGAGCCCGCCGGTCTTGGTGCTATAGTCCATGAAGCCGACCACGAGCGGCACCCTGGCGGCCATGGCGATCTGATAGAATCCGGTGCGCCATTTTGCTGCCTTGCCGCGCGTCCCCTCGGGCGCGACGGTCAGCATGAATTCGGCACGGCGCGCAAATTCGTCGGCCATCTGCTGCACGACATTGCCGCCGCCGCGGCGATCGACCGGCACGCCGCCCATCTGGCGGATGAAGCCGCCGATCGGCCAGCGGAACAGCGACAGCTTCGCCATGAAAAAGGGTCGGATCTTGAGGTCGGCGGTCAGGCCGAGGAAATTGACGAAGTCCCAATTGCTCGTGTGGGGCGCCGCGATCAGGATGAAGCGCCGCGGTTCGGGCACCTCGCCAACCGCCTTCCAACCGCGCATCCGGTACAGCAGCAAAAGCAGGCGGCGCACCGCGCGCGCCACCAGCCCCGGCGGGTCGTCATCAATTCTCGTCACGCTTGGTCCTCTCCCTCGGGCCGGATTGCGCGAAAGCCTCTCGCCGCGCAAGGGGGGGCGCATCGCGGGCTTGCGGGCGCCGGGTCTTTCTGCTCCCTTCATCCGCAAAACAGGGGAGAAAATAATGAAGTCGCTGTCCGCCCTGCTGGTGTCCGCCATGCTGCTTACCGCGCCCGCAATCGCCGCCGAGGCGCAGCCGCGCCCCGATCAACTGGCGTTCCGTGATCTTTACAAGGAACTGGTCGAAACCAACACGACGCTGTCGTCGGGCAGCTGCACGCTCGCCGCCGAACGCATGGCGGCGCGGCTGAAGGCCGCGGGCATCCCCGATAGCCGGCTCACCCTGTTTGCAACCCCCGAAAATCCGAAGGAGGGCGGCCTCGTCGCCGTCTATCCGGGCACCAGCAAGAATGCGAAGCCGATCCTGCTCGTCGCGCATATCGACGTTGTCGAGGCGAAGCGCGCCGACTGGGAGCGCGACCCGTTCAAGATGGTCGAAGAGAATGGCTATTTCTATGGCCGCGGCACCGCCGACGACAAGGCGCAGGCGGCGGTGTGGGTCGATACGCTGATCCGCTTCCAGCAAGCAGGCTATAAACCGAAACGCACGGTCAAGGTCGCGCTGACCTGCGGCGAAGAAACCAATGGCGCGTTCAACGGGGTCGAATGGCTTGCCGCGAACAAGCGCGACCTGATCGACGCCGAATTCGCGTTGAACGAAGGCGGCGGGGGGGACAGCGATGGCAAGGGCAAAGTGATTGGCCAGTCGGTGCAGGTTGGCGAAAAGACCTTCGCGAACTTCCGCTTGGAGACAAGGAATCCCGGCGGGCACAGCTCGGCGCCGGTGCCCGACAATGCCATCTACGAACTCTCTCGCGCGCTCACCAAAATCGCAGACTATGACTTCCCGGTCGAGATGACCGACACGACGCGGCGTTTTTTCGCCGAAGCCGGCGCGGCGCGCGGCGATGAGACGGGGAGGGCGATGGTCGCGCTGGCAAAGAACCCCGCCGACAAGGCCGCCGAGGCGATCGTCAACAAGGATCCTTTCCTGCATAGCAATCTGCGCACCACCTGCGTCGCGACATTGCTCGATGGCGGCCACGCACCAAATGCGCTGCCGCAGCGCGCCGGGGCGAACATCAACTGCCGCATCTTTCCGGGGCACAGCATCGAATCGATCAAGGACGAACTCGCCAGGGTGATCGGCGACCCCGGCGTCACGATCACCCAGCTGCCGCCCAAGCGCCCCGCGCCGCCCGCCCCGCCGCTCGATCCGAAGATCATCGGTCCGATGCAGAAGCTGGTCGATAAATATTGGCCGGGGCTGAAGGTCATCCCTTCGATGGCGAACGGCTACACCGACGCGACCTTCCTCGGCGCGGTCGGCATCCCGACCTATGGCATCCCCGGCATGTGGGGCGACCCCGACGGCAATGGCGCGCACGGCCTCAACGAACGCATGGAAGTGCGCTCGGTCTATGTCGGCCGCGACTATATGTTCGACCTGGTAAAGGCTTACGCCGACAAGCCTTGAGGGCGTTTCGCCCTAACCGACGAACGCGCGCTCGATGACGAAGTCGCCGGGCGATGCGTTCGACCCTTCCTTGAAGCCCAATTCCTCGAACCGGGCCTCTAGGTCGCGGATCATCGCCATGCTGCCGCACATCATGATGCGGTCGGTGGCGGGATCGAAGGCGGCCGGGCCGGTCAGCGGATGGCCGAAGAGCGACCCATCTTCGATCAGCGCATCGATACGGCCCGTCGTGCGGAAGGGCTCTCGCGTGACCGTTGGCAAATAGTGGAACTGAAGGAGCGCCTGATCCTGCACCAGCGGATCGCCCGCGAGCTGGCTTTCAAGCTCGTCGCGGAACGCCAGGTCGCTGACCTGCCGCACGCAATGGACGAGCTGGATCTGGCTGAACCGCTCATAGATATCGGGATCGCGCGCAAGGCTGAGGAAAGGGGCAAGGCCGGTGCCGGTCGACAGCAGGAACAGCCGCTGGCCGGGCAGCAGCGCGTCGGCGACGAGCGTGCCGGTCGGCTTACGGCCCAGATAAACCGGATCGCCCGGCTGGATCTTCTGCAGCCGCGAGGTCAGCGGGCCGTCCGGCACCTTGATCGACAGAAATTCCAGTTCGTCGGCATACGCCGGGCTTGCGATCGAATAGGCGCGCAGCAGCGGGCGGCCTTCGCCCGGCAGGCCGATCATCACAAATTCGCCCGAGCGGAAGCGGAAGCTCGGCGGGCGGGTGATCGTGAAGCTGAACAGATGCTCGTTCCAGTGGCGCACCGAACGCACCTCCTCGACGGTCAGCGAGGCGGAGGGGGCCAGCTTGGCGGCTTCGGCAATACGGTCACTCATCACTTTGAACTTTCCTGATGTGTCATGGCGCCGGCCGCGAGGGCCGACATATCGAATCCCGCCGCGACCAGCCGGTCGATCGCCGCGCCCATCGCTTTGGCGATCGAGCCGACGCTGTCTCCTTCGGCCATCAAGGCCAGCGCCCTGCGGGCATTTGCCACGTCCCCAAGCGAAATATCGCGCCAGAGTCCAAGCAGAATTGCTTCATCCTCTGAAATCTGGAGGCATGGCATCGGCGCGAGCAGCAAAGTTTCGACCGCATCGCTGCCGATCAGCGCCATCGCGACGTGAAAGTCGGGCAGCGCGCCCGCGGCATTTACAGCGACAAAGCCGCGATGCAAGCGCTGCGGCGGACATTGTCCGCGCTCGGCCGCACAGACCCAACCGCGCATTGCCCAGAGCAGGAAGCGTCCGCTGTTGCCAAGGCTGTCCACCGGGCGGTCGATAAAGGCGTACATCGGTGCCCTTTCCAGCGTACGCGGGATGCGGTGCTGGCGGGCTTATATGTTATTGCGAGTCATTTGCAATTCAAAAATTCTATCGCGCGGATTTTGCTGTGGCTTGAGGGTATGGCGGGTGTCGACCGATAGTTGCCGTTGAAGGACTTGCTCTCTCCCCTTCAGGGGAGAGATAAGAAGGCTTGCCGGTTTCACCGGCTAGCCGCAGTTGAGAGGGGCTTGAGCTGCTTCCGCCCCCTCTCCCAACCCTCTCCCCCGAAGGGGAGAGGGCTACGTCCGCTCACCACCCCAAAACCGACTTCCGTCAGCGCTTGACGCCAAAATGTCCGGGCAGGCTGGTGGCGCGCGACAGGCCTGGTCGCCAGGTCGAGATTTTCGGGGCCGGGACAATCTGGAATTCGGCCTTGCTGTCCGCGGTGACGAGTTGATCATTGTGCGCGGCGCGCAGGCGCACCGTTTCGATCGGCTTGTCGGTCTCGATGCCGAAGCGATTGCCCGCGACCCACCGTACGGTGCCGAGCATCGCGTCGTGGCCGGGAAGAAAGACGGTGATCCGCTCGCCGATTTGGAGGGCATGCGGACCCTGGCCGCCGACGCCAGTCAGCGAAACATTACGGATGGTCACATCGAACTGGCCGAGCCGCTGACAGGCGAGCGCCGCCTTGACCAGACGCGACTGTCGCGGCTGGCGCTTCTCATCTGGGGCCGGGGAGGCAGGGGAGGCCTCGGGATTCGACATGCGCGACTCGACAACTGCCGCCCGATTCCCACCTCGGCCGGTTTATTGGATTGGTCCCGGTGCCGGTCCTAAATGAGGAAGGTAAATTTTCGTATAGCGTGTTCGGTAATTTTCGTGGCCCATCCGGCTGCGCGCAGGCCGCTAAATGCCTTGAACTTTACGCGGGCCGCCGGTCGAACGCGCTGAAACAGCGGAAAATTATCATGGATTATGGGTGGCGAAGGCGAACGCCGTTGCCGGGTCCGCCAAGCGCGATCCCCCGCCGGCGCGGGACCGGCGGACGCGACCGGCGGCGACATCCTTAACCTGCGCCGGTTTGCTCAATAAGCCAGCGCACACCCGTCAGCACGCATCTCGCTGGCCGCCGCATAGACGCGCGTATCGCCGTCCAAGCGGTGTTCGACGCATTGATAACGGCCGAAACCGCCGTCGGATTCGCCCAGCGTCCACCCGATATCGGCAAGCTTCCGGCGACTGGCTTCGGGCACGCCATTTTCGAGCCGCAGCACGCCGGTCGCGCCGAGATCCGGCGAATCCTCGCCCATCGTTTCGGACGACCCCTCATGGTGCCAGCGCGGCGAGTCGCCCGCGGCCTGGATTTCGAGCCCATAGTCGACACGGTTGATGACGATCTGCGCCTGCCCCTGCGGCTGCATGTCGCCGCCCATCACGCCGAAGCTCATCCACGGCACGTCACCGCGCGCTGCGAAGCCGGGGATGATCGTCTGGAACGGCCGCTTGCCGGGGGCGTAGATGTTGGGATGCCCGTCCTGCAGGCTGAAGAGCTGCCCACGATCCTGAAACATGAAGCCGAGGCCATCGGCGACCAGCCCCGACCCCATGCCGCGGAAGTTCGACTGGATCATCGACACCATCATGCCGTCCTTGTCGGCGCAGCTGAAATAGGTCGTGTCGCCGCGGCTCGGCGCCTGCCCCGGATGGACCGGCGTGAGCAGGCGGTCGGGGCGGATCAGCTTTGCACGGCTTGCGGCATAATCCTTGGAGATCAGCCATTCGACCGGCACGTTGGCAAAGTGCGGATCGGCGTAGTAGCGCGCGCGATCCTCATAGGCGAGGCGCTTCGCCTCGGCTTGCAGATGGATCGACAAAGCCGACTGGAAGCCTGCGCCCTTCAGGTCGAAATTTTCGAGGATGTTCAGCATCTGCAGCGTCGCAATCCCCTGCGTATTCGCGCCGAGCGCATAGACGTCGGTGCCGCGATAGCCGGTCTTGTGCGGCTCGATCCATTCAGACTTGTGCGCCGCGAGATCCTCGTAGCGCAGCCAGCCGCCGATCCGCTTGAAATAGGCGTCGATCGTTCGCGCGATCTCGCCCTCGTAAAAGGCATCACGCCCGCCCTCGGCGATCAGGCGAAAGGTGCGCGCGAGGTCAGGGTTGCGGAAAACCTGCCCCGCTGTCGGTCCCTTGCCGTCGTTCACGCCATAGGTGCGCATCGCATTGTCGATTTCCTCGATCCCGCGGCCGGGCTGGCGGAAACCGGCGAGGCTGCGCCGGATATAATAAGCGATCATGTCGGGCACCGGCGCGCCGGCCTCGGCGTGCGCGATGACGGGCTCGAACAGCTCCTTCCACGGCAGCTTGCCGTAGCGTTGGTGCATCGTCCACCAGCCATCGACCGTGCCCGGCACCGACACGCTGATCGCACCATAGGCGGGCAGGGTGCCGCCCTTGGCGCGGCTGCGCACGGTGGCAAGGTCGAGCGCGCGCGGACTTTTGCCCGAGCCTGCAAGCCCGGCGAGCTTCTTGGTCTTCGGGTCCCAGATCATCGCATAGACGTCGCCGCCGATGCCGTTCGCAGTCGGTTCGAGCAGGCCGAGGCACGCGTTGATCGCGATCGCGGCGTCGACCGCCGACCCGCCGCGCTTCAATATGTCGATCCCGGCCTGCGTTGCGAGCGGATGCGCGGTCCCTGCGGCACCGTTCAATCCATAAGCGGCGGTACGCGAGGCGAAGCTGGCGCCGACCGGGCGATCGCCACCCTGAACGTCGGGGCGCAAGAAGCGGTCGGCGCCCGCATCCCAGGCCGCGGGCACGGCAGGCGCGCTCGCGCCGCGTGCGACCCCGATGGCGGGCAACAAAGCGGCGGCCGGGACGGCGGTCAGAAGTGTACGGCGATGCATCGGCTCGGACCCCTTTTGAGAAAGACCCGGTTTTGCGGGATGCATCCGCGATGGCAAGGCCGGAATCGCTATCCGATACGGTAAAGCGGTGGGCGATACCCGCAACGCCCGCCTGTTACGCAAAAGGCCCGCCGCGTGCCGGGGGCACGGGCGGGCCGATTGGTCAGCGGTTCACGGGGTTAGCCGAGACCCGAAAATTTGATGTTCTGGACGCGGCCATAGCGGATGTCGCAAGTGAACTTGCCCTTGTCATACGATCCACCGCGACCCCAGCGGCCGCCGTAGCCGTCGCGCACGACGACACGGCCCTTGACCTTATAACCGTCGCGCTTGCGGTCGATGCTGGTCACTTCGGTGACATCGGTGCGGCCATAGCGGCGGCTGCCGCGTTCGACCGAGCTGACGCACTGGCTGACCGCGCTGCGGCTGTTGCCATAGCGGCCATAGTCATAGCCGTAACCGTAGCGCGCGTCGTTGTAGCGATTATCACGGCGGTAGCGATCGTCGTAACGGTCATAACGGTCGTTGTCGCTGCTCGACAGGATCGCAGCGAGGCCGCCGAGCACGACGGCACCGGCGATGATTTCGCCCGCGCCGATCCCGTCGCCGTCGCGGTCGCGCGCCATCGCGGGGGTGGCGCCGATCAGCATCGCGCCGGCGGTGGCCGCACCAATCGCGGCCTTGGTCAGCTTGGTCTTGATAGCCATGGTTCGGTCTCCTTAAGCGCAGGCGGCGTCGTCGCGGCCTGTTGGAAACCTTTTAGATCGGTGGCCGTGACGCCGGCCTGAACCCGGTGCTTATCTGGCGTTCAGCCTTGGTTTTGCTGGCGTTCATAAAGAAAAGGCCCCTCGCCGCGGGGCGAGAGGCCGTTTGCCGGTGACGGAGAGATTCAGCCGAAATTGACGTCGACGACACGGCCATTGCGATAGCTGCAGCCGAAGCTGCGCACTTCGCCCCCGAGGCGCGAGGCGGTGCCGGTGACGTACCAGCCGCCGCCCGATGCCTCGGTTCCGGTGATGCTGTCGACGCGGGCGTCGTCGCCCATCTCGCCCTCGACCGCCCAGCTGCACGCGTCGGCGGCGCGGCCTTCGGCTTCGCCGCGGCCATAGGCGCCCGGCGTGATGTCATTTTGGGCATCGGGTTCGTAGCGCGGCACCTCTTGCCGCTGATCGTCGCCGCGATAGGGCGGCTCGTACCGGTAATCGGGCGCGCGCTCGCGCTTGTCCTTGCCCACCGAGCTCGCGATCGCGGCGATCGCGCCGATGACGAACAGCCCGCCGAGCACTTCGCCGGCGCTGATATGGTCGCGGTCGCGATAGCCCCAGCCGCCATGATGGCGCCCGCGCGCTTCGGCGGGAACGGCGCTGAACCCGACCGAGGTGAGGACGATCGCTGCGGCGGTGGTGAAGCTGGTCAGTTTACGCATCGAGGGACGCTCCCCTTCGGCGGGCTCAGGATGGTCCAGCCCGCAATCGTGCCGCTCTACGCGCGCGATGCTTTCGCGCCGCTGAACCGTGGCGGGGGCGCGGCGAGCCGAGTCGGGCAAGGAAAAGGCCCGCCATCTATGGGGATGACGGGCCTTGGACCAGTATAGGTGACCAGACCTGTTCCTGGGTATCAGCAGACGCAGCGAGGCTTGGGTTTCGGCTTCCACTTTTTCTTCGCGACATAGCGTTTCCGCACCGGGACATTCTCATAATAGGTACGCGTCGACGTCTCGACCGTTTCGGTGACGACCGGGGCGCCGTTGATGATCGTCGTGACGACGACGCCGGGCGTGTAATAGCCGTATCCATAGCCATCATATTGATAGCTCGTCGAAGTGCCGCCGGGATAATATCCGCCCTGATAGTGGCCGCCGTCATGGCGATAGCGGACCGTACGGCTGGACCAATATTCTTCGCATTTCTTCTTGTCCGACGCATTGCCGATCGCGCTGCCCGCGAGCGCGCCGACCCCGGCGCCGATCAGCGTGCCCGCGGTGCGGTCGCCGCGTCCGGCTATGCGGTTGCCGGCGATGCCCCCCACGAGCCCGCCGACAACCGCGCCGCCCACTGTGCCCCCCCGGCCACAGCGGCGTTCCATCTCTTCGTCGTAACGGGCGTCATAGCCGTCACGATAATAGGGATCATAGGCGGGCGGCGGCGGATAGCCCGCGCCATGGCCCTCGACCGTGCCTTCATAACGGCCTTCGTACCGGCGGCCGTCGGCCGTTTCATAGGTGCCGTCCCAGGTGCCGGTCCAGCGGCCCTCGGCGTCATAGCCCGAGACGCGGCGATATTCGACTTCGCTCGGCACCCGGTCGGGATAGCCGGTGTAGACGCGGGCGTCGGGATCGGCCGGTACGCCATAGTCGAGCGCGGGCTGTTCGGCGCCGGCGCGTCCCGCCAGCAACAACGATCCTGCGGCCATTCCCAACAATATGATCGTACGCATGCCAAGCTCCCTGTTCCCTCGGCCTGAACCGATTGGTTAACAGCTTGTTAGCAAAATTGGCGCCTTTCCGCGAATCCGTTAACCGTGAAGAAGCTGTCCCGATTTGACGCAGATAGTCGCTTCCCGCCCCGCGGCGAACGGAAGCAAAACGCGGCTTCTAGGCCCAACGGGACAAAGAAAAGGGCGGCTATCCTTTCGGACGCCGCCCTTGATCTTGTGCGAAGAGGCGAAGCTCAGGCTTCGGCCATCTCGTCGTCATATTGTTCGACCGGACCCGAATCCTGGCCCTTGGCGTCGACGTCGCGGTCGACGAATTCGATGATCGCCATCGGCGCCGCGTCCGAGGCGCGGATGCCGGCCTTGATCACGCGGGTGTAGCCGCCGTTGCGGTCCTTGTAACGCTCGGCCAGCACGTCGAACAGCTTCTTGAGTTGCGTGTCGTCGAGCAGGCGGCTGTTCGCGAGGCGGCGGTTGGCAAGGCCACCGCGCTTGGCCAGCGTGACCAGCTTTTCGATATAGGGACGCAGTTCCTTCGCCTTGGCGACGGTCGTCGTGATCTGCTCATGCTTGATGAGCGAC
Source organism: Sphingopyxis fribergensis (assembly GCF_000803645.1). Taxonomy (NCBI): domain Bacteria; kingdom Pseudomonadati; phylum Pseudomonadota; class Alphaproteobacteria; order Sphingomonadales; family Sphingopyxidaceae; genus Sphingopyxis; species Sphingopyxis fribergensis. The sequence continues at coordinate 3,640,632 of NZ_CP009122.1, read as the reverse complement.
GCCGACATGTTGCGGAACAGGGCCGTGCGATGCGCGCTCGTGCGCTGCAGCTTCCGGCCACCCGATTTATGACGCATAATTCTTTCCTTCGTTTGTCAGAGGGGCCGTGTGAGGTACCCCAAGCCAGGTCGATTGCGGGCCGACCCATTCCCGTTGAATGCGCCCCGGCGAACCGGGGCGCTATCTCGATTAACCCAGCAGCTCTTGTTCGAGCTTCTTGGCCATTTCTTCGATATTCTCCGGCGGCCAGCCGGGGATGTCCATGCCGAGGCGCAGGCCCATCGACGACAGCACTTCCTTGATTTCGTTCAAGGATTTGCGGCCGAAGTTCGGGGTGCGGAGCATTTCGGCTTCGGTCTTCTGAACGAGATCACCGATATAGATGATATTGTCGTTCTTGAGGCAGTTCGCCGAGCGGACCGACAATTCGAGCTCGTCGACCTTCTTGAGAAGGAAGCGGTTGAGCTGGTTGACGTCGCTTTCGTCGGCGGTGGTCGGCGAAGCCGCCATGCCGATCATGCCGCTGTCGTTCATCGCTTCTTCGAAGTGGACGAAGACCTGGAGCTGATCCTGGAGGATGCGCGCGGCGTAAGCGACGGCGTCTTCCGGGGTGATCGTGCCGTCGGTTTCGACGGTCAGGTTCAGCTTGTCATAGTCCAGTTCCTGACCGATGCGGGCATTGTCGACCTTGTAAGCGACCTGGCGCACGGGCGAGTAGAGCGAGTCGACCGGGATCAGGCCGATCGGCGCGTCGATCGGACGGTTGGCGGTCGCGGGGACATAACCCTTGCCGGTGTCGGCAACAAGTTCCATGTTCAGCGTCGCACCGTCATCCAGGTGACAGATGACATGGTTCGGGTTCATCACCTTGATGTCGCCCGACACCATGATGTCGCCGGCCTTGACGGTCGCGGGACCGGTCGCCGAAAGCTGGAGCCGCTTCGGGCCTTCGCCTTCCATTTTGAGCGCGATCTGCTTCACGTTGAGGACGATGTCGGTGACATCTTCGCGCACGCCGGCCAGGCTCGAGAATTCGTGGAGAACATTCTCGATCTTGATCGACGTGATAGCCGCACCCTGGAGCGACGAGAGCAACACGCGGCGCAGCGCGTTGCCGAGCGTCAGGCCGAAGCCGCGCTCGAGCGGTTCGGCGACGAAGGTCGCCTTGCGCTTGCCGTCGCTGCCAGCCTTGATTTCCAGGTTGCTGGGCTTCTTCAATTCCTGCCAGTTCCGGATATTGACAGTCATGGATTTCCCTTTGCTTTGAGCGGGACGGGTGGGGGTCGACCACCTGTCCAGCGAGGATTTTTATACGGGCGGCGCTCCGGCGGAGCGTGCCCGAAAGACGTCAGACGCGGCGGCGCTTGGCCGGGCGGACGCCATTGTGCGGGATCGGCGTCACGTCGCGGATCGACGTGATGTGAAACCCGACAGCCTGCAGCGCGCGGAGAGCCGATTCACGACCCGCACCCGGGCCCTTGACTTCGACTTCCAGCGTGCGGACGCCATGTTCGGCGGCCTTCTTGCCGGCGTCTTCGGCGCAAACCTGCGCCGCATAGGGGGTCGACTTGCGGCTTCCCTTGAAGCCCATCATGCCGGCGCTCGACCAGGCAATCGCATTGCCCTGTGCGTCGGTGATGGTGATCATCGTGTTGTTGAAGGTCGCGTTGACGTGGGCGACGCCCGACGAGATGTTTTTGCGTTCGCGCCGACGAAGGCGCTGCGGTTCACGAGCCATGTTGCTATCCTAAATCCTGAAATCCTGAACGACCGGGGCGCTGTTTCGAGAGCTGCCTCCGGCGGAGAAATAAGGAAATTCGTCCCCCGGACGAATTTCAGATCTTATTTCTTCTTACCGGCGATCGCCTTGGCCTTGCCCTTGCGGGTGCGCGCATTGGTGTGCGTACGCTGGCCGCGGACCGGAAGGCCCTTGCGATGACGCAGCCCGCGGTAGCAGGCGAGGTCCATCAGGCGCTTGATGTTCATCGCCGTGTTGCGGCGAAGATCACCTTCGACCGTCAGGTCGGCGTCGATCGTTTCACGGATCTGCAGCACTTCGGCGTCGGACAGGTCCTGAACGCGGCGCGACTGGTCGATGCCGAGCTTGGTGGCGATGTCGACGGCGGTCTTGCGACCGATGCCGTGGATATAGGTGAGCGCGATGATAACGCGCTTGTTGGTGGGCAGATTGACGCCCGCAATACGTGCCATTGGTAACTTTCTCCTGCTCCACAGGGCCGTTGGCAATCGGCCCCATCTCAAAGCGTCTGATTTTCCAACGCAAAAAACGGACCACGATGCGCATGATAGCGCTTCGCCGTCCGGTCAGGCTGTCGGAATGGACGCGCAACTAAGGTGAGTCGGGCCGATTGTCAAGTGAAGTGCGGTGGTTTGAAGGCCTTTCCGCGTGCCGGTCACGAGGATGTAAGAGCGATCGCACGATCATGCAATCGGTCGACGACCGCCGCATGGATTCCGGGGGCGCAGGCGATAACGCCGAACGCCTGCGCGCGCGGAGTATTGAAGCGCAAGGGCGCGCCGAACGCGTCGGTCACGGTGGCGCCGGCCTCGCTCGCGATCAGCGCCGCCGCCGCGACGTCCCATTCGAAACCCCAGCGCAAAGTGGCGACCAGGTCGGCGCGGTCGTCGGCCACGAGCGCCATGCGCAGCGCGATGCTGTTCGGCTTGGTGACGATGACAAGGTCGCTGTCGACGCGCGGCAGCGCATCGGCGGGGACGCGCGATCCGGCGAAGGTCGCGCGCTCGCTGGCGTGCAATGCCTCGCCGTTGAGCAGCGCGCCTTGCCCCTTTTGCGCGACCCACAATTCGTCGAGCGCGGGGGCATAGAGGATGCCGAATTCGGGGGTGCCGTCGATCACCAGCGCGACCGACACGCACCAGCCAGGGCGGCCGCGTATAAAGTCGCGCGTGCCGTCGATCGGATCGACGCACCACATCGCACGGCACGAGAGGCGATCGGCGTTGTCGGCGGTCTCTTCGGACAGCCACCCCGCCTCGGGCACCATCGCGCCGAGCACGGCCTTCAGCCGGGCATCGACCGCCAGGTCGACGTCGCTGACCGGATTGTCGTGCGACTTGTGCCAGACGTTGACCGCTTGCCCCTCGCCGCGCCAGCGCGCCATCGCCATGTCGCCGACTTCGCGGGTCGCGGCGATCGCGGCTTCGAGGTTGCGGCCGGGCATCAGCTACTGGCGACGGTCATGCCGTCGATGCGCAGCGTCGGCGCGTTGGTGCCGTGACGGAACTCGAGGTCGCTCGCGGGGATCAATGCCGCGAACATGTCGATCAGATTGCCCGCAATGGTGAATTCGGCGATCGGCCCGGCAAGCGCGCCATCCTTGATCAGGAAACCCGATGCGCCGCGGCTGTAATCGCCGGTGACGGGGTTGACGCCGTGGCCGATCAACTCGGTGATATAGACGCCGTCGACGATGTCCTTCATCAGCGCCTCGGGCGTTACGCTGCCCGCCGCAAGGTGCAGGTTGCTCGCACCGACCCCCGATGCGCCGCCGCCGCGGCTGGCATGGCCGGTGGGGGTGAGGCCGAGTTGCTTCGCCGATGCGGTGTCGAGCAGCCAGCCGGTGATCTTGCCGCCCTCGACCAGATTTCGCGCCGCGGTGGGCAGGCCCTCGCCGTCGAAGGCCCGGCTGCGCAGCCCGCGCGGGCGATGTGGCTCGTCGCGGATTACGATGCTGCTGTCGAACAGCATCTGGTCTTCCTTGCCGAGCAGGAAGCTCGTCCCGCGCGCGATGGCGGGGCCGGCGATCGCGCCGAGCAGATGGCCGACGATGCCGCCGCTGACGCGCGGGTCGAGCACCACGGGCAGCTTGCCGTTCGGCGCCTTGCCGGGGTTCAGCCGCGCGACGGCGCGGGTCCCGGCGCGGGCGCCGATATCCGCGGTGCTTTCGAGGTCGGTCAGATGGTGTGCGCTGTGCCAGCCATAGTCGCGCTGCATGCTCGCGCCTTCGCCCGCAATGACGCTCGCCGACAGGCTGTGGCCGCTCGACCCGTAACCGCCGGCAAAGCCGTGGCTGGTCGCAAGCGCGAAGCGCGTGCGGCTGTGGCTCGCGCTGCCGCCTTCGCTGTTGGTGACGCCCGCGACGGCGCGCGCGGCTTCCTCGACCGCCAATGCAGCGCTGCGCAGCGCCGCAGGGTCGGCTTCGCTGCCATCGTCGAGGTCGAAATCGGGAACGGGGCCCTTGAACAGCAGCTCTTCGGGCGCGAGGCCCGAATAGGGATCCTCGGGCGCCTCGCGCGCCATCGCGACGCAGCGTTCGACCAGCTTGGTCAGCTCGCCCGCGTCCATGTCGGCGGTCGACACGCTGGCGCTGCGCTGGCCGACGAAGACGCGCAGCGAAATATCTTGCCCCTCGGACCGCTCGACATCTTCGAGCGCGCCGAGCCGCATCGAGACCGAGGTAGCGGCGTTGCAATAATAGAGGGCGTCGGCGGCGTCGGCGCCGGCTTTTGCGGCGGCGTCGCACAGCATCTGCGCACGATCGAGGGCTTCGGAAACGGTCAGCATGCCCGCGCCCTATACGGCGCGGGGCAAAAAATCAAAGCTGGGTGCGTTCAACGAGCAATAACATTCGTTCGTCACCCCGGACTTGATCCGGGGTCCATGATTTCGACGCCGAAATGGATGCCGGATCAAGTCCGGCATGACAAAATAGCGGGAAGTGGCGCTACTTGATGATCGCGGCGATCGCGTCGGTGGCGGCCATCGCGCCGCTGATCCACAAGAAGGGCAGCGTCAGCGCCGCGACCCACAGGCGGCGGACGTCGCGGCGGAAGCGCGCGTGGAGCCCCCAGCTGGCAAGTGCCTGACGGCTGAGGCGATACCAATGGCGTTCGGTCGAGCGCGCCACAGGCAGCGCGAGCGCCAGCAGCATGATCAGCGCAACGACGATGAAGCCCGAAGGGGCGCCAGCGGCCATCGCGCTCATGACGAGCCAGATCTGCAAGGCGGCAAAAGCGAGAAGGGCGGTGGCGGCGTGCCACGTCATTCGTCGACCCAGACTCCGTGCCGGTGGCACGCTGACTGCCGTGCGCCCCCATAGGCGCGGTCCAAATGCTGATGCCATGTTACAGCCCCCTTAGGCTGGCGATTCCCAGAACCGCACGATTTGCCCCAAAAATTCCCAAGTCAAGACAGCTTGCCAGCGATTCGTTAATTTTTGCACTCAATTCGGCGCGGATTCGCAACGCAAACGGGCCAGACCGTCAATTCGGTGCAAATCTGGCAGCTTTTCGGATATTTGGGGTGCCGACCGGGGGGCGGGTTACGGCAACTCGGAGCGCCCAGCGCCCGTCCAGCCTTAGGGCTGCGGCGGGGTCGGAAGAGGGGCTGCGTCGGCTTCGTCGGGGGCCGTCTGCGCGGGGGCCTGGCCGTTCGCCTGACGCTCGAGTTCCTCGGCCGCCTTCTGCCGCTCGGCGAGTGCGCGTTCCTCGGCGACCACTGCGGCTTCGACTTCGTCCGATGCGGCGTCGATCCCGGCGATGCGCTTGGCGCGTTCGTCGGCGATCATCGCCTGCCAGTCGGTCTTGTTCGCGGCCTGGCGTTCGGCCTTCGCGCCCGCGACCAGCGCCTGCGTACAGCCGGTGAAACCGCCGAGGCCGGTCGGCGAGCAGCTGTCGGTGCCAAAGCGGCCGACGCGTTCGACCGCGACGACCTTGTTCGCCCAGGCTTCGTTGCGCACGTCGAGCGGATTGCCGCGCAGCATCTCGGGCACGCGATAGCGTTCGGTTTCGGGCAGGCGATTACAGACGACGATCTCGTCGGGGCTCGACTGTTCGCATTGGTCATTGCCATAGACGATGACCTGATTGATCTTTTCGGCATCGACCGTTTGCTGTTGCGCAGCGGCGGGCAAAGCGACGGCGCTACCGGCAAGGATCAGCGCGAACAGGGGGAGGCGGGTCATCGTCATTTCCTTTGTCATGCGGTCCAGATGGCACGCACTCGCTGCACGAGCAATGAACAATCCCTGCCGTTCGCATCGAGCGAAGTCCAGATTCCCATCGGTAGCGCCTGCCTTCACGGTTTCTCGACTTCGCTCGACACGAACGGAGCAGAGAGGATTACTCTATCAGATACGTTTCGACAGCGCGATGGCTGCACGGCAACCCGCGCGGATCGCGAGGCTGAGGACGGGATAGCCGGGGGCGCTTTCGGCGCCGGCTTTCATCGCGGCTTCCTTATGCTCCAGCTCTTCGGCGCGGAAGTCGGCGACCGCGGCGCTGAGTTCGGGGTCGCTGTCACCGAGTTCATCCAGCTGGTCGCTATAATGCCGGTCGATCTCGGTCTCGACCGCGGCGGTGCACGCCATTGCGGCGCGCGGCCCCATCGCGGCGGTGACGGCGCCCAACGCAAAGCCCGCGACGTTCCAGAAGGGCTGGAGCGCGGTCGGCCGCACCCCGCGCTTGGCGACCATATCGTCAAAGAATTTGCGGTGGCGTTCTTCCTGCTCGGCCATATGCGCGATCTCGCGCGCCATCGGGTGGCGGTCGCCCATCACCGCGAGCTGGCCGGCATAGATGCGCGTCGCACCATATTCGCCCGCCTGGTCGACGCGGATCATCGATGCGGTGCGTTTGTCGGTCATGGCGCCGGTGTGGTCTTCCGGCGCAACAAGGTCAAGACGAACGCCGCCGCACCGAGCGAGAAGATCGCGTTGAAGCCCGCGAGCGAGATGCCCAGCAACGTCCATTGCGCGGTGTCGCAGCGGATCAGCGGCGCGTTCATGATCGAATCGAGCGATACAGGGCCGGCGCTGCCGGTGGCACAGGTGGTGATGCCTTCCCAAAAGCCATATTCGACCCCCGCGTGGAAAATGCCGATCGCGCCGCTGACGGCAATCGCGACGGCCGCGAGCAGGGTGAGCGCGCGCATCGCCTTGTCATTGCGGCGAAGCAGCAGCGCGAGCAACGCCAATATGATCGCCGCCTGATGCGGCCAGCGCTGCCAGTAACACATTTCGCACGGGTGCAGGCCAAAGCCATATTGCGACACGAGCGCGCCGCCATAGAGCAGCAGCGGCGCGAGAAACGCGACGACGGGCGCGGAAAGCCGCGAGTTCAGCATGTCCCGCGCCCCTTAGTTGCGCGCGGTCGGCTTGGCGGGCTTGACCGGCGGCTTGCCGCTCTGCGCCATGCGCGGCACGGCCGGACCGATGCGGCCGATCGTCTGCAACGCATAGTGGAGCTGGAAATCCTCGATGCCCTTGGCTTTCAGGTCGGCGGCGGTCGCGGTGAAACGCGGATCGGCCTTTTCGTCCTTTTCGAGCAGCCCGTCGTCGACCTTCTTTTCGTTGATCAGGTGGCGGCGCAGGTCGCTTTCGCGGAATTTCGGCCGCGAGGCATAGTCGGGGTCGGAAATCTGCGGAACGCGGATATCGGGCTCGATCCCGCCTTCCTGCACGCTGCGGCCCGACGGCGTGTAATAACGCGCGGTGGTCAGGCGCAGCGCGGTGGTATCGCTCAGCGGCAGGACGGTCTGCACCGATCCCTTGCCGAAGCTTCGTTCGCCCATCACGACCGCACGATGCTGGTCCTGCAAGGCGCCCGCGACGATTTCGGAGGCCGAGGCCGATCCCGAGTCGATCAGAACAACGACCGGGGCCCCGCCGGCAACATCGCCGGGTTCGGCGAAATAGCGTTCGATATCGCCCTTTTTACGGCCGCGTTGCGAAACAATCTCGCCGCGTTCGAGGAACAGGTCGCTGATCCCGACGGCTTCGTCGAGCAGCCCGCCGGGGTTCGAGCGGAGGTCGAGGATCCAGCCGCGCGGCTTCTTGCCCAGCGACTTTTCGACCGCCATCATCGCGGCGCGGAGGTCAGTGGTCGCGTCGGCCGAGAAGCTCGACACGGTGAGCACGCCAACATCGCCGCTGACTTCCCACTTCACGGGTTTCAGGTCGATGATCTCGCGCGTCAGCGTCATCTCGATCGGCTTGTCCTGGCCTTCGCGAACGACGGTAATGTCGATCGCGGTGCCGGGCTTGCCGCGCATCTGTTCGACCGCCTCGTCGAGCGTCAGGCCGAAGATCAGTTCCTTGTTGATGTGGGTGATATAATCGCCCGCCTTGATCCCCGCCTTGGCGGCCGGGGTGTCGGCGGTCGGCGCGATCACTTTCACGACGCCGTCTTCCATCGTCACCGACAGGCCGAGCCCGCCATATTCGCCGTCGGTCTGGGTGCGCAGGTTCGAAAAGCCGCGCGCGTCGAGATAGCCCGAATGGGGGTCGAGGCTGGCGAGCATGCCGTTGATCGCGCCCTCGATCAGTTTCGAATCATCGACCGGTTCGACATAGTTGGATTTGACCTCGAGATAGACGTCCATGAAGCGCGAAATTTCTTCCTGCGTCTTCGAATCGACCGTCGCCATCGCGCCGGTCGCGAGCGGAACAAGCGCCAGCGTCGAAAGCGCGGCGGCGCCCTGCCACAAGGCGAAACGGCGCTTCGGGGATGCGGCAGTCTTGGTCGATTCGGTCATGGGCGTCTTTCAGTCACGCGAGAGCAATCCCGCCTTATAATCCCCGGCGCGCCATCCTCCTACGCATTTGTGCGGGCGTCAAGCGGCGCATCTTCATGCGGCACCCCGGTCTAACGGGCGATTAACCGAGGACGATCAGCCGATCATCGCGACGACGTCGACCGGGCGACCGCCGCGGCGAAGCTCGACCGTGATGCGGCTATCGTCCGATCCGGCGCGGCCGACCGGCGCCCCGGAATCGAGCTCGTCGCCCACGCCGACCGACAGCGCGATCATGCCCGTGAGCAGCGAAACCCAGCCGCCGCCATGGTCGATGATGACGATCTTGCCATAGCCGCGATAGTCGCCGGCAAAGCCGACGCGGCCGGGGGCGGGGGCGACGACCTGACCGCCGGGGCGCGCCGCGATCGTCACGCCGCGCGACCGGACGCCGCTTTCGTTGACTTCGCCCAGACCCGCGACGATGCGCCCGACCACGGGCAGGCGATAGGCCCCCTCTGCCAATTCGGCTTCCGCCGTGGCGGGCGGCATAGCACTGGCTACGCTACCCGCGGGGTCGCGTGGGCGCGGCAGCGGACCGGCGAGCTGTGCGAGTTCGGCGCGCACCGCGCCATCGGCTTCGAGCGCGTCCATCAGGTCGACGATATCGCGCGCTTTTTCGCCGAGCCCGAGCGCGCGGTCGGCTTCGAGCTGGGCGCTGCTCATCAGCTCGCGTGAGCGCAGCCGCCCTTCATTTTCGAGCCGCGTCAGCGCGTCGCGGCGGTGCGCGAGCTGCGCCTTGCTGGACGACAGCGCCTTCAGCGCGGCCGCCTGCTGCCGGCGTATTGTTTGCAGCGTCGCGAGTTCGTGCCGCGCCCCGGCGGTGCGACGTTCGATCACCGGCATCGCGGCGTCGATCACCGCGCGCGCATGCACCATGTCGGTCAGCGATCCCGGCTGCGCGAGCACGCTGACCGGCGGCTGGCGGCTCAATTGCTGGAGCGAGGCGGCGAGTTCGAGCAAGGGCTGCTGCTGGTGTGCCAGCCGCGCACGCTGCGTCGACAGGCGGCGGCTAACAAGTGCGACGCGGGCTTCGCCGGCGCTGATATCGGCCTCGGCCGACTGGATGCGCGCCGCGAGCGCCGCGCTGCGCTTCTGCAGCCGGTCGGCCTCGCTGCTCGCGGCGAGCGCCTGCTTTTCGAGCAAGGTGCTGCGCGCCATCGCCGCTGCCGACTGCTGCTTGGCTTCGATCAACTGTCTGCGCTCGCGCGCTGCGATCGCCCGCGGATCGAAGATGTCGCTTTGTGCTAGCGCAAGTGCGCCACCGCCGAAAACGGCGGTGATTGCCAGAGCGGTAAGTGCGCGCCTCACTGGCGGCCCTCGCGATGATAGGGGTGGTTCGCCACGATGCTGGTGGCGCGCCACAATTGCTCGGCGAGCATCGCGCGCGCCATCAAATGCGGCCAGGTCGCGCGGCCGAACGCGATGACCTTGTCGGCGCCCTCGCGCTCCTCGGGCGTGAAGCCGTCGGCGGCGCCGAGGCAGAAGCGCGCCTCGCGCACCCCGTTATCGCGCCATTTTTCGAGCAATTTGGCAAATTCGAGCGACGACATCTGGTCGCCGCCCTCGTCGAGCAGGATGGTGCGGCTATTCTCTGCCGCAACGGGCAAACGGCCACCCGTATCCGGAAGCTCCGAAATCTTCTGCGCCCAGGTCACACGCTTCATATAGCGCTCGACCAGCTCGGCCTCGGGCCCGCGCCCGATGCGCCCGCGCGCGATGATGTGCAGCAACATGCCCGCCCTCTTACAGGATCAGCGGGCGTGAGCCATTAATTTGCAGCCATCACCGGCGGCGCGTCGCCGAACGACCACATGCGCTCGAGGTTGTAGAAGCTGCGCACCTCGGGGCGGAACAGATGGACGATGACGTCGCCCGCATCGAGCAGCACCCAATCGGCGTTGGGCAGCCCTTCGACGCGAACCTGGCGGCCCGCTTCCTGCTTGATCCGCTGGGCCAGTTTCTCGGCAATGGCCGAGACATGGCGCGTCGACCGGCCGCTCGCGATCACCATATGATCGGCGATGCTGCTTTTGCCGGCAAGCGGGATGGAAATGGTTTCCTGGGCCTGGTCCTCGTCCAGCTGGTGGAGGATCAGAGCGTGGAGCGATTCCACGCTGTCATTTGCGGATGCGGCGCCTGCGGCGGCATCCTGGGTTGCGGAGATCAAATGCGTCCTTTCCTGTTCGTGTCCACAAGCCGCGAACGCGTCAGCGGGTCGCGCATTGCGCGGCCTTCATAGCGTTCGAACCAGCGGGGGTTGGCCTGCCGTATCGCAGTTGCGGATCGCACATCGGGCGAAAATCGCAGGAACACGAGGGCGGGCGGTCTCCAGTCCGTCCAATGCAATTTCTGGTCCACGGGCCGGACGAAGCGCCGAAGCCAACCCATCGCACGTCTTGCGTGGGCGCGGTCATTATAGCCCGGACGCGCGATAACCGCAATCGGCATGAGTCGGGCGATCCCCCGCCAGTCGCGCCATTGGGGCAATTGGACCAGATTATCGGCACCCATGATCCAGATGAACTGCCGGTTGGGGTAGCGGCGGACGAGTTTTTTAAGCGTATCGAGCGTGTAGCGCGTGCCGAACTCGGCCTCGATAGCCGTCGCGCGAATCGGCGACCGCCGCGCCATCCGCTGCGCCGAGCCGAGCCGCGCAGCAAGCGAAGCCATGCCCGCCTTCGGCTTGAGCGGATTGCCCGGCGACACCAGCCACCACAGCTCGTCGAGCCCGAGCGCGTCGATCGCGTTCAAACTGATCGCGCGATGCCCGCCATGCGCGGGATTGAAGCTGCCGCCGAGAAGGCCGGTGGGGATCACTCGGGGAATGATTTCACCACCCGGATATGACCGACTATCGCTTGGTTGAAATTAGGCAGATCGTCGGCCGGAATCCAATATTCCTCGTGCTCACGCCCGCCCGCCTGCTCCACCTTATAATTCGACAGATATTCGGCGCTCACATCAAACTCGGTCACGAAGCCCGAGCCCGACGCGGGAACATTCCAGTCGCGTGCGATTTTTGCCGCGTAGTCATAGCTCGTCACGGGATAGAAGATCGGCTGCTCCGGTAAACGTGGCGGAAACTCACGCATCTTACTATCAGCGATAAGAGTCAGTTCTTCGGGGCCGACGGGGCGCCACAAGCGGATGTTCTGGGTCAAGGCCTGACCTGTCCCGTGCCGCGCACCAGCCATTTATAGGTGGTCAGTCCTTCGAGCGCGACCGGGCCGCGCGCGTGTAGGCGCCCTGTCGCGATGCCGATTTCGGCGCCGAGGCCGAATTCGCCGCCGTCGGCGAATTGCGTCGAAGCGTTGTGCATCACGATCGCGCTGTCGACGCCGGTCAGGAAGCGTTCGGCGGCCGCGGCATCTTCGGTGACGATCGCGTCGGTGTGGCGGCTCGAATGCGCGTCGATATGCGCGAGCGCGCCAGCGAGGCCGTCGACCATCGCGATCGAGACGATCGCGTCGAGATATTCGGTGTCCCAGTCGCCGGCCGATGCCGCATCGACATGCGGGCTCAGCGCCAAGATGGCCTTGTCACCGCGCACTTCGCAGCCCGCCTTTACCAGCGCGTCGACGATCGCGAGCGGCGCGGGATAGGCGCGGTCGATCAGGATCGTCTCGGTCGCGCCGCAGACGCCGGTGCGGCGCATCTTGGCGTTGATCGCGAGCTCCACGGCCTTCGCCGGATCGGCGGTGCCGTCGATATAGAGATGGTTGATGCCGTCGAGATGCGCGAGCACGGGCACGCGCGCCTCATCCTGCACGCGCGCGACGAGGCCTTTGCCGCCGCGCGGGATGATGATGTCGATCAGCCCCTGCGCACGCAGCATCGCGCCGACCGCGGCGCGGTCCTGCGTCGGCACGAGCTGGACTGCATCGGCGGGCAGGCCCGCTTCGACCAGCCCTGCTGCGAATGCGGCATGAAGCGCGCGGTTCGAATGCACCGCCTCGCTGCCGCCGCGCAGGATTACCGCATTGCCCGACATCAACCCGAGCGCCGCGGCGTCGGCGGTCACATTGGGGCGGCTTTCATAGATGATGCCGACGACGCCGAGCGGCACGCGCACGCGGCTCAGCACCAGCCCGTTGGGCCGCGTCACCCGGTCGATTTCGGCGCCTGACGGATCGGGCAGCGCCGCGACATCGTCGATCGCGTCGGCGATAGCGGCAAGCCGTCCGTCGTCGAGCTGCAACCGGTCGAGCATCGCGCCCGACAGGCCGTTCTTCTGTCCCGCCGCCATATCCTCGGCATTGGCGGCGAGAATGTCGGCCGCCCGCGCGCGGATTTGCGCCGCCGCAGCAACCAGCCCGGCCACCTTGTCCGCCGTCGGCGCCAGCGCGAGCGTCTTCGAAGCGGCGCGCGCGCGCGCGCCCATGTCGGCGATCAGGGCGGCGGCATCGCCGGGCATCGGCGGGGCGGACAGAGCTTCGGCGTTCATGCCGCTGCCACTATCACGTTTTGCGTGACCGCCGAAAGTCCCGTTGCGTCGCATCCCGTGCCCCTTTAGGCAGGGCGCCATGAGCGGGGACATCGAAGGCATCGGGGCGGCGGTCACCGCCGGATTGGCAGGGCATGCGGTCGAGCCGCGGCATGGGGGCACGGGCGCGGCGCACGCCGACGCGCGCTGCCTGAATTGCGGCACCAGCCTGGCGGGGTCGCATTGCCACCATTGCGGCCAGCGCGCCGATATTCACCGCAGTTTTGGTGCGATCGGGCATGATCTGGTCCACGCGATCTTCCATTTCGAAGGCAAGATCTGGAACACGCTACCGCTGCTGTCATGGCGGCCGGGCGACCTGACGCGGCGGTATATCCATGGCGAGCGCGCGCGCTTCATCTCGCCGCTCGCGCTGTTCCTGTTCGCGGTTTTCCTGACCTATGCGGTGCTCGCGATCGTCGGCAGCGGCGGCGGGGTGGGCGAAGGGATCGCCAAGGCGGCCGCCGAGCAGACGCGCACGAACGCGCTCAAGGAAAGTTTCGAGGAGGAGGTCAAGCGCGTCGACACCAGCCTCGCGGCCAGGGATCTGAAGCCGACCGAGCGGAAGCTGCTCGTCGAAGAACGCGAAACGCTCCAGAAAAGCGCCGATTATCTCGGCGTCTCGCGCAGTCTCAGCAAGGAAGAAGTCAACAAGGGCCCTGCCGTAGTCGACGATCCCGCCCAGCAGATGATGACCAGCGTCGAGTTCCTCTCGCGCACCAAGGTCAACACCGGCGTCCCCTTCATCGACCATGGGCTGGAAAAGGCGATCGCGAACCCGGCGCTGGTTCTCTATAAATTACAGGCGAACGCCTATAAATTCGCATGGGCGCTCATCCCGTTGTCGCTGCCCTTCATGTGGCTGCTGTTTCCGTTCAGCCGCCGCTTTCACACCTATGACCATTTCGTCTTCGTCACTTATTCGATCAGCTTCATGCTGCTTTTGTTCGTCGTGGTGCGGCTGCTCAACCTGACGATATTCGGCGATGTCGCGACGGCGTTCGCGATGCTTTATGTGCCCTTCCACATGTACCGCCAGCTGCGGGGCGCCTATCGTTCGTCGCGGTTCGGCGCGCTCATTCGCGCGACCCTGCTGCTGTTCTTCAGCCTGTATGCGGTCATCATGTTCATGCTGCTGCTGCTCGCGCTCGGGGTGATGGGATAGCACCCGAATCGTCACAAAGGCGGGGCAAAGACCCCCCAAAGAGGAGGAGATTCGCGATGCATCATCATTGGGGCGAGATCGACCGGCGCCATCTGATCAAGCTGGGCACTGTCGGGCTCGCGGCACTGTCGCTGCCGGGCGCGGCGCGCGCAATGATGGCGCAGGGATTCACCCATGGTGTCGCGAGCGGTGAGCCGGGGCCGCATTCGGTGCTGCTGTGGACGCGTTACGCCGCGGCGAACGACGCGACGCTGACCGCCGAGCTGTCGGAAAGCGAGGATTTTTCCAAGGTCGTTGCCGGCGGCAGCGTCGTGGCGGCGGGCGAGCGCGATCATACCGCAAAGCTGGTCGTCGAGGGTCTGAAGCCCGGCCGCTGGTATCATTATCGCTTCATCGCCCCCGACGGCACCAAATCGGTGACCGGCCGAACGCGCACCTTGCCGCAAGGGTCGACCAAGGCGTTCAATCTCGCGCTCTTTTCTTGCTCGAACATGCCGTTCGGCTGGTTCACCGCTTATGGCCATGCCGCCGCGCGCGGCGACATCGACCTTGTCGCGCATGTCGGCGACTATCTCTACGAATATAAGGCCGGCGATTATCCCTCGGCCAAGGATGCGCTGCCGGACCGCGAGATCCAGCCGGCGCACGAGATCGTCGCGCTGGCCGACTATCGCCTTCGCTACGCGGCCTATCGCGCCGATCCCGACCTGCAGAAGCTGCATCAGATGTTCCCAATGATCGCCCAGTGGGACGATCATGAATTCACCAACGATGCGTGGAAGGGCGGCGCCGAAAATCATAATGAGGGCGAAGGCGAATGGGCGGCGCGCATGGCGGCGGCCGAACGCGCCTATCGCGAATGGATGCCCGTCGCCGATACGCGCTGGCGCCAATATCAGGTCGGCGACCTTGCGACGATCTTCCTCCCCGAAACGCGCGTGACCGCGCGCGACCGGCAGTTCGAAATCGACGAGATCATTGCAGGGGGCGGCGATGCCGCGGCAAAGCTCAAGACGTTCGCCGAAACCAGCTATCGCGACCCGGCGCGCCAGATGCTCGGCGCACAGCAGGAGACATGGCTGTTCGACGGACTCGCCGCGTCGACCAAGGCGGGAACACGCTGGCAGGTCTGCGCGCAGCAGGTCGTGATGGGCACGCTCTTCACGCCGCCCGAGACGCGCGACTGGTTCGCGGGCGAACAGCCCGATTATGTTCGCCGCCGGGTCGATGCGGGCCAGCTCGCGGCGAAGGCCGGCCTGCCGCTCAACCTCGACGCGTGGGACGGTTATCCCGCCGCGCGCAGCCGCCTGCTCGCCGCGGCGCAGCGCGCCGACGCCGACCTTGTCACGCTGACCGGCGACACGCACAACGCCTGGGCGTTTGACCTCGCCGAGGATGGTCGGCCCGCGGGAATCGAGATCGCCGGACAGAGCGTCACCTCGCCGGGCTATGAAAGCTACATCAAGGGCGTGACCGACGAAGCGCGCGTCGCGGCGCTTCGCCGTTCGTCGCCGCAGCTCAAATGGGCGAATACCGCAGATCGCGGCTATGTGACCGTGCAATTCACCCCAGACCGGCTGACCGCAAACTGGCACAGCGTCGAAACGATCCGCGCACGCTCGCTCGCGCTGAAGGATACGCACAGCATGACCGCGACGCGCGGGCGGCGCGTCTATGACGCCGCCTGATCGTCGGGGCGATCTCAGCTATAGGGCGGGGTATCCTCGAACTCGGCGAACCACGGATAATCGTCCGCGACGCTGACGGTGAAGTTCGCGGGGCGCTTTTCGAGGAAGCTCGACACGCCCTCGGCGGCGTCGGCGCTGCGCCCGCGTGCAAAGATCGCGCGGCTGTCCCAGCGGTGCGCGCTCATCGGATGCGGCGCGCCGAGCATGCGCCACAGCATATGCCGGGTGAGCGCGACCGACACCGGCGCGCTGTGATCGGTGAGCTCGCGCGCCTTGGCGATCGCGGCGTCGACCAGCTCGCCGGGCGTGTGGACCGATTGGACGAGGCCCTTTTCATGCGCTTCGGCGGCGTCGATCAGCCGCCCCGAATAGCACCAGTCGACGGCGTTCTGGATGCCGACGAGGCGCGGCAGGAACCAGCTCGACGCGGCTTCGGGCACGATGCCGCGCCGCGCGAAGACGAAACCGTAGCGCACCGTCTCGCTCGCGAGCCGGGCGTCCATCGACAGCGTCATCGTCGCGCCGATGCCGACCGCGGCGCCGTTGATCGCCCCCAGGACCGGCTTCTTGCAGTCGAAGATGCGCATCGACACACGCCCGCCCGAATCGCGGATCAGCGGGTGCGACCAGTCGATCGTGCCGTCCGCCGCGACGGGGCTCGCCGCCATGCCGTCGGGTAACAACGCGGCCTTGTCGGTGCGCTTGTCATAGTCGAAGGTCGCGGCGCCCTGACCGAGGTCGGCGCCGGCGCAATAGGCGCGGTCGCCCGACCCAGTAAAGATCACCGCGCGCACGCCATCGTCGGCGTCGCACTCGTCGAGCGCGGCGACGATCTCCAGCATCATCTCGGTGGTAAAGGCGTTCATCCGGTCGGGCCGGTGGAGCGTCAGCAGCGCGATGCCCTCATGCTTGTCGAGGCGAATCTGGTCGAAGCTCATCCATCTCTCTCCTTTGGTTACGCGCATCGTTGCAAGCGAGGCCGGGGAGTGCAAGCACTTTACGTAAACGTAAAGACGGTGCGACGCATAGAGCAGTCGCTACGCAAAAGTTCGTCATTCCCGCGAAAGCGGGAACCCAGTTCTGCCGTCGCCACTGGGTTCCCGCGTTCGCGGGAATAACGAAAGGGGCGCGGTGCGATGCCGGGGATGACGCGCCCGACCTTTGCCGCTATAGGCGCCCCATCGCCCCGGCGGCGCGCCTCCAGCTGAGTCGCTTTGCCGGGGCCATTCATTTGGTTCCGACAGAAAGTTTGCGCCCATGTCCCGTCGCCGCCAGATTTACGAAGGCAAAGCGAAGATCCTGTACGAGGGCCCCGAACCGGGCACGCTGATCCAATATTTCAAGGATGATGCGACCGCGTTCAACGCGCAGAAAAAGGGCACGATCAGCGGCAAGGGCGTGCTGAACAACCGGATTTCGGAGCATGTCTTTACGCTGCTTGGCAATATCGGCGTTCCGCACCATTTCATCCGCCGCCTCAACATGCGCGAGCAGCTGATCCGTCAGGTCGAGATCGTGCCGATCGAAGTGATCGTGCGCAACGTCGCCGCGGGCACGCTGTCGAAGCGGCTCGGCATCGAGGAGGGGACGCAGCTTCCGCGCACCCTGATCGAATATTGCTACAAGGACGACGCGCTGGGCGATCCGCTCGTCGCCGAGGAGCATATCGCCTGCTTCAATTGGTGCAGCCAGGACGAGCTCCACGACATTCAGGACATGGCGATCCGCATCAACGACTTCATGTCGGGCATGTTCGCCGCGGTCGGCATCCGCCTCGTCGACTTCAAGCTCGAATTTGGGCGGCTTTATGAAGGCGACTTCAGCCGCATCATCCTCGCCGACGAAATCAGCCCCGACGGCTGCCGTCTGTGGGATATGACGACGAACGAAAAGCTCGACAAGGACCGCTTCCGCCGCGACCTCGGCGGCGAAGTCGAAGCCTATCAGGAGGTCGCGCGCCGGCTCGGCCTGCTGCCCGAGGGCGGCGACAACGCCGTGCTCGACCTGGAGAGCCACCGGAAGAAAAAGGGCAGCTGATAAAGCCGTCGCCCCCCGCGAAGGCGGGGCCGCTATCAGTGTTGCGCTACCTTGCCCGCTGCCCCCGCCTTCGCGGGGGCGACGGCTTCTATCATATATTGATGCTCGCCAAGATCTAGCGGCGACATCGGGTAGGACATGGCGTTGCTCCTGTCGGGCACGAGAATTTCGGCCGCGCTTTTCCCTGAGCATGGTTAATATTTCACAAGCCCTCTGCCCGCTTGGAGCGCTTACGTCCGTGATAACACAAGCTTTCGTTCCTTAACTTCCGCTTTACTTGACATTGCTATCCCTCATCTATGACGGGGGTCTATCACTGGCTGCGCCTGCGCTTCTTTCCGCCGATTCCGGACGCGATTCGGGACGATATCGCCCTGCTGCGCGCGTATCGCGTCGAAACGCTGACCCCGATGCTGTTCCTGATGCTCGCGGCGACGACGCCGACCGCCATCTATGCCGGTGTCGACACGGTGCATCCGATCGTCCGTATCGGCTTCCCGGTGACACTCGCGATCGTCGGCCTGCTCGGTTTCGTCTTCCTGATCCACAATCGCGGCCGACGGATGAGCCTTCGCCGCGCGCGGCGGGTGATCAAGGAATCGATTTGGCTGTCGGGAACGATGGGCGCGATGTGCAGCAGCTGGACGGTGATCAACTGGCTCGCTGCGCCGTCCTCGACGCACAGCTATTATGCAATGATCATGGCGATGGGTTCGCTGGCCACTGCTTATTGCCTGTCGTCGATCCGCCTCGCGACCTTCATCAACCTGCTCATCGGGCTGGTGCCGATTTCGGTCCTGATGCTGACGTCGGGCAATCCGCCCGAAATCGCCGCAGGGACCAGTCTGGTCGTCGCAACGATCTTCCTCCTGCGCATGATCCTTCAGCAGCACGACCAGCTGATCGATCTGCTCCAGCTCCAGCACCAGATGCGCGACCTTGCGCACACCGACCCGCTGACAGGCCTTGCCAATCGCCGCGAGTTCGACATGCGGCTCGACGAAGAAATTGCGAAAGGCGACGCGGCCAACCCGTTCGCGATCGCGCTGCTCGATCTCAACGGCTTCAAACCGATCAACGACCAGCACGGCCACGCGATAGGCGACGGCGTCTTGTGCGAGCTCGCTGAGCGCCTGCGCCGCGCCTGCGGCGATCATGCAGTCGTCGCGCGGCAGGGCGGCGACGAGTTCGCGATCCTTGTACCCGCCGGGTCGACCCTGCTCAAAACCGCGCTCGCCGACCATGTCCTCGCCGCGCTCGCCGCACCCTATCGCATCGGCGGGCGGGCGATCGGCGTCGGCGCGGGCATCGGCACGGCCCGCTGGCCCGAACATGGCGACAGCGCACGCAAGTTGCTCGAAGTAGCCGACCGCGCGCTTTATGCAGCGAAAGCCGCCGATCGCGAGAAGACGTCGTCTGTCGAAAGCATCGACCGGGTCGCGTAACACGCGCTTGACCGCCCGAAGGGCGGTGGCCACATCTGGCGTATGACCAAATCCATTGTCCGGCGTGCTTCGACTGCGCTGTCACCCCTCGTTTTCCTCATTGCCAGCACCGCCCCGGCCTACGCGAGGGAAACGCCTGCCACGACGGCGGCGCCCGCCGTGGCGGTCAATCCGCAGAGCGAGGCGGCCAAGGCGTGGAATTTCGCGGCGAGCGACGTGCCGGTCGATCCGAACATCGTCTTTGGCGTGCTCCCCAACGGGATGAAATATGCTCTGCTGAAAAACAGCACGCCCAAGGACAGCGTCGTGCTGCGCATGCGCTTCGCGGTCGGCAGCTTTGCCGAGGCCGACGACCAGCGCGGTCTCGCGCACTTCCTCGAACATATGGCGTTCAACGGATCGACCAACGTGCCCGAAGGCGAAATGATCAAGCTGCTCGAACGCAAGGGGCTGGCGTTCGGCGCCGATACCAACGCCTCGACTGGCTTCGACGAGACGATCTACAAGCTCGACTTGCCCAACGCCTCGGATGATCTGATCGATACCGGGCTGATGCTGATGCGCGAAACCGGCGGAGAGCTGACGATCGATCCCGCCGCGGTCGACCGCGAGCGCGGCATCATCCTGTCCGAACGCCGCGCGCGCGACACTTATCAATTGCGCAGCCTCATCGACCAGCTCGACTTCCAGATGAAGGGCATGAAGGTTGCAAGCCGCATCCCGGTCGGCACCGAAGAGGTGATCAAGACCGCGCCCGCGTCGCGCCTCCGCGATCTCTACGACCGTTATTATCGGCCCGAGCGCGCAACGCTGGTGATGGTCGGCGATTTCGACCCCGCGGCGGTCGAGGCGAAGATCAAGGCGCGCTTTGCCGACTGGAAGGGCCGCGGGCCGGCGGGCGCCGATCCCGATATCGGCAACGTCGATTACAAGCGCGCCGCGGCCGCCGACGATTTCGTCGATCCCGCGATCCAGGATTCGGTGACGATCTCCGCGTTCAAGCCCTGGGTCGACGAACCCGATACCAAGGCGAAACGCGCGCGCAAGCTTACCGAGGATGTCGGCGAAGCGATCGTCAGCCGCCGGCTCGCCAAGATCGCGCTGCGCGAAAATTCGCCGATCCTGACCGGCTATTTCAGCGACGCGACGGGCTGGAAGACCTTCGACCAGTTCACGGTCGGCGCGGTGGCGAAGGAGGGTGCGTGGAAAGAGGCGCTTGCGCTCGTCGAACAGGAACAGCGCCGCGCTCTCCAGCATGGTTTCACGCAGGCTGAGGTCGACGAGCAGCTGGCGAACCGACGCACCGCGCTCAAAAATGCGGTCGCCGGGGTGACGACGCGGCGCAGCAACGCGCTCGCCGATGCCCTGGTTTCGGCAGCCGAAGGCGATTTCGTCCTTGTCCGGCCCGAAACCTCGCAGGCGCTGTTCGAGGCGACCGCGCCGTCGCTGACCGCCGCCGCAGTCACCGCCGCGTTCCGCAAGCATATGGAGGGGCTGAGCCAGCCGCTGGTTCGCGTTACCGCAAAACAGCCGATCGAGGGCGGCACGGCCGCAATCCTTGCCGATTTGCAGGCCTCGACAAAAGTGGCGGTCGCCGCGCCGGCCGCCGAGGCGAACGCAGCTTTTGCCTACGACAACTTCGGTACGCCGGGCAAAATCGTCAGCGACGAACGCGTCGAGGATCTCGGCATCCGCCGCATTCGCTTCGCCAATAATGTCATGCTCAACATCAAAAAGACCGATTTTCAGAAGGACAAGGTGCTGATGTCGCTCCGCGTCGATGGCGGTACCTTGCTGGCGACGCGTGATGATCCGACCAAGGTGGCGCTCGCCGGTTCACTGATGCTTGGCGGGCTCGAAGCACACAGCCTCGACGACCTGCGCTCGATCCTTGCCGGCAAGACGATCAGCCCCGTCTTTGGCAATTCCACCGACGCGTTCGGCGGCAGCGCGCTGACCTCGCCGGAGGATTTTGCGTTGCAGGCCAAGCTGATGGCGGCATATCTCACGCACCCCGGCTACCGCCCCGACGGGCTCGCGCTTATCCGCCGCGTGCTGCCGCAGCAATATGCCGCGAACGACGCGACCCCCGCGGCGGTGCTCGGCCGTGACGTCGGCGGCATCCTCGCCAACAACGACCCGCGCTCGCAGACCCCACCGCTCGACAAGCTGATGACGCTCGACTGGGCGCAGCTAAAGCCCGTCGTCGCCGACAGCTTTGCGCATGGCGCGATCGAGATCGGCGTCGTCGGCGACATCGACGAACAGGCGGCGATCGACGCGATCGCGGCGACCTTCGGTGCCTTGCCCGAACGCCGCGCCGCCTTCGACCCGCGCACCGATGCGCGCGTCCGCCAATATGCGACCGACCGCAGCGAACGCACTCTGATCCACAAGGGGCCCGCCGAACAGGCAGAGCTGCGTGTCTATTGGCCGGCGCGCGACGACAGCGACCTGGGCGAAGCGCTGCGGCTGCAACTGCTCTCGCGCGCGATGCAGTTGATGCTGACCGAGGAGCTGCGCGAGAAGCTCGGCGAAAGCTACAGCCCCAGCGCCGCGGCCAGCCTGTCCGACGAGTTCCCCGGCTATGGCCACCTCTTCGCCGCGAGCAATGTCGATTACAAGGATCTCGCGACGACGCGCGCCGCGATCTTCGCGATCGCCAAGGAATTGCGCGATAAGCCCGTCGATCCCGATTTGCTCGACCGCGCGCGCAAACCGCTGCTCGAGGCGATGGTGAAGTCACGGCGCGAGAACAGCTATTGGCTGAACTATGTCGCCGAAGCCGCGAGCCACCCCGATCGCCTCGACCGTAGCCGCAAGGGGATCGGCGAGGTCGAGGCGGCGACGCCGGCCGAGTTGCAGGCGCTCGCGAAGCGCTATCTGGTCGACGACAAGGCGCTGGTGATCAAGGCGGTTAGCGACAAGGCGGTGAAGTAGGGCGGTGTCCGGTATCGACCGATAGTTGCCGTTGAAGGATTTGCTCTCTCCCCTTCAGGGGAGAGATAAGAAGGCTTGCCGGTTTTACCGGCTAGCCGCAGTTGAGAGGGGCTTGAGCTGCTTCCGCCCCCTCTCCCAACCCTCTCCCCTGAAGGGGAGAGGGCTACGTCCGCTCACCACCCCTAAGCCGCCGGAAGCCGCCAGGTTGAGACAAGCCGATGACGATGGGCTATCGTGCCGCGATGACTAACGAGATGATCGACCTTCCCGTCCGCCGCCTCGGCCTCGCCGAACCCGGCGACGCAGCGCTGACGCGCAGCATCGCCGTCGAGGCGCCGGTTTCAATCGAGGTCGGCGGCATCGGCTATGCGGTGATGATGGCGACCCCCGCCGACCTTGAGGATTATGCCGTCGGCTTTGCCATCGGCGAAGGGCTGGTCGACACGGCCGATCAGATCGGGCGGATCGATACGCACCCGATCGAGGGCGGCTGGGCATTGCGGATCTGGTTGCCGCCCGAACGCAACGCGATCGCGCTCGACCGCGCGCGCAAACGCGTGAGCGAAAGCAGCTGCGGGCTTTGCGGGATCGAGAATATCGAGGAGGTGCTGCGGCCGTTGCCGCCCGTGACCGCATGCATCGGGACCGACCGGGCCGCGATCGCCGCGGCATTGGCAGCACTGCGCGATCATCAGCCGCTTGGCCGCGCGACGGGGGCGGTCCACGCCGCCGCCTTTTGCTCGCCAGCGGGCGCCATCCTGCTCGCGCGCGAGGATGTCGGGCGGCACAATGCGCTCGACAAGTTAATCGGCGCGATGGCGCGCGCGGGCACCGATCCGGCGAGCGGCTTTATCCTGCTGTCGGCGCGGTGCAGTTATGAACTCGTCGAAAAGACGGTCCGCGCGGGTTGCCCGATGCTCGTGACCATCTCGGCGCCGACGAGCCTCGCGGCCGAGCGTGCGGTGCAGGCAGGATTGACACTCGTTGCGCTGGCGCGGACGGATTCGGCGCTGGTCGTCAGCGATCCGCAAGGAATGATCGCATGAAGACGCTCGGCGCGGTGCTCGCGGGCGGGCGGTCAAGCCGCTTCGGGTCGGACAAGGCGCTGGCGATGCTCGACGGCCGGACGTTGCTCGACCATGCGCTGGCGGCGCTGCGCCCGCATTGCGAGAAGCTGGTCGTCGTCGGTCGCGGCGACGCCGCCGACTGGCCGCGCGCCGATATGGGGCCGCTCGGCGGCATCGCCGGCGCGCTGATCCATGCGGCGAACGATGGCTTCGATCAGGTGGTGACAGCGCCGGTGGATTGCGTGCGCCTGCCGCCCGATCTTCGCGCGCTGCTCGAACCCGGGCCCGCCTTCCTCGAGACGCAGCCTGTGATCGGCCTGTGGCCGGCCGCGGCGCTTCACGAACTCAGGGCCTTGCTGGAGGATGGGGGCGACCTTGCGGTCCGGGCCTATGCTCGCCGGATCGGCGCGCGCGCGGTGGCGAGCGACTTCGTCGCGCTCAACATCAACAGCCCTGCCGACCTCGACCGCCTGACGGGATCATGATCCGCCGATGGCGTTCACGGTGAACGCCAATATGCCCATGTTGAAGATAAACGCCGCCATACAGTGGCCGAGCACGACGCGGCGCATATGCGCGCCCGATATCGTGACGTCCGACGTCTGGAAGGTCATGCCGAGGGTGAAGGCGAAATAGAGGAAATCCCAGTAACCGGGCTCATGCACCCCCGGCACCTCGATCCCCGCCTGATCGCGTCCGCCCTTTTGCAGATAATAGAGATGCGCATAATGGAGCGTGAACACCAAGTTCGCGAACAGCCACGCGAGCGCAAGCGTCGCGACGATCAGTATGATATCCTCGCGATCGAGCTTGCCCGGACTAGCGATCAGCGTCCCGACCGCGAACAGGATAACGAGCGACAGCAGCACCGTAATCGCGAGCAGCCCGGCGCGGTTGGCGTCATTCTGTTCGGCCGTGCGGCGCATCTGGTCGGGGTCGGCGCCGAGCAGCGGCGCAATCACGCACAGAAAAATGACGACCGCGATGTCGAAACCGATGAGCAGCGCGGTGCGCGAATCGCAGCCGAGCGCCGATGCGACGCTGCCCGCGACGATCAGCGCGGCGGCAAAGATCAGGAAGCGTGCCGGGGCGATGCGGTGGCCGACGGCGATTTCGGCGCGCTTAGTCAATGGCGGCGACGACGCGCACCGGGATCGACTTCGCCGCCGGACAGCCACTGATCCTGTCATAATGGGCGAGCGGCAGCAGCGGATTGAGTTCGGGATAATAGCCCGCAACCGATCCGCGCGACATCGGATAGTCGAGGATCGTCAGCCCCTCGACACGCCGCGCGATGCCGTCGCCGCTGATCGTTTCGAGCGCGACCTTGGCGCCCGCCTCCAGCCCGCGCGCCGCGATATCGTCGGCGTTCATGAACAGGATCATGCGGTCGCCCGACACGCCGCGATAGCGGTCGTTGTAGCTGTAGATCGTCGTGTTGAACTGGTCGTGCGAGCGCACCGTGGCGAGGCGCAGCATGGCGGGATCGGCGACCGGCGCGTTGGCCGCGAGCCCCGGAAGCACGAGGAAATTGGCCTTGCCGTTCGGCGTCGCCCACATGCGGCGACGCGGCGGGATATCGAGGTGGAAGCCCATCGGCGTCTTGATGCGCTCCGAAAACCCCTCATAGATCGCGGGGTACACCTCGGCGATCTTGTCGCGGATCAGGCTATAGTCGTCGATATAGCTGGCCCAATCCACCTTGCTGTCGGGCAGTGTCGCCATCGCCATGCGGCAGACGATCTCGGTCTCGGTCAGCAGATGTTCGCTCGCAGGTTCGAGCACGCCGCGCGACGCCGTGACGTTCGACATCGAATCCTCGATCGTCACGAACTGCTCGCCCGCGGCGGTTTCGATCCGTTCGGAGCGCGCGATGACGGGCAGGATCAGCGCGTCCTTGCCGTGGACAAGGTGCCCGCGATTGAGCTTGGTCGCGATGCCGACGGTGAGGTTAAGTTTGCGCATCGCGTCGTAAGAACGATCGGTATCGGGCACTGCGCGGACGAAATTGCCGCCGAGGCCGATGAAGACTTTCGCGGTGCCCGCCAGCATCGCCTCGACCGACTCGACCGTGTGATGGCCCTCTTCGCGCGGCGGTTCGAAACCGAACACGTCGCGCACCTTGTCGAGATAGGCCTGACCCGGTTTCTCGTCGATGCCGACGGTGCGGTCGCCCTGCACGTTCGAATGGCCACGGATCGGCGAGATGCCCGCGCCGGGCTTGCCGTAATTGCCTTTGAGCAAAAGCAGGTTCGCGATCTGCTGGACGAGCCCAGACCCCTGCTGATGCTGGGTCACCCCCATGCCATAACAGATGATCGTGGCGTTCGAGCGGGTGTAGATTTCGGCGCAGCGGCGGATCTGCGCCTCGTCGATCCCCGCCGCGGCAATGAGGTCGGGCCAGTTCTGCGCCTCGATATCAGCCTTCAGCGCTTCAAAACCCGACGTATGTTCGGCGATGAAGGCGTGATCGAGCACCGCCTCACCCGCGGCTTCGCGCTCGAACATCGCCTTCATCATGCCCTTCAAGAGCGCGAGGTCGCCGCCGATCTTGATGTGCACGAACTCGCTGGTGACTTCGGTCGACCCGAAGGTCGCCATCTGGACGATATCCTGCGGTTCGGTGAAGCGGACGAGCGCGCGTTCGGGCATCGGGTTGACCGCGACGATCGGCACCCCTCGTTTGCGCGCTTCGACCAGCGGGGTCATCATCCGCGGCGCGTTGGTCCCCGCATTGTGCCCGATCAGGAAAATCGCCTGGGCATGCTCGAAATCATCGAGGATCACCGTGCCCTTGCCGACCCCGATCGAATGCGGCAGCCCGCGGCTCGTCGGTTCGTGGCACATGTTCGAACAGTCGGGAAAATTGTTCGTGCCATATTCGCGCACGAAGATCGAATAGAGGAAGGCGGTCTCGTTCGCGGTGCGCCCCGAGGTGTAGAATTCGGCTTGGTGCGGGCTATCGAGCGCCCGCAGGTGCTGGCCGATCAGCGCGAAGGCATCGTCCCAGCTTACCGGCACATAATGATCGGTCGCGGCGTCGTATCGCATCGGCTCGGTCAGCCGGCCCTGCATCTCCAGCCAATAATCCGACTGCTCCATCAGCGCGGACACGCTGTGCTGCGCAAAAAATTCGCGCGTGACGCGAAACTTCGTCGCCTCGTGAGCGAGCGCCTTGGCGCCGTTTTCGCAGAATTCGAGCTTTTTGGTGCAGGCTGCGTCGGGGAAGGCGCAGCTCGGGCATTTGAAGCCGCCCGGCTGGTTCATCGAAAGGAGCGCGCGCGACCCCTTGGTGACGACGCTCTGCTCCATCAGCACCTTCGCGGTCGCCGCAGCCGCGCCCCAGCCGCCGGCGGGGCTGTTATAGGTCCGGTATCGGGGTTTGTCGTCTGCCATCGCCGCCAACTAAAGCATAGCGGCCGGGGCATATCCATCGCTCTTTGGTATTGGCGCACCGCGACCGGCGAAGATGAGAAATACCGCTTAGCGATTGCCTTCTAGACTACGCGCGCTAGCGCCACCCTACCCCGTCAGCGTAGATGTCTGAAATGGGGTGGGAAGCGGACATGTTTGTTGTTAGGCAATCGGCATGAGCGCCAACGACTATGATCTTGAACTTGAGCAGTTGGAAGGGCGCGCCACGGGTAGGCTCCTAACCGCCGACACGTTCGACGGCGCGGCGTTCGAAGCGCTCTACAATCATATCTCGGACAAAGCCCGGGACCTTCGAGAAGTCAGCGTCGTTTCGAAGCAAATCCTTCGTTCGCTGCGGCAAGCGGCCGCAACCATTCGAAGCCGATCAGAAGATGTCGCGTCGGTTCAGGACAAGCTCCCCGTCGCCGATAGGTTTGAGATGTTGCTCGATCTAATCATCATCGGGGAACATCCCGATGATCGAAAGCCCGGCACACCCCGAATCCTATAGTTGAATGTCCACAATCGTTGAGAGTTTCAGACGCCGTTAGGCGTCAGAAAGTCTTCGATGCCCGAACCGCGGGGATCATAGACTGAGCTATGGGGAAAGCTGCTTTGCGCGAGGCACGGGGTAGCCAAGAGCTGTCAAAAAGCAGCCGGACATGAGAGCGGACCGGCAGCTTTTATGTCGCGAGAGCAGACGTCTGAACTGAGACAGTCTGATTTTGGGCGTCTGGCGTCTGCTTTTCGGCAGGGCGAGCGCAAGCGTGTCCGCTTCCGGACGCAGGGCTGCGCCGGCTATGGGAGTGGATGAGCCGTGCCGGGTCACGGCGCCTGTGTCCCGGATGATGACGGCGCGGGTGGCGGCGCGCGGGCGAGGTAGCGGCGTTCGAACACCTCGATGATCACCATGGTGCCGCCGCAGCACGGGCAGAGCGGCCGGGCCTCGGGCTCATTGATCGGGTCGGCGGCGGGCGGCGGCGCGACGCTGAGCAAACGGCGGGCGCGTTCGAGGTGAGCCTTGCGCTGTGCGCTGGCGAGGAGCCCATAGTGGCGGATGCGGTGGAATCCGCGCGGCAGGGCGTGGAGCAGGAAACGGCGAATGAACTCGTCAGCGGCGAGGGTCATGACCTGCTGGCGGTCGGCGCCGGCCTCGCGATAGTTTTTATAGCGGAAGGTGACGCCGGCATCGTCGAAGCGGAGGAGGCGGCTGTTCGATATCGCAACGCGGTGGGTGTAGCGCGACAGATAGGCGAGCACCGCCTCGGGCCCAGCGAACGGCGGCTTGGCATAGACCACCCAGCGCTTCTTTCTGACGGGTGAGAGATGCCGCAGGAATGCGCGCCGGTCGGCGAGCTGCGTCATGCCGCCGAAGAAGGCGAGCTGCCCACGGTCATGGAGGGCGCGCAGCCGGGTCAGGAACAGGCGGCGGAACAGGGCGCCAAGCACGCGCACGGGCAGGAGGAAGGCCGGACGTGCGGATATCCAGCGTGTCCCATCGCGGGAGATGCCGCCGCCGGGCACGATCATGTGGATGTGCGGATGATGGGTCAGCGCCGAGCCCCAGGTGTGGAGGACGGCGGTGATACCGATCCGGGCGCCGAGGTGCCTGGGATCAGCGGCGATGGTCAGCATCGTATCGGCAGCGGCCTTGAACAGCAGGTCATAGACGAGCGCTTTGTTGTAATAGGCGATCGCGGCGACCTCGGCAGGCAGGGTGAACACGACGTGGAAGTAGCCGACCGGGAGGAGGTCGGCCTCGCGCGCTTCGAGCCAGCTGCGCGCCGCAGCGCCCTGGCACCTTGGGCAGTGCCGGTTGCGGCAGCTGTTATAGGCGATCCGCCAGTGCCCGCAGTCGGTGCAGGCCTCGACATGACCGCCGAGCGCGGCGGTGCGGCAATGTTCGATCGCCGACATGATCTTGAGCTGATGCAGGCTCAAATGCCCGGCCTGCGCGGTGCGATACGCGGGACCAGCGCTGCGGAAGATATCGGCGACCTCGAGTGAGGCGCGCACCGCCTTAGCCGTCAGGCGCCTCCTCGTCCGGCGCGGCCAGCGCAAGCCTGTCGAGCGGACTGACGACCGACCGAACGGTCTTCGTTGCGACCTGCGCGTAGAAGGCCGTCGTGTTTATCTTGGCGTGGCCGAGCAGGACCTGGATGACGCGGATGTCGACGCCATCTTCCAGCAGGTGCGTGGCGAAGCTGTGGCGCAACGTGTGCGGTCCAACCCGCTTGGCGATATCCGCGGCCTCGGCGGCCTCGACGACGACCCGGTAGAGCTGGCGCGTGCTGATATGGGCCGCTGCGCCCTGTCCGGGAAAGAGCCAGCCGTCGCGACGCAAAATGCCCTGCTGCCGCCCGGCGCGCCACCAGTCACGCAGGAGCAGGAGCAGGCCCTCGGGCAGCATGGCGTTGCGGTATCGCCCGCCTTTGCCGCGCTCGATCCGCAGCAACATGCGCTCGCTGTCGACGTCGCTGATCTTGAGCGCTGCCACTTCGGCCACCCGTAGGCCCGCGCCATAGGCCACCGACAGCGCGGTCTGATGCTTGAGGCAGCGTGTCGCATCGAGCAGGCGCTTCACCTCGGCCATGGTCAGCACGACCGGGATCTTGCGAACCTGCTTGGTGCGGATCAGCTTACGCGCGAGATCGGGGCGGTCGAGCGTGTGCGTGAACAAGAACTTGAGCGCGCTGACGATGCTGTTCATCGTTGGCGCCGGCACGCCAGCTTCGAGCTGCTCGAACTGGAACTGGCGGATATCCTCGGCGGTCGCGGTGTGGGGAGAGCGCTGCAGCCAGGTCGCGAACCGTCCGACATCGCGTAAATAATTACGCTGCGTCTCCGGTCCGAACCTGCGCATCGCCATGTCGTCCAGCAGGCGCTGGCGCAGCGGGCTGATCGGGCTAATCTGAACAAGCTCATTCATCGTTCGACTCCTCGGTTGAAGAAGTCGAAAAGGTCTGCCTATGCCGGCCGACGTTCAATCAGACGCGGCGCTCGCTGGACGGCTTTACATCGAGGCTAGCGCCAATCCACGCAGTGGTTCGTGCAACGGCCGTTAGCGGCTATTTGAGCGGATCGGCAGCGAATATCGAAAACGGGGTGGGAAGCGGACGGCGCTCAATTACCCATCTGCTCTTTCTACAGGAATGCCGACTGATCGGAGAGCGAGCGCAATCTGAGCCGTCAGGCTCGGGTCAAACTCAATTCCCAAGTGCCACTGACTACTCCCCCGTTGCAACACAACAGACATCGACCCATCTGAAAAATGGATGGCTTTCGTCACTTCAGACGGATCGATCTGCTGCTCAGCCAAAAATGCCCGCGCTGCCTCCGGATCAGGTGTGGCGTCGGCTCGCGGCTTATTCAATTTAGTCATATTGGACCTTCGCATGCATTGGCTGGCCAACTTGCGACAAGTCGCAAAGGTCCGCAAATGGCAGCTAGCGACCGATTGCGGACGTCAAGCGCGACTGTAGATCTCCAAATCCGAAGATGTCGCAATGACAAACGATTTACCGGTCGGAGAAAAGCCGTAAGCTACCAACGAGGAAGGTAACGGCCGTAGTTTGAACAACTCGGGTTCGGCCGCAGGGGGATTCCACAGCATCGTCTGTCCTGGGGGGCACAAGAAAAACTCCTCCTCCGGCCATGAAAGCGGATGCAGTTCGATAAGCCATCCGTCCTCGGTGGCGTGGGATAAGCCACCGCCAGAGGTTCCGGCTACTCGAATCTGCTGCCCCTCCAACGGGCCTATGCCTTCGGCCTCTAAAGAACCGAAATCGGGGTGATACTCTTCATCATCTCTTGCGACTTTGCCGCCGGTTGCACAGTCAACAACGCCACGTCCGCTGACCGAGACAACCAAAAGCAGATCAGATTTCGACGCAAACCCGATGTGCTGAAGGCCCCCTACGGCGACCGCTGTCAATTTACGCCACGGCCCCAAAGCGCTGGCAGGTGCGAGCCCGTCCAAATACCGGAATCGATCTCGAAGGTGGTCAGGGACGGCGCCTTTGCCAGTTGGTTTAGCTCTCTTGAACATAGCCTCGTTGTAGAGAAGCGCCGTCCGCTTTCCACCCGAAAGCTGCCTTACACCGGTTCGGGGGTGACGTGGCAGCGTAACACAGGAAGCGATATCGCACTTTAGAGAGCGATGGAGAATGGCGCGCCACGAACCTCGAAGATGAGCACTTCGCCTTGGAAATCGCTCGCTAGGATATCCTCATCGCGCGAAAGACGGTCGTAGGCCGTCTCGCTCGGAGGTAACGATCGCATCGGGGGGGGGGGGGCAGCAAATCAGGCCGCCTCCCACACCCGGTTCAAAATCAGCGCCGCTAGCGCAGCCTTATCTTGCGGCAGAAAGCGACCGTAGTGCTTCGCAACGGTCTCCGGCGTATCCTGAATCGCATAGCTCGCCTGTTCATAGGACCCAGTCTGCTTAAGAATATGGGTCGCCAACACGTCGCGCACGTTATGTGGTCCGTGTGGCAGCAGCCCTTCAATCGCTCCCCGACCAGTGTAAGGATTGTGAATGCCGTACCGCTGGGTAATCAACCGCCATGCTTCGTAAAAGGTATTTTGGTTGTAGGTGGCATCCCGACTAGTGGCCTTCATCGTCTTCACTAGAAATGTGCCGGGGTCCGGCGCGCCATTAAGCAGCAAGGCTCGCTGATCATGGATATAGGATTCGATGTAACGGTAGAGCCCTCCAAGATCGGGCAACACCAACCGGAATGGCTTGTTACCGAAAAAGGAAGAAGTGGAGTTTTTGAATGCGCAGGCGGGGATCAACACCTCCCAGCCATGATCGCGTTCGCTCCATCGCAACTCGCCGCGGCGGCGCGATTCCAGAATCCGCTCCGCCGTCGGTAAACGGCCGCGAGGACAGTAGAGAAGTTCACGCAAGTTTTTCTGCCGAAGGCCGAGATGAAGAGCTAACCGAACCATCAAAAAGGACCGGACAGATTCAGCCGTTTGGCGCGGATATCGCCGGGCATCACGCATGAGCCGCAATATCTCTTCTGTGATCCGACGATATTCAGCGACAGGGCTATCGGCTTCCAGCACCGGCAAGATCGGCTCGAAGGGATCGCGATGAACGCGCGCCACGCGCTGTATCTCTTTTGCCCGCGCAAGTCCGTGCTTGTAGAAGCGCTCGCAGGCGCTTTCCCAATCCGCCCGCGCATCTGCGATGTCCGCGGACGATATCAGCCCGGGGATTGTTTGAAGGCGGGCGCTCAATTGCGGATTTTGTCTCAGCCACCCGGTTTCGGCGCGCGTTAGAGATAGGCCGAGCTGGATCATGTTTACCTCCCAGCTTGTGTAGAAGCCTCGCCTGCGCTCACGCCATTGAACGTACCAATCCCAGACGGCCGGGAAAACAAGCATACCAAATGCCAAGCTTCGATGTGGAACTCCGAACCCTTTGATCTCGCTTCGAGGAGAAGCTGCCAATGCTCCAAACAACAACCCAAGATGCTCGATCTTTTGGGCGCCTGTGACGGCATTCCACACACCGTTTCGCTGGAAGCCGATTTCGGTCAAGGTCGCGGTCTTAAACCGGATCAAATCAGCCATTTCGTCTGCCAATCGGGAAGGCGCATCCACGGCAGCGGCCGTGAGGTCCATTTCGACGTCGGCAAGAAATTGGATATCCTCGTCATCCGCCAAATCTAATTCACCGATCGACTTGCGATCAGTCAGATTAGGAAAACGGATGGCAAATCGCTGCTTCACGGCTTCCGCTTGATAGCGGCGATATTCGGTAGAGCCTGAAATGACGATGGACCGAATCCAATGAATAATCTCCTCGCGTTCCTTGGCGGGCCGACGATCAAAATCGTCTGGCAAGTGCCATGCCAAGCGCCTGCGTTCGGACGGGGAAACACCCTTCAGACCTTTGTGCCCCGTCGGCGCGCGCACATTATTGAAGAGCTTGGCCCTGAAATAACCCGGGGGAAGACGATAGCGTCGTTCGATCCGGGCTAAAATGATCATGCTGGCAACTGAAGAAGGCGCCTTCTTTCCCGCCGCCCATTGCAGGAGCGTGGATCGCGCTACCTCGTCCCCTTGACATGCCAATGAACGGTGGAGGTGACAGATCGTCTCGCCATGCCGCGCCACATGCAGCGTCAAAGCCTCCGGAAAGGCGGAAACTTCGATCCATTCTGCGGTCAATGGCTCTGGAAATTCGACTACGACCTTAGGCTTCGGGCCTCTTTTCGTCTTTGGCAGGGGGGCTTTCATGATAGTTTGAGTAGTCGAAAGGACAGTATTCGAGGCCATAAATCTCAATCAATTTAAATAATCTAGGCGATTTTTCGGGCGCGAATTGAACCCTTGGCTCCCGCCTCGCACAATCGGCAGTGATTCGGCGAAGGTGCACCGAGACCGGAGAAGATGACGCAATCCGGTTCGCTGCGGCTTCATAGATTGCACCCTTCGCAACAGCGCCTAACGCGGCGTACCCCCCACCTAACGGGACTATTGCGTTAACGTTCGCGAAATCCGTGACCAGAGATCATTGCCAAGCGCCCATAGCTGGCCCTCCGGCTCTCTATGCCACGGGTTGGGGACCGTCCATCGGACATCCCAATCGAGCACAAGAGCTTTCGCAAGGTCGGCCCGGTTGTCGGAATGCTCATCCCAATAGACGATTGGTGCTGCTATCGCGTCAAAGCCTGCCGCGTGTGCAGCCGCAATCATCGCCTTGATGTCATCGATGTCTTCGGACGCAACATGGCTTGGCATTACGATCAACTCTCGCTGTCGCCAGTCGGGGTCGTTTGCATCGAGCGCTGCAACGACCGATCCATAGTCACCCCGCTCAACTTCCTGATAGGATCGACCGAAAATGTATGCGTCGACATGGCGGCCCTCAGGCGTAATCATATCTCGAACGGCCTTCCGATGTAGTTCGACTTTTCGTCCAATCGCCTGCGAAACCATGCTGCGGATAATAGTCGATTTGCCGTGATCGTTATCTGCCAAGGGGACCACAAAGAGGCGCCTACATATGTGCATGATACTCTTGCCCCTATTTCAATATCGCACCTGATAGCGAGTCAGCCCGATTGTCCCGTTCAGGGAGCCGTCGGGAGCAGTGCACCTCAGCAGTTCGCAATCGTATATTGGGGGGAGGTATCTCGCGCTAGGGGGCAATCGGCGGCGGCGCGCCGTAACCGGTGAGGATGAGCAATACAGTTTCGCTATCGCTCTCTAGATGGCCTGGCCATTGCGCCCACAAAGTCTCTCGCTGGTAAACGCTGTAGCGGCTAAATCAGGCCAAATCGACGGGATCAGAATTATTACGCTCATCCCGAGTGACGTGTCGCTCAAAATGATGCGCTGACCGAATCACCTAGTCCGCCAAGTTTGTCAGCCGATCTCGATTTCTGCACCACCGCTTATCAGCCAGTCGGCCAGTTCTGCGGCGACGTCTGCCGCCCCCCTGCGGCGGATTGCACATTCCCAGGCGATCGCGACACGCCACCCCAGTTCCTTCAAACCGGTAAGATTCATCGCGTCACGCTCAGCGTTCTTGGCAAACTTCTCCGCCCAGAAAGCAGCATTGGATTTCGGGACCGAAGCGTTGCGGCATCCTTCGTGGCGGTGCCAGAAACAGCCGTGGACGAATACTGCAGCATGAAATCTGGTAAGAACGATGTCGGGTCTGCCCGGCAGTTTTGCCGAATGCAGCCGGAATCGGAACCCTGCGCTATGCAATGCTTTGCGCAGGCGCACTTCGGGCGTCGTATCCTTCCCCCTGATGCCCGCCATCATCCGGGAGCGTGTTTTCGCGTCCACGATGTCGGCCAATGGTTGCGCCCTTTCTGCCGTTATGCGACTTCATGAATCCGAGTAACAGGAAACCAGAATAGCGTTGATGACTGCCGGATTCGCCATTGTCGATCTTTTCGCCGGGCCGGGAGGACTGGCAGAAGGATTTTCATCATTCGAAACGGAAGGTGGAATCCGCCCGTTCAACGTGGCTCTTTCAATAGAGAAGGAGAAATCAGCGCATCAGACTTTGCGGTTCAGAAGCTTTCTGCGTCAGTTCGGGAAACATATCCCGCAGAATTACTATGACTGGTTGAATTTTGGCGGCGCTGAACCTGACTGGAAAGCACTTTACCCACTCCAATGGGAGGCAGCAGAAGAAGAGGCCCTTTGCCTCACGTTGGGGGAGCAACCCGCGAACCGTATCATCGCAGACCGCGTTTCGGCGATCAGAAAGGCGCATGGGCGCAATACAGTGCTTATCGGCGGCCCGCCCTGCCAAGCCTATTCGCTCGTCGGACGGGCGCGCAACCGGGGAATTGCCGATTATGACGCCGCGCAGGACAACCGCCATTTCCTCTATCGCGAATATATTGGTATCATCAGCCAGCTTGAACCGGCGGCCTTCGTCATGGAGAATGTGAAGGGCATGCTGTCCTCCACAGTGGATGGCGTGCGGATGTTCGATCTCATCACGGACGATCTTCGCACGCCTACCGACACGCAAGGGTATGAGCTTTATGCCTTTGCGCCAAAAGGCAGCAGCGGCCCGGCCAAAGGCACAAAACCGTCTGACTACGTCGTTCGCGCCGAAGCGCTCGGCGTTCCGCAGGCGCGCCACCGGGTCATCATCATCGGCTTGCGCCGCGATGTGGCCGCAGCGCTGGAACGTCAGAGCAAACCGTGGCGTAGGCCTTCCCACCCCCGCGCCTGCGCCGCCGATGTGCTCGATGGGATGCCGCGCCTGCGTAGCGGGCTCAGCCGACAGAAGGATGATGGCGCATCATGGGCAAAAGCGCTGGCCAATGCCTGCGATGCTGTAGGCGCGCAGAATCCGCGGCTGGAAGGAGACCAGGAGCAAGCGTTCAGGAAATGCCTTTCCGATGTCCGCGCTTCGCTGGAAACGGCGGCGAAGCTACCGAGACAGGCCGGAAAACCGGCAGGCATCGGCAGCACCTGCCCCCTAGCCTTGGCACAGTGGCTGCGGGATGACAGGCTCACCGCTTTGGCCGATAATGAAACCCGGGGGCACATGCCGAGTGATCTTGCCCGCTATCTGTTTGCCGCTGCCTATGCCTTTGCCACCGGGCAATCGCCCAAGGCATCGTCATTCCCGGCGGGGCTGGCACCGGCGCACCGCAACTGGGATAGCGGAAAATTCGCCGACAGATTCCGCGTCCAGCTGCGCGATCAGCCTTCCACCACAGTCACCAGCCATATTTCCAAGGATGGCCATTATTTCATCCACCCCGATCCGGCGCAGTGCCGCAGTTTGACCGTGCGTGAAGCGGCGAGACTCCAGACCTTCCCGGACAATTATGTTTTCCGGGGCAACCGCACCGAGCAATTCGTGCAGGTGGGGAATGCGGTGCCACCGTTCCTTGCAAGGCAAATCGCTGAGGCCTTGTGGGAAATTCTGTCTGCACCACAACTGAATGCCGAACAGTTTGCCAGTAACCCGCTGCTTGAAACAGTAATTGCATAGACATGGCAGGGGCACCAAGTTCAGGCACGATACGAACGCGAGAAGCAGCGCCACATGCTGCCATGCTGATCGAAAGCATGCGCGACATTGGTTATTCACTTGAAACGGCCCTTGCCGACATCATTGACAATTCGATTACAGCCAAAGCTCGCTGCATCAGGCTGCTTGCGGACACGACTAGCCCCGACCCGAGCCTTGCAATTCTGGACGACGGCGAGGGCATGACCGAGGATAAGTTGCTCGCCGCAATGCGCCCCGGCAGTCGCAATCCGCTGGAAACGCGGGAACAGGATGATCTGGGTCGCTTCGGACTTGGATTGAAGACGGCTTCATTTTCGCAATGCAGGATGTTGACTGTCGCCTCACGCAGGGATGGCATCACGTGTTGTGCGAGATGGAATCTCGATGAGGTAGCCCGCACGAATCAATGGCTCGTAGAGTTTCTCGATGACTTCACCCAAATTCCCTGGATCGACGAACTGGGAAGTTCGGGAACGCTGGTCATTTGGGAGGCGCTCGACCGTTTGGTGGAAGGTGACGGGAGTGATGCTCGCTCAGCTTTTGTGTCGAGGATCGATGACGCTGCCGAACACCTTGAACTCGTCTTTCATCGCTACCTTGCTGGCGAACGCGGCATCAGCAAAGTCGCATTATTTCTGAATGGAAGGCAACTTGAGCCCTTTGACCCGTTCCATTCATCCCATCCCGCAACACAGGCCGGTCCGGTCGAAAAGATAAAGTCGGGGGGGCAAGAGGTGGAAATTCAGACATTCACCCTGCCTCACCACAAGAAAGACCCGGTGGAGTGGGAGCGCTACGCAGGGAAGGCGGGGTACCTCAAGAATCAGGGGTTCTACGTCTACCGGGGCAAGCGCTTGATTATTCATGGCACCTGGTTCGGCTTGGCTCGTCAGAAGGAACTGACCAAACTTGCGCGCGTCCGCATCGACATGCCAAACGGAATGGACGCTGACTGGAAAATCGATGTTAAGAAAGCTTCTGCCCAGCCGCCGTACCACGTCCGTGAGCGATTGCGCCGGATCATCGAAACAATCGGAGCGACCTCGCGCAGAGTTTATACCGCACGTGGACGCAGACTGGCTAGCGACAGTCGCTTACCCGTCTGGCAACGCATGCAAAGCGGCAACGAGATATCCTATTGCCTGAATCCCGAGCATCCGGTGTTTGCGGATTTCGCCGGGCGCTTGCCAGATGATCTCAAGACCGATTTCATGCGTGTTCTGGAAATGGCGGCAACATCGATTCCGATCGACGCATTGTTTGCCGACATCAGTGCCAACCCAGAGCAGGTTTCCGGATCGGAGATGGCGGACGATACACTCGTCCACATTGTCGCAACTACTTTTGCAGCACTGCGAGCTTCCGGGATCGATCCAGAAGATGCGATGCAGATGATGCGAGCAACCGAGCCCTTTCGCGAAAACTGGTCTGTAGTTTCAGACGAACTTAACAGATTACTGGAACGTTGCAGCGATGAATGATGGCGTAAGAATGCTCGAAACGATGGTTGGGGCGCAACTGGCGAAGGAGCCAATGCCATCACCGGATCGCATCCGGGACCTTATAGGGCAAATCCGGCAGATACCTCTGTGTTCGGATGTCACTGATGATCAAGTCGAGGAACTGGCTCGGTCCTTGGAAAACAGCCACGGCGTTTCGATGAAAATCGGGTCGATGCTGACGGCCAAGGATTACGTTCCGTGGCTCGATGCGGCCCGAGCGGGAATCGAGCCCTATTACTGGAACCGTTATCGCCAGTTGATGGCAGAGAAAGGTTTCTCCGGCGATGTGTTGGTTACCCTTGATGACGTCACTGATCGGATTCTGAATCTGCTCGAAAACCCGATGAAGCCCGAAAGCTGGGATCGTCGTGGCATGGTTGTCGGGCACGTCCAGTCAGGCAAGACGGCCAATTATACGGGTGTGATCTGCAAGGCGGCGGACGCCGGTTACAGGCTGATAATCGTCATCGCGGGCATTCACAACAATCTGCGCAACCAGACGCAGATGCGCATCGACGAAGGTTTTGTGGGGCGCGACAGTGCCCGGCTCCTCTCCAACCGCGACGACCCGGCGCAGCGCTTCATCGGCGTGGGCCGGTTCGACAAATCGCGCAGACCGGTGACCTTCACCAATTCGATCAAGGATTTCAGCAAGACACTGGCATCGGGCGTCGGCGTGCCGCTCGACAATCTGCGCGAACCGGCGGTTTTCGTTATCAAGAAAAACAGCTCGACCCTGAAGAATCTGATTTCGTGGTTGCAGGAGCATAACCAGCGCGCCGGTACATCGGTGATCGATGCCCCAATGCTGCTGATCGATGACGAGGCCGACAATGCTTCGATCAACATCCGCAAGGGTCCAGACGAAGTCTCCCGCATCAACGGGCAATTGCGGACGCTGCTCAAGCTGTTCGATCATAGCTGCTATGTCGGTTATACTGCCACGCCCTTTGCCAACATCTTCATCGATCCCGATAGCGAAACGCAGATGCAGGGCGATGATCTGTTTCCGCGCGATTTCATCGTCAGCCTTGATCCGCCGACTAACTATTTCGGCGCGAACCGGGTCTTCCTGGAAGATAGCAAGGCGATCATCCGCCCGATCACCGACAATGGCGATCTGTTGCCGCTGAAGCATCCCAAAGACACGACCGTCACCGCCTTGCCCGTCAGCTTGGAAAAGGCGGTGCGCACCTTCCTGATTTCCAGAGCGATACGGCTCGCCCGGGGGCAGCGGAACAAGCATAGCTCGATGCTGGTCAACGCTTCGCGCTTCACGGATGTGCAGCGGCAGTTGCGCAACGAAGTCCATGCTCTCGTCGACCGCATCCGCGCCAGTGTCCGCGTGAACGGTGGCCTTGCGCAAGAGAAGGCGTTGCAGGATGGGGAGATCGCGGCTCTACACGCAGTCTGGCTGGAAGAGTATGAACCGGATAGCGAATTCGGCTGGAGCGACATCCAGCCATTGCTGCTTGAAAGCGTCGCTCCGGTTTCCGTGGTCGAGGTCAACAGCCGCTCGTCGGGCAATCTGGCGTATCATGATCACGAAGAACACGGCCTGAATGTCATCGCGGTGGGCGGGTTCTCCCTGTCGCGCGGATTGACGCTGGAGGGGCTGACCGTTTCCTACTTCCTGCGCAATTCGATGATGTACGACACGTTGATGCAGATGGGGCGATGGTTCGGCTATCGGCCCGGCTATGACGACCTGTGCCGCGTGTGGATGCCGGAAGAGGCTGAGGGCTGGTATGCCCATATTGCGGAATCCATCGAGGAACTGCGCGACGAGCTGCGCAACATGGAAGCCGTGGGGGCAACGCCCGAACAATTCGGCCTGAAAGTCCGCAGCCATCCGGATACGCTGATCGTGACTGCGCGCAACAAGATGGGGTCCGGCGAAAAGCTGGTCGTCTCCATCGGCCTTGCCAACAAATTCGCGGAAACCGCGATCCTGAAACGCGATGCCGAAAGTCTGCGTGCAAACCGCAACGCGGCAATTGCACTGGCTAAGGCGCTCGCAAGCGCCAGAAAGCCTCTGACAGATGCCGAACAGGTGACGGGCGGCTACCTGCTATCGGAGGTTCCCGCCGGCCCGGTGCGGGATTTCATTGCATCATTCGTTAATCACCCCGGTTCGCTCCTTACGGATACAGGCCCGGTCTGTCAGCATATCGATGACCGCGCAGCTACCGAGCTGGCCAAATGGGATGTGCTGTTCACCAGCCTTCAGAAGCGCGAGGACAACGGGCTTTCCGACGAGTCGTTGGGCGTGAACATCAATTGCCCACGCCGCAGCGAAGGTGACAGAAGCCGTAATGATCCGACCACGCTGCGGATAACCAACAAGCAGCGTGTCGCATCGAGGGGCGTAGAAAAGACCGGTCTGACGGAAAAGCAGATCGAAGACGCGCAGAATGAATATGTAGCGCGGGGCGATGCCAGGCCAGCCAAGGACGGAAGCTGGAACTATCCCGATCGCATCTACAGGTCGAAACGCGAGCGGCCGCTTCTGATCGTCCACATGCTTGCGATTGGCAAAGAGCAAGATGACCTTAGCCAAAGTGCCCCGGTTGTCGCTTGGAGCGTCAGTTTCCCCGGCACCGAGCTGGAGGAAAAGAAGGTCGCGTATGTCGTGAACACGACTTGGGTCCGCGAGAACTTCTCGGATGACCTGGAAGAGGAAGAAATGGGGGGCGACGATGAGCGCTGACGATCCCTGGACCGGTCTTGAGCCACCGGCTTCCGCAGACATCATCAATGCCAAGCGCGTTGACGGCAAGCACCCGTGGAACTTCTTCTGGGCAAGGAGCGTGGACAGGAAGTGCCTCCTCATCCTGCGATGCCTCACCGCATCGGCGCCAAAAGGCAAATTGCCGAAACTGAAAGGGATTGAAGTCGCCCAGTCGGAACCGGACACCGGCGGCAGCACGACGGTGTCGCTCAAGCTGACCGACAACCAGCATCGTGATATCTTCTACCGGCTTTGCCTCGACATCGTTCAGGCGACTTCCGTCGCGAAATCCGAGATCGAAGCGGGCGAAACTTTTCTCGCCCGGACTTGGCGCTGGCATCATCTTCTGCGGGGTGGGAGTGATCGCCGCCTTTCTGCAGAAGAGCAGAAGGGGCTCATCGGGGAACTGTTCGTGCTGGAACGGCATCTGATTCCCGTTTTCGGCCCGGCGGATGCGACTGCCGCCTGGGTTGGCCCGACCGGCTCGCCCAAGGATTTCGAGTGCGGCAGGGTCTCAATCGAAGCCAAGGCAAGGCGTGGTGCCGCGCGGCCCTATGTCGCCATATCGTCGGAATTCCAGCTTGACGCTGGCGGCTGCGATGCGCTGTTCCTTTATGTTGTTGAACTGGACACCGCACCCGAGGACGCAAGCGCGGCTTTCACGATAACCGACGTCGCACGCCGCATTGCGGAGCGGATTGCAGCAGATGCACCATCCGTGACCGAGCGATTTGAAGGCCAGCTGGTTGCGGCTGGCTTCTCATGGGACGACGATTATTCATCGTTCCGCTGGATGTCCGGCCCGCACCGCTTCCTGCATGTCGGCGAGAATTTTCCCTGCATCACGCCAGCGGCCTTCGCTTCCGGTGTCGAGCGTGTCCGCTACGATCTATCGCTCGTCGATTGCGAGCCGTTCAGGGTGGACGACGAAATCGTTCGCGGCAGGATGGAGAGTGTGAGGCAATGACGATCAGCATTGAGGAATTCCATCAGGACTTCTTCCAGGAAGTGATGGCATCTGCCGACGTGGACGGACTCTATGCCGAAGACGCGTTCTTCGAGCTATTCTGCGAATACCTAGCGGAAGCTGGTGAGTTTGATACGGCAGACCGCGCCCCGTATTGCCCCCCGGCAGGCGGCATCCGTGTTGACGGCTACGCCGGTGATCCGGCGCAAGCCGGGGGTGTCCTGAGCCTTATAATCCTAGATTTCAATCAATCTCCCGATCAGGCGCGCCTGACCCAGACCGATATGAACACGATCTTCAAACGGCTGGAGAATTTTCTCAACAAGTCGCTTGATGCCCGGTTCAGGAACAGTCTGGAGGAAACTAGCGCGGCATTCGGCCTTGCCGATCTTATTGCGGTCCGTTGGCCCGTCATTTCCAAAATCCGGCTTTTCCTCGTTAGTAATCGCCAGCTGAGTGCAAAGGTAGATGGACGGGAAGCGGGCGAGATTGATGGGCGGCATCTCTCCTACTCTGTCTGGGACATCGAGCGCCTTCACAGGTTTGCCGCAGCAGGGTTCGCGCGCGAAGAGATCTCAATCGACCTCGAAGCTGAATACGGCGGCGCGATACCGTTGCTTCAAGCACATATGGGAGACGCGGATTATAAGGCGTATCTTGCCGTCGTCCCGGGTGCGCAATTGGCCTCCATCTACGACCGGTGGGGTTCACGTCTGCTTGAACAGAACGTCCGCGTATTTCTTCAGGCCCGGGGCGGTGTGAACAAAGGCATCCGGAACACCATCGACAATGATCCGGACATGTTTTTCGCGTACAATAATGGCATCACCGCTACCGCCGAGGGCATAATGTCCCGAGAGACTGGCGACGGCTTGCTGCTTACCGGGCTCAAAAATCTTCAGATTGTCAACGGCGGGCAAACGACAGCTTCCATCCATGCCGCAATGCGACGAAATGCCGATCTGTCGAAAGTCTTTGTGCAAATGAAGCTGTCGATCGTGCCGCCAGAAAAGGCGATCGACATCGTTCCAAAGATTTCGGAGTTCGCCAACAGCCAGAACCGGGTGAATGCAGCCGATTTCTTCGCTAATCATCCCTTCCATGTTCGGCTGGAAGAGTTTTCGCGAAGAATCTTCGCTCCGTCACCCGATGGCACCTTCCGCGAATCCAAATGGTTCTACGAGCGCGCAAGGGGTCAATATCAGGACGCTCGCGGGCTACTATCCATAGCCCAACGGAAAAAGTTCGATCTGGAGTATCCAAAATCCCAGCTCATATCGAAAACTGATCTCGCCAAATATCTGAATGTCTGGCGCGGACATCCGGACATTGTCAGCAAGGGAGCGCAGAAGAATTTTGCTCAGTTTGCAGACTGGAACCGGCGTGAATGGGCAGCGCAACCGGACAGCTACAACGAAGCATTTTTCCGTCATGCGGTTGCGAAGGCGCTGGTTTTCAGGGCGACGGAAGAAATCGTCACCGAGCAATCCTGGTACCAAGGCGGTTACCGCGCAAACGTCGTCGCCTACGCCATCGCCAAGATGGGCTATGACTGCGAAAAGCGCGAGGAGTTCGTCGATTTCGATTCGATATGGCGCGCACAAGGCGTTTCGGAGAACATGGGCGAAGCCATCGCGCTCGTTGCCGAAGCTGTTCATGATGTGCTTGTTTCACCGCCTGCAGGGATCAGCAATGTCACCGAGTGGGCGAAGCAGCAAGCGTGCTGGGCGAGGGTGAAAGCAGTCGACGTGGAATGGCCTGCGGCGTGGCTGAACGAGCTCATTGGCAAAGATCATATCAAGGCAGGCAAACGGGACGGTATCAAGGATCAGAAACTACTGAACGGCATCGAGGCTCAATCGATAGTGGTTTCCGCCGGAGGACAGCTTTGGGAGCAGTTGAGCGGCTGGGGCCAATCACGTAAACTTCTTTCACCAACCGAGCTTGGAATTCTGCGCGTCGCGGCATCTGTGCCGATGAAAATTCCCTCAGAGAAGCAATGCATCAAGGTCATCGAATCCCTTCGCAAACTTAGATCGGAAGGTTGCGTAATCGGTGCCGATTTGTCGGTCTGACACGTCCTATCGGGGCATCAATTTCCCTAGTGAAACTGAACAGATTTTTTGCGGAAGTGCTGCCGTTCTACAACGAACCGGCTTCACCGACCTCGCCCAGTGGTGGACCGGCCATGCGGATCGTTCGAATTCAAGCGGTGCAATCCGTCAATTATGGGTAGTGCCATACCATTTAATACTGATA
Organism: Sphingopyxis fribergensis; assembly: GCF_000803645.1. Lineage (NCBI taxonomy): Bacteria > Pseudomonadati > Pseudomonadota > Alphaproteobacteria > Sphingomonadales > Sphingopyxidaceae > Sphingopyxis > Sphingopyxis fribergensis. Next base: position 3,596,866 of record NZ_CP009122.1, on the reverse strand, counting down.
ATTCGGGCTTCTCTGAGGGTCGGTATGGCTCTGGGAGACGGAGCCATACGGAAATCCTTCAATAAATCATCATCTTAACAACCAAGTGCTGGCACCGCTTTTATCTTGCCCTCTTATTTGGCTCCCTGATTTTCGAAGTTCTCGCCATCTCTGGTTCCCCCTCCTAACTGGCTGCTGATTGCTAAAACCGGACCCCGTTGCGCCGTTGCTTGGGTTCCCGCAGATATAGTGCAGTCTGAAAGTGCGAATGAGAAGGTTCAGCCTGTGGGTCCGATGATCATATTTGATAAATCGTTTCTGCAAAGCCTGACGGTCGATGAAGCTGTTATCCTTGATCAAATGTTCAGCTGCGTAGTCACGCCACTATTCTTTGTGGAAACGATGGCAGATCTGACGAAGGAGACCGCTCGCGGCAGATCTGCCGAACAGGTAGTCGGAGGTCTGGCAGAGCGCACGCCGGTCGCGCACAGCTACATAAACACTTACCATCAAGATGTGGTCTTAGAAGACTTGCTGGGAAGGCGCGAGGAGTTCGACCACAGGCCCGCCGTGGCTGGCGGCATCCCGGTAAAAGTTGAAGGGAAGGCTGGCTTGGTATTTCGAAAATCTCCCGAACAAGATGCCTTTGACCGCTGGCAGCAGGGCCGCTTCTTAGAAGTAGAGCGTGTATTTGCCCGACAGTGGCGCGATGAGCTTGCTAACATTGACCTGCCATCGATAACCAAAGCGTGGAAGTCGATACTCAGAAGCGAAGATCGACCGAAAACGCATGAGGCCGCCCGCGATCTCGCCCGACGCGCCGTTGATGCAGGCGGTCAGAATTACCGAATACTCCGCATGGCCCATAACCTATTGGGCATGCCGCCTCGAACGCTCAATGCGGTTGTGCGGAATTGGAAGGCAGCGGGCTCCTTACCATTGCGAGAGTATGCCCCGCTCGCTGCCCATTGCTTGGAGGTCGATCTTTTTTTCGAGCTCTGCTTATCCAACGGCCTGATCTCTGATCAAAGGCCGAGCAACAAGATCGATATCAGCTATCTGTATTATCTACCGTTCGCCGACTTCTTCGTGTCGGGCGACAAATTGCACAGAACGGCAGCGCCCCTCTTTATGGATGCGAGACAGCGCTTTGTTTGGGGCCAAGATTTAAAGGCAGACCTCGCCGCCCTGAATTCATATTTTTCGACGCTCCCAGACGAGGAAAAGGCCAAAGGACTCTTCACCTTGGCCAGCAAACCGCCGATTGACCACAACGGCCTTGTTGCTGATCTTTGGGACGTACGAATGCCGGGGTGGAGAACGCCCAAACCTCCCGCGCCGAAAATGGCGCCAAAAGCCGAAGCCGAAATTATTGCGAGGTCTAGAGGGCTGGTCGATGCGGCTAGTCGAAGCGGCCCATACTCTTGGGACGATGGTGCGGATGTCGAACACTTAGTAATCGAGAGGCATATTCCTAAACAGCGGGGTAGCTGGCGAATGTTCTCAGCCGCGGTGGAGGCGAGCAATGATGCTGACGGCCGGAACAGCCTAGCAGATCAGTAGCGGCCCAAAGCTTGGGCGATGAGGATCAAGCTGAATGAAACTAGACGTTCACGAACTCTACAAAAGCCAGAATATCCGCCTGCCCTCCCCTGGTCAGTGCATCTACTGTGGAAACGCGGAAACTAAGTTACGCGACGAACACGTCATTCCATATGCGCTGGCAGCGAACACGATGATTCTCGAAAAATCGTGCTGCGAGACGTGCCAGAACATCATTCAGCGTTATGAACAGGAAGTCCTGAAAAAGCAGTTAGGGATATTCCGGACCCAAGTGGACGCCCCCTCGCGCTCAAGAAAAAAGGACCGGATAACGCACGTTGATCTGCAATTCGTGGAAGTTGATGACGCCGGTCAGTTCATGAGAGACTTGGGCAGTCGCTCAATCTCTGTCGATGAATTGCCCCTCGCGGTCCACCTCTGGCAGTCCCCTATGCCGCGCCGTCTGCGCAGCCCTCTCACGCCTGAGCAGGAGCAGGGTAAGCCATGGTCGTTCGCGGATCGTGACGGCGTCAACGCCCTGTGCAGTAAAGTTCGCGAAGAAACCGGTGCAAACCACGTTGCCTATGAATCTGGGCAAGTCAGCCGTCTGCATTACCTCAGATCACTAGCAAAGACAGCCCACGCCTTTACCGCCGCGCGCTACGGCCTAGATGCTTTTGAACCATATTTGCTCGACCTAATCCTATGCCGATCCGATGACGTTGCCGAGTTCGTGGGCGATGATCCCTTTGACCCGCCGACAAACGATACAGACGGCCAGACGCTTCAAATATTCCTCGGCGAACCAATGGGCGGAGAGGAGCAAGGGCTGATCGCGGCGCGCTTCCAACTTTATCCCACGCTAGGCAGTCCCGCACATTTAGTGGTCGTGGGCAAAGCGAAGATCGACATTCAAAGGCGACTTGCAGGCGAGATTTAATCGCCTGCTCGCTGATGCATGCGTTCGGTTATCCGTTACAAATTTGCGAAAGCGGCAGCCTGCAACCGGAATGAATGCGGTCAATCGCCCCGAGGCTCTCCAAGCTGATCGATCCGCAATTTTGGGGCCACGATGCTTCGCATCGGACCCACAATTTATAGTCACACACCTCACGCACGGGTGCATAACGGTTTTCCGCCACTTTTCGAGAGTGCGATCCGACTACACCGCTGCCTTGGGGGGTGCAAAGTGACGGTTTTCTGCTATGTTTCGAGGCTGCGGATCGTACTCTATTCGGACGCGAACATGGCGGACGGAAGTCGGGGCAACCGCCCTCTCCAAATACCCTGCCCTCTTCACCCTGTATCTCCTGCGCGCGGGGGCTGGGGAGAAGCAAGACGCGCGGAACGATTTTCTGACCGATGCGACAGCGAGGCTAGCTGCAATTGATCAACGCATTGCAGCTTAGAGCTTTTGCTCGTCTTCTCGCCGCCGAAGCTCGCGCTCAACCGCCTCGCGAATGAATTTCGCAAGCTGCCGGTTTCCTACCTGTGCTTCAATCCGACGGATCGTATCCATCGATAGCCGGATGGTCGTGGCTTTCATTCCGAGCGGCGGGCGTCCCATGCCGTCGTCGCTATCGGCCTCGCGCTCAATCTCAAAGAGAATCGCGTTAATGACATCGTTTATTTGCATATACGCTACCGTTTATGCTATAAACGATAGCGTAAACAAGCTTTGGTTTGTCGGCGGGCGATGAACTGAGGTCGAATCACGCCAGCGACGGAGGTGACATGATCCAAGATGCCCCCAGCGCCCGATCAAAGTCAGGTGTCATTCCGCGATCCACGCCGGTTGCGCCTTCCATTGGGGAACAGCGGACCGCCTTCCCCATACTCAGAAGATCAAGCGAAGGCCGCCTTTTGAGCGCAGCTCGCTACCGAAACGGTGAGAGTTTCTTCCTCGGAATTGAAAAGTTGCGCTTCGCCGTTCCCAGCGACCTTCTCTACCAGAGCGGCATCGTGGCACAGATGGCGCTAAGCTCGCATCTGCTGGACGTCGGCTTCGATGACCGATGGTGCGCCCGGAACATTGGCCTCCACATCGGCAAGGCACTGGCTTATGCCAACGCGACCGGCCTCAACTATCACTCCCCGTCACTCGAATGGCTAGCTCCGGTGCTGTCACCCTATAACGTCTGGCGTAATCCGGACCTCGACGGATCGCGGCCCCCGGCCCCTGAATTGCTTCCTGACATTCCACCCCTGCTCAGAGAATTGCTCGATCATGTGCGGGGGGTGACCGGACACCCTCGCCCCCGGCGGAGGAAGGCTCATGGCTGATGAGAACATCGCCGCCCGCTTCGCGCGCACGATCCGTAGCCTGCTCGTCCCGCCGCCGGTCGTTCCAAGCTTCGATGAAAATGTCGATCCGGAGATCAGGCGCGTCGAATGGGCCATTGCCCGCCTGCCAAAGCGCACCCGCGAAGTGTTCCTGATGCATCGGTTCGACGATCTTCGATACGACCGTATCGCACATCGGCTCGGCATCACCGAAAAGGCTGTCGAGCGGGAGATCGTCAGGACGCTGCGCGCTATTCGCAAGGCGAGAGAAGATCATGCCCGCGAGCATTCGAAGTAGCCTTCCGACAACGAAGTCTGCGACCGTGATTCGCTTTGCGAGACGGGTCCGCAGCCCGAACAAGACAGCGGCGCCTGCATCCGATCTTTCCTACAGCTTCTTTTTCTTACCCACAGTGCTACGCCCGTCGTCGCAAGGCGGATTGTTGTTCCATCGCCCGATGAACTGGGCGACCGTTGCAGCATGGCCCGCCTTTCCCCCGAGCGACCGCCCAGCGCATCGGAGCAGCTTGAAGCGCTGCTCGGCGAGCCTTGGCCGTTTCCCGGTCGGCCTCCCAAACATGACTTATCGACCTGGCGGGTCACCGACGATTGGCCCGATCCCTATTCGGTCACATTGGCGGAAGTCGAAGTGTTCGAGCGCTGGTTCGGCGATCTCTTCGACGAGCTGTTTTCCCCGCCCTTTTGAGTTGACCTTACGGAGACTGCCATGACTGCGCCGCAGACGATAACGGGGGCGCGCGCAGCCCTCTATCTTCGGGTCTCGACGGCTCGGCAGGCGGAGCATGATGTGTCAATCCCCGACCAGCGGCGACAGGGCGAAGGCTGGTGCGCGGCGCGCGGGTACAAGGTTGTCGATACCTATGTTGAATCGGGCGCCTCGGCGACGAATGATCGTCGCCCCGAGTTCCAGAGGCTGATCGAAGCCGGGACATCGAAACCGGCGCCGTTCGACCTCGTGGTCGTCCACAGCTTCTCGCGCTTCTTCCGCGATCATTTCGAGCTGGAGTTCTATATCCGCAAGCTCGCCAAGAATGGCGTGAAGCTCGTCTCCATCACGCAAGAGATGGGCGACGATCCGATGCACGTCATGATGCGCCAGATCATGGCGCTGTTCGACGAGTATCAGTCCAAGGAGACCGCCAAGCATGTGCTGCGCGCCATGCGCGAGAACGCACGGCAAGGCTTCTGGAACGGCTCGCTGCCGCCGATCGGCTATCGGGTGGTCGCCGCCGAACAGCGCGGCGCCAAGGTCAAGAAGCGGCTGGAGATTGACCCCTTCCATGCCGAGACCGTGCGGACCATCTTCCGCCTCGCATTGCAGGGTGACGGCACTTCGGGGTCGATGGGCGTCAAAGCCATCGCCGCTTGGCTCAACGAGAGGTCCATTCGCACCCGCGACGGCGGACGTTGGGGTCTTGGTGCGGTCCACCAGATTCTCACCCGCTCGACCTATACCGGGCGACACGAGTTCAACCGGCGGGGCAAGGACCGGAAGCTAAAGCCGAAGTCTGAGGCCGTCGTCGTCGATGTCCCCCCGATCATCGCACAGGAGACGTTTGAAGCGGTGCAGGCGCACATGCAGGCTCGCAATCCCAAAAAGGTGCCGCCCCGCGTCGTAAGCGGCCCCACGCTGCTTACCGGCCTCATTCATTGCGCCAAGTGCGGCGGAGCAATGACGATCCGTACCGGCAAGGGCGGACTGTATCGTTACTATGCCTGCTCGACCAAGGCGCGGCAGGGGCCGACCGCTTGTGACGGCATGAGCGTTCCAATGGAAAAGCTGGACGATCTGGTTGCGAGCCATCTGGAAACGCGGCTGCTGCAACCCGACCGGCTGGAACGCCTCCTTTCGGCCATTCTAGATCGGCGGCAGGAGCAGGCGGTTCGTAAGCGCACCCACGTCGCGGAGCTGAACAAGCGGGCGACCGAAACCGATTTGCGGCTCAAGCGCCTCTATGACGCAATCGAGAACGGTGTTGCCGACGTGGAAGACCCGGACCTTAAGGAGCGCATCGCCACGCTCAAGGCGACACGCGATCAGGCAAAGGCTGACGCCGAACGGGTGACGGCCTTACTCGGCGCTACGGGCCGAAAGTCGATAGCACCTGATATGCTGGCGAAGTTCGCCAGCGTCGCGCGCGAGCGGATGCGGGTAGAAGGCGGCGGCTATCGGCGCGATCATATCCGCGCGCTTGCACAGCGCGTTGAGGTCGATGTTGGCGAGGTTCGGATTCTCGGCTCGAAAAGCAATCTGCTGCAAGCGCTGATTGCGGGGGCCACCGAAACAAAGCCGGGCGTCGTGCCCAGCTTTGTTCCGAAGTGGTGCGCCCGGCAGGATTCGAACCTGCGACCACCCGCTTAGAAGGCGGGTGCTCTATCCAGCTGAGCTACGGGCGCGCAGAGGCTCTTGCGTCGCGCCGCGAATAGCGTGGTTTGCGGAGGCTGCAAAGCGGGTTAAGCAGCGATCCGATGTCCGAATCGCCTCCCCCGACAAACCAGCCGGTCCAGGTCAACGCGGCGAGCGTGCGCCATTTCCGTTATTACGACCTGCTGATGGCCGCCTTTGTCGCCATCCTGCTGCTGTCGAACATCATCGGCGCGTCGAAACCGAGCTACGTCACGCTGCCGAACGGGACCCAATGGGCGTTCGGCGCCGGCGTCCTCTTTTTCCCGATCAGCTATATCATCGGCGACGTGCTGACCGAGGTTTATGGCTATGCGCGCGCGCGACGGGTGATCTGGACGGGGTTCGCGGCGCTCGCCTTCATGGCGTTCATGGCATGGATCGTCGTCGCGCTACCGCCCGCCGACGGATGGCCGGGGCAGGCGAGCTATGAATTCGTCTTTGGCAACAGCTGGCGCATCGTCATCGCGTCGATGACCGCCTTTTGCGTGGGCGAATTCGCCAATAGCTATGTCCTCGCGCGCATGAAGCTGTGGACCGGCGGCAAGAAATTATGGGCGCGGACGATCGGGTCGACGGTCGTCGGCCAGGGTCTCGACAGCCTGATTTTCTACCCGCTCGCCTTTTACGGCCTTGCCGGCTGGCCGCCCGAACAGCTTTATGAGGTCGTGCTGTCGCAATGGCTGATCAAGACCGCGTGGGAAGCCGCGCTGACCCCCGTCACCTATGCCGTGGTCGGCGCGCTCAAACGGCGCGAGGGGGTCGATGTGTTCGACGAAGGCACCGACTTCAATCCGTTCGGCACCAGGGTTTAATCCGATGACATTGATCGAGCTTGCCGCGCTGTTTACCGAACAGAAAAGCTGGCTGGTGGCCTACACCCAGCTCGGCAAGGACGCGCTGCACGTCTATTTCGGGATGGCGCTGTTCCTCACCGTCCGGCTCCTGTGGCGGCGGCGCGGCGGTTGGCTGGCGGCGTGGTTCGCGGTCCTCGTCATGGCGTGCGGCGGCGAATGGCTCGACGTGACGGCCGAGGTCAGTCGCGCGGCGGTGCAGCCCGACGCCGCGCATTGGCATGACATCTGGAACACGATGTTCTGGCCGACGATGCTGCTGATCGTGGGCCAGTGGCTCCAGCCCCGGGCGCGGCCCAGCGCCCACGCCGACGCCGATGCCTCAGGCGAGGACGCCGAGCGCCGCCTCGAACAGGCGTAGCCCGTCGGTGCCGCCATGCGCGCGATCGATCGCGCGTTCGGGGTGCGGCATCATGCCAAGCACATTGCCCGCATCATTCAGCACACCCGCGATGTCGCGCGCCGACCCGTTGACGCTGTCGGCATAGCGGAACGCGACGCGCCCCTCGCCCTCGATCCGGTCGAGCGTTTCGGCGTCGGCGAAATAATTGCCGTCGTGATGCGCGACGGGGACGTTGATCGTCTCGCCCGCATCATAGCTCGCGGTGAACAGCGACTGGCTGTTCTCGACCTTCAGCGGCACGGTGCGGCACACGAAGTTGAGCCCGGCGTTGCGCATCAAGGCGCCCGGAAGCAACTGCGCCTCGGTCAGCACCTGGAAGCCATTGCACACGCCAAGCACGGGAACGCCGCGGCCCGCGGCGTCCGAAACCGCGCGCAGGATCGGCGACCGCGCCGCCATCGCGCCCGAGCGGAGGTAATCGCCGTAGGAGAAGCCGCCGGGGAGCGCGATGAAGTCGATGCCTTCGGGCAGTTCGGTCTCACGGTGCCACACCATCGCTGGTGCGCGGCCGGTAACCTGTTCGAGCGCGACAGCCATGTCGCGGTCGCAATTGGAGCCCGGAAAGACGATGACTGCGGTCTTCATGGCTACGGCTCCCTTTACGGACGTTCGATGCGGTAGTTTTCGATCACCGTGTTGGCGAGCAGCTTGGCGCACATGGCGTCGAGATCGGCATCGCTGGTGCCGTCGGCAACGTCGAGTTCGATGAAGCGGCCCGCGCGAACGTCGGCGACGCCCCCGAAACCGAGACCCTCGAGCGCATGATGGATCGCCTTGCCCTGCGGGTCGAGCACCCCCGGCTTGAGCGTCACATAGACATTCACTTTCATGGGAACGGACCTTTGCGCGAGGAAGGGCGGGAAGATGGGCGCGCCTATGCCCGCGAATCACTTTGGGGGCAAGGGGCGGGCACGCGCAGCGCCGATGAAAAATAACGCTGTTCGGACTGCGAACCAATCGCATCTTTCCTGTTGCGAATCCCTCGCACTATCCCTAGATAGGTCTTGTTGAGAAGGATTCGCACATGGTCGTCTGTGTCTGCAACGCAATAAGAGAGAGCCAACTGCGCGATGTCGCGCGCGACGGCCAATTGCGGTGCGCCAAGGCCGCCTATGCGCAACTGGGTCGCAAACCCAAGTGCGGACAGTGCCTGCCTTTCGCTCGCAATATCATCAGCGACGTCGCCGCGACCGCCTGATTTTTATTGGTTTTCCGCCATTTTTGACCTTGGCCTGATGGGCTTGAGGCGCGTATAATGTGCCCATCCCATTCCAACGAAAAAATGACAGGAAGACACCATGAAGGGCGACGAAAAGGTCATCGATTTCCTCAATGAGGCGCTCAAGAACGAGCTGACCGCGATAAACCAATATTGGCTGCACTATCGCATGCTCGACAATTGGGGCGTCGCGCGCCTCGCCAAGTTCGAGCGCGAAGAGTCGATCGACGAGATGAAGCATGCCGACCAATTGGCCGACCGCATCCTCTTCCTCGGCGGCCTCCCCAATTTCCAGATGCTCGGACGCCTCCGCGTCGGCGAGACGGTCGAGGAAATCCTGAAAGCTGACCTCGCGCTCGAAGAAGAAGCGATCCCGCTGCTCAAAGACGCGATGGCGCACAGCGAAAGCGTGCGCGACTATGTCAGCCGCGACCTGTTCGGGTCGATCCTCGAAAGCGAAGAACATCATGTCGACGAGCTGGAAAAGCAGTTCGAGATGATCGAGCGCATGGGAATCGAAAATTACATCCAGCTCCAGTCGAAGCCTGCGGGCGACGATTAACCCCTTTTTCTCGCCATTCCCGCGAAAGCACGAACCCAGCGAGGCAGCTTGACGGCGAGTCTAGATGCGGCGTCCACACGCAAAGGAATGAAGACTGGGTTCCCGCTTTCGCGGGAATGACGAAACCGAGCAAAAACCAAGGTTTTCAGGGGCGCTTTCGGGCGCCTCTTTTTTTGCTTGTATTTGCGACTAATTCTCAATAGCACAGCAAGGCAGTCCCCTCCTGCCGGCCGCTGCATCTTAAAGCTGCGCTTTAAAGCGGCCGGCATCTTTTTCGAAAATGAGGAAGCGGCGGACTGCACGGACCGGGAGAGATAATAATCATGCAAAGCAGCGAGCTGATCCACCAACTCACCGACCAGCCGCTGGTGCGCGATCTCTCGGTCGAGGCGGCGCAGGCGGTGCTTGCGCTGCGCTATTGCATCCTCTGCCGGCGCGGCGAACGCGACCCGATGCCCGAACTCGAACGCCGCTGGGGCAACATCCTCGCGGCGCGGCGTTACCGGCTGGTCGTGGAGGCGATAGGCCATATGTGGCCCGAACCCTTTGCCGTCGCCCCGCCCTGCTGCCCGCGCGTAAGCTTCGACGAGGCGCTGCTCGCCGCGATCGTCGGCGCGGCCTCGCGCCGCGACCGCGTCCATTTCGACTGGCTGACTGCCGAAATGCTCGGCAGCGACGCGCGCGAGATGCTGTTCGTCGCGCTCGAGAATTTCATTCGAGCAAGGGCGCCGAGGCGGGTTTAGGCTACGACCGTTTTGGGGTGGTGAGCGGACGTAGCCCTCTCCCCTTCAGGGGAGAGGGTTGGGAGAGGGGGCGGAAGTAGTTCGAGCCCCTCTCAACTGCGGCTAGCCGGTAAAACCGGCAAGCCTTCTTATCTCTCCCCTGAAGGGGAGAGAGCAAATCCTTCAACGGCCGCTTCTGGTCGAAAGCTGCCGTTTCCAATGCTAACGGGAGAAAGCGTGCCGCAGCTCCCCGCCTCACGCTCCCCGCCTCACGCACCCCGTCCCAAACGCTCGCCAAGGAAATCGACGAACACCCGCACCCGCGCCGGGGTGTTCGCGCCGCCCGCGAATACCGCGTGGATCGCCTCGACATCGCCCGGATTATAGTCCTCCAGAATCGGCATGAGTGCGCCGCTCGCGATTTCGTCGGCGATGCTGAACGCGCCGACGCGCGCGATGCCGACCCCCGCGGCGGCAAGCTGCCCCAGCGTCTCGCCATTGTTCGCCTCGATATTGCCCTCGACCGGCAGCGCATATTCGCGTCCCCCGTCGCGGAACGGCCAGGTCGGCTCGGCGCGGCGGAAATTGAAGTTCAGGCAGTTGTGGCTGTGCAGATCCTCGGGCACGCGCGGCGTGCCATTCGCCGCCAGATAGGCGGGCGAAGCGACGATCACGCGGCGGCTCTCGCCCAGCTTGCGCGCGGTGAGCAGGCTGTCGGCGAGCGGACCGAACCGGATCGCGACATCGGCCTGTCCCGCGGCCAGGTCGACCAGCCGGTCGGCAAGGCTGATGTCGACAAGGATATGCGGATAAAGGCGCACGAACTCGCCCAGCAAGGGCACGATGGTCAGCCGCCCATGCGCCTGCGCCGCGCTGACGCGCAGCCGCCCGCGCGGCGCGCCCTGGTCGGCGATCGCCTGTTCGGCGTCGCCGAGGTCCGCAAGGATGCGCCGCGCGGCGCGCAGATAGGCCTCGCCCTCTGCGGTCAACGTCAGCGCGCGCGTCGAGCGGAGCAGCAGCCGCACACCCAGCCGCGCCTCGATCCGGTCGATCGTGCGGCTGACCGCCGATGGGGTGAGCCCGAGACAGCGGCCCGCAGCGGAAAAACTGCCCTCCGCGATCGTCGCGGCGAAAACCTCCATCGATCGCGCGCGGTCGCCGCCATTTTCCATCTTTGCGTTCATTTCAAAAATCCTTCGCCTTTACCGGCGCTACTCCGCCTATTGCGGCGAGTCCATCTATGCGTTCAACGCAAGCGAAAGGGTGGAATATGGAATATCGTCAACTGGGTTCGTCGGGGATGCGCGTTCCGGCCTTGAGTTTCGGGACCGGCACCTTCGGCGGCCAGGGGCCGCTGTTCAGCGCCTGGGGCACAACCGACGCCGCCGAGGCGCGCCGCCTGATCGACATCAGCCTCGACGCCGGGGTCACGCTGTTCGACACCGCCGACGTCTATTCGAACGGCGCATCAGAGGCGATCCTCGGCGAGGCGATCAAGGGGCGCCGTGGCGCCGTGCTCATCTCGACCAAGACCGGCCTGCCGATGGGCGACGGGCCGCAGGATTGGGGCGCCTCGCGCTCGCGCCTGATCCGCGCGGTCGAGGATGCGCTTCGCCGCCTTGGCACCGACCATATCGACCTGCTGCAGCTCCACGCCTTCGACGCCTCGACCCCGGTCGACGAATTGATGGATACGCTCGGGGCGCTCGTCGCTGCGGGCAAGCTGCGCTACGCCGGCGTCTCCAACTATCCGGGCTGGCAGCTGATGAAGGCGCAAGCCGCCGCCGATCGCCTCGGTACGCCGCGTCTCGTCGCGCATCAGGTCTATTATTCGCTGATCGGCCGCGCCTATGAAGCGGACCTGATGCCGCTCGCCGCCGATCAGGGCGTCGGAGCGCTGGTGTGGAGCCCGCTCGGCTGGGGCCGCCTCACCGGCAAGATCGGGCGCGACCGTCCGGCCCCGGCGGGCAGCCGCCTCCATGAAACCGAACAGTTCGCGCCGCCCGTTGCCGACGAATTGCTCTACCGCGTGATCGACGCACTCGAAGCCGTCGCGGCCGGAACCGGCAAGACGGTGCCGCAGGTCGCGATCAACTGGCTGCTCCGGCGCCCCACCGTGTCGTCGGTAATCATCGGCGCGCGCAACGAGGAGCAGCTACGGCAGAATCTCGGCGCGATCGGCTGGGCCCTGACCGCCGAGCAAGTGGCCGCGCTCGATGCCGCGAGCGACGTCCTGCCGCCCTATCCGCACACGCCGTACCGGCAGCAGGCGGGGTTCGCTCGTCTGAACCCGCCGCTCGTCTGATCGGAAGACCCGACATGAAAATCAACTTTCCTCTCCTCGCGCTCGCGACGGGGGCTTTCGGCATCGGCATCACCGAATTCGCGCCGATGGGCTTGCTGCCCGACATGGCCGAAGGGCTGGGCGTGTCGATCCCCGCCGCGGGGCTGCTCGTTTCAGCCTATGCGCTCGGCGTGATGCTCGGCGCGCCGCTGATGACGCTCACCACCGCGCGGATGAACCGCCGGACCTTGCTGATCGGCCTGATGGCGATCTTCACGCTCGGCAATTTCCTTTCCGCCATCGCGGACGACTATGCGACTTTGATGGCCGCGCGCGTCATTACCTCGCTCAACCACGGCGCGTTCTTCGGCGTCGGTTCGGTCGTCGCGGCGAGCCTTGTCGCGCCCGAAAGGCGTGCGAGCGCGGTCGCGGCGATGTTCATGGGGCTGACGCTCGCCAATGTCATCGGCGTCCCGCTCGCGCCATGGGTCGGCGAGACATTCGGCTGGCGCACCGCCTTCGGCATCATCGCGATCTGGGGCCTCATCACCATGGCAGCGCTTCGTTTCGCGCTTCCCGACATCGGCCGCGACGCGGGTGGCAACATACTCGCCGAACTCGGCGTGCTGAAGCGCCGCGAGGTGCTGATCGCGCTTGCGCTCACCGCGATCGGTTCGTCGGCGATGTTCACCGTCTTCACCTATATCGCGCCGATCCTGACCGAAGCGACGGGGGCAGGGACATTGTTCGTGACCGCGATGCTGGTGATCTACGGGCTTGGTCTCACCGCCGGCAACTGGCTCGGCGGGGTCTTCGCCGACCGCTCGATCGACCGCACGCTGATCGTCTCACTCGCGGCGCTCGCCGCGCTGCTGCTGCTGTTCGCCGGGACCATGTACTCGCCCATCGCGGCGGCGGTCACGATTTTCCTGTGGGGCATCGCGACCTTCGCCATCGTCCCGCCGCTCCAGATGCGCGTGATGGAGGCGGCGTCGGATGCGCCCAACCTCGCCTCGGCGGTCAATATCGGCGCGTTCAACCTCGGCAATGCGATCGGCGCCGCGGTCGGCGGCGGGGTGATCGGTCTCGGCCTCGGTTTTCCCGCGGTATCGATGGCGGGCGCGGTGATGGCGCTTGCCGGTCTCGGCATCGTGCTCGCATCGCGCGCGCAAAAATCTTCGTCGCTCGCCGGGGCCTGACGATTGCCATTTCGGCGGCGGGGCCTATGCAATCGACGGCATGAAAACCGACATCCTCGCTGTCCTCCTTGGCAAGGTCCGTCCCTTCCGCGGTGACGACGAACCGAGCGCCATCGGCAAGCTGCCGGTGGCGCATCCGGTCGCCGTCGGTCCGATGGGCCTGGCGGGCGACGAGCAGGCCGACCGGACGGTGCATGGCGGCGTCGACAAGGCGATCCACCATTACCCCGCCGATCATTATGACTGGTGGCGCGAATATCTCGGCGATGCCCCGTTGCTCGATGCGCCCGGCGCGTTCGGCGAGAATATCTCCACATCCGGCCTCGACGAGCAGAATATCTTTCTCGGCGACCGCTTCCGCCTCGGCACCGCGCTCGTCGAAGTGACGCAGGCGCGCCAGCCATGCTGGAAGCTCAACCATCGCTTCGGGGCGAAGGGGGTGATGGCGGGCGTGGTCAAATCGCGGCGGACGGGCTGGTATTATCGCGTGCTCGAACCGGGCGAGGTGCGGGCGGGCGACACGCTCGACCTCGTCGAACGGCCCTATCCCGAATGGCCGCTCGCGTCGCTGTTCGGGCTCCTGATCGGCGGCGAAGCGAAGGATCGTCCCGCCGAGCTTCGCGCGCTCCGCGATGTTCCCGTGCTCGCCGAAAGCTGGAAGGTCCGCCGCGCCAAACTCGCCGAACAGTTCGGCGCGGATTAGGCGGTCTTTCGGGTGAACGACGACATCAGGCGGGTGCGGGCTGGGCGGCGGGGCGCCTTGCGTGAAGCCAGGCGGCGAGCCGCGCCACCTCCTCGGCGGTAAAGTGCAGCCCCAGCTTGCTCCGCCGCCACAAAATATCGTCGGTGGTGCGCGCCCATTCCCGGTCAGCCATCCACTGCACTTCGGCGGCGCTCAGCCCATGCGCAATTTCGCCGCCCAGCGCGTCCCAATTCTCTGCCTTGCCAAGCCACTCGCGCGCATCGGTGCCATAGGCCTTGACGATGCGATCGACCGTCGCGGCGGACAGGAAGGGGTGAGCGAGCTTATATTCGGCCTTCAACGCCGCGGCACCGTCGGTCGCGAAATCGCCGCCGGGTAGCGGCGCCTTCGCGGTCCAGTGCTTTGCCGAGAGCGCCGGGACATGATCGACCAGGTCATCGACCGCCGCTTCTGCGACATGGCGATAGCTGGTGATCTTGCCGCCATAGATGGTGAGCAAGGGCGCGCCTTCGGCCAGGTCGAGGTCGATGCGGTATCCGCGCGTCGCGGCTTCGGGGCGGCCCGATCCGTCCTCGACCAACGGCCGCACCCCCGAATAGGTCCAGATGACATCGGCGGGGGTGATGGGGGTGCGGAAATAAAGGCTCGCCCCCTCGCACAGATAAGCGATTTCCTCCGCGCTCGCCTTCGCCTCGCTCGCCGGGCCTTCATGATCCTGGTCGGTCGTGCCGATCAGCGTGAAATCGCGCTCATAGGGAATGGCGAAGAAGATGCGCCCGTCGGGCAATTGGAAGAAATAGGCGTATTCGTGCTCGAACAGCTTTCGCACGACGATATGCGACCCGCGCACCAGCCGCATCTGGTGGTCGGGTTCGGCATCGGCGCGCTTCAGCAGGTCGAGCACCGCCGGCCCCGCGGCATTGACGATGCTGCGCCCGGTAAAGCGATATTGGTGTCCCTGGTCGTCCACTGCATCGACGATCCACAGGCCATCCTCGCAGCGCAGCATTTCGGCGCGGGTGCGGGTGCGGACCCTTGCGCCATGATCTGCGGCATCGCGCGCGTTGAGCGCGACCAGCCGCGCGTCATCGACCCAGCCGTCCGAATATTCGAATCCGTGGACATATTGCGGCTGTAGCGGTCCGCCCGCGGCATGGTGGCGCAGATCGACCGAACGCGTCGCGGGCAGCTTTTTCCGCCCGCCGATATGGTCGTAGAGAAACAGGCCGAGCCGCAGCAGCCAGCGCGGGCGAAGCCCGTCGCGATGGGGAAGAACAAAGCGCAACGGCCAGATGATGTGTGGCGCAATGCGCCACAGCACCTCGCGTTCCTTCAGCGCTTCGCGGACGAGCCCGAATTCATAATGTTCGAGATAGCGCAGCCCGCCGTGGATCAGCTTGGTCGATTTTGACGACGTGCCTTCGGCCAAGTCGTTCGCTTCGATCAACAGGACGCGCGCGCCGCGCCCCGCCGCGTCGCGTGCGACGCCTGCGCCGTTGACGCCGCCGCCGACGACGATGACATCATAGGGTGCGGGGCTTTCCGACATCGCGAAATCCTATGGCAGCGTTGTCGGATTTGCCAAGAGCCGACATCGTATGCGGCTTACGTATGCGCGTTGCATTCGCGGGGCGCATCCTCCAATTCTGCACATGTTATCCAAGGGGACGATTGTGAGCGTGAAAGTCGAAACATTGGTGCTGTTCGGCGCGACGGGCGACCTCGCGCAGCGCATGCTCTTTCCCTCGCTCTACAATCTCCACCTCGACGGGTTGCTCGCCGATGCACTGACGATCATCGGATCGGGGCGTTCGAAAATGGACCGCGCGGCATTCCAGCAGCAGGTCCGGGCGGCGCTGACCGAACATCTGCCCGCCGACCGCATCGAAGAGACGGGCGTCGTCGCCTTCCTCGATCGCATCGATTATTGCGCGATCGATGCCGGCAAGGGCACGGGCTATGACGAACTCGCGGCGCTGCTCGGCGACCGGATGGGCCGCCCGATCGGCGTCTACCTCTCGACCCCGCCGTCGATGTTCGGCCCGATCGCGCAGGGACTGAAGGCCGCGAACATCGCCTGCGCCGAATGCCGCATCGCGATGGAAAAGCCGATCGGCCACGATCTCGCGTCGTCGCGCGAGGTGAACGCAGAGGTCGGCGACGCCTTTGCCGAAGACCGCGTGTTCCGCATCGACCATTATCTCGGAAAGGAAACGGTCCAGAATCTGCTCGCGCTCCGCTTTGCCAACATGTTGTTCGAACCGTTGTGGAATGCGCAGGCGATCGATCATGTCCAGATCACCGTCGCCGAAACCGTCGGCCTCGAAGGCCGCGTCTCCTATTATGACGGCGTTGGCGCGCTCAAGGACATGGTGCAGAACCATATGCTCCAGCTTCTCGCGATCATCGCGATGGAACCGCCGGCGAGCGTGTCGTCGACCGCGGTGCGCGATGAGAAGGTCAAGCTGCTGCGGAGCTTGCGGAAGCTGACCGCCGCCGACGTGAAGGCGCATAGCGTCAAGGGCCAATATAGCAGCGGCGCGGTCAATGGCGGCGCGGTCGCGGGCTACGCTGACGAACTCGGTCAGCCGTCGAACACCGAGACGTTCGTTGCGATCAAGGCCTATATCGACAATTGGCGCTGGAAGGGCGTGCCCTTTTACCTGCGCACCGGCAAAAGGATGCCCGAGCGCAAGTCCGAGGTGCTGATCCAGTTCAAGCCGGTGCCGCACAATATCTTCGCGCGCGTTGGCGCGGGCAAACTCGATGCGAACGCCATGATCATCAACCTGCAGCCCGAGGAGAATATCCGGGTCAAGGTGATGGCGAAGCAGCCGGGGCTAGACCGCGACGGCGTGAAGCTGAAAGAGGTGACGATGGACGTCTCGCTCTCGCACAGCTTTGCGGGCGAGCGGAGACGGATTGCGTACGAGCGCCTGCTGCTCGATTTCATCGAGGGCGACCAGACCTTGTTCGTCCGCCGCGACGAGGTCGAGGCGCAGTGGCAGTGGATCGACTCGATCCGCGACGCTTGGGGCCAGGTCGACATGGCGCCGCAAAATTACACCGCGGGAAGCTGGGGCCCGTCGAGCGCCGTCGCGCTGATCGAACGCGACGGAGCGAGCTGGCATGATTGAGCCCCCCCCAAACCTTTTCCCCTTGGGGGAGAAGGATACGAAGCCTTGGCGCGAAGCGACTAGGCGCAGTTGGATGAGGGTCTCCGCCGCTGCTTTCTCCTCTGCCGTTCACTCCCTCACCCAGCTTCGACTAGCGAGCAAGCTCGCAAGTCTACGCATCCCTCTCCCCCAAGGGGAGAGGGTTTTGGAATTGTCATGACCGATCTTAACCCCACCATCGCCGCCGTTACCGACCGCATCATCGAGCGCAGTCGGCCGCGCCGCGCCGCTTATCTCGACCTGATGGACCGCCAGCGCGAAGCCGGCACCAATCGCGGCAATCTGTCGTGCGGCAACCTTGCGCATGGCTTTGCCGCATCGGGCGACGACAAGTCCGTCATCCGCACTGGCGCGGCGATGAACATCGGCATCGTCACCAGCTATAACGACATGCTTTCGGCGCATCAGCCCTATGGCCGCTACCCCGAACAGATCAAACTCTTTGCGCGCGAAGTCGGCGCGACCGCGCAGGTCGCGGGCGGCGTTCCGGCAATGTGCGACGGCGTGACGCAGGGGCAGGCGGGCATGGACCTGTCTTTGTTCAGCCGCGACAATATCGCGCAGGGCACGGTGATCGCGCTCAGCCATGCGATGTTCGAGAGCGCGTTGCTGCTCGGCATTTGCGACAAGATCGTCCCCGGCCTGCTGATCGGCGCGCTGCGTTTCGGCCATCTGCCGCAGATATTGATCCCCGCCGGGCCGATGCCCTCGGGCCTCGCGAACAAGGAAAAGCAGCGCATCCGCCAGCTTTATGCAGAGGGCAAGGCCACCCGCGACGAGCTGCTCGAGGCCGAGGCCGCGAGTTATCACGGCGCGGGCACCTGCACCTTCTATGGCACCGCGAACAGCAACCAGATGATGATGGAGCTGATGGGGCTGCACATCCCCGGTAGTGCTTTCACCAACCCCGGCACCAAGCTGCGCCAGGAATTGACCCGCGCTGCGACGCATCGCGTGGCGCAGATCGGATGGGACGGCGACGATTATCGTCCGCTCGCGCGCTGCGTCGACGAGAAGGCGATCGTCAACGCCGCGATCGGCCTGCTCGCGACGGGTGGCTCGACCAACCATACGATCCACCTGCCCGCAATTGCGCGCGCCGCGGGGATCATCATCGACTGGCAGGATTTCGACGAACTCAGCCGCGCGGTGCCGCTGCTCGCGCGCGTCTATCCCAACGGCGCGGGCGACGTGAACAATTTCCACGCCGCAGGCGGGATCGGCTATGTCGTGCGCGAATTGCTGGGCGCGGGCCTGCTGCACGGCGATGTGCTCACGGTCGGCGGGACGATGGCCGATTATGCGTCGGAGCCCGTGCTCGTCGACGACACCATCCACTGGCAACGCGCCCCCGCGGAAAGCCGCGACGACAATATGCTGCGCCCGGTCGCCGCACCTTTTTCGCCCGACGGCGGGATGCGTCTGCTCGCCGGCAACCTCGGCCGCGCAATCATCAAGACGAGCGCAGTCGCCGAGGATCGCTGGACGATCGAGGCGCCGTGCCGGATCTTCGACGATCAGAATCAGGTGCTCACCGCGTTCAAGGCGGGCGAGCTTGAGCGCGACGTCGTCGTCGTCGTCCGCTTCCAGGGCCCGCGCGCCAATGGCATGCCCGAACTGCACAAACTGACCCCGGCCTTGGGCGTGCTGCAGGACAAGGGTTTCCGCGTCGCGCTGCTTACTGACGGCCGCATGTCGGGCGCGAGCGGCAAAGTGCCCGCCGTGATCCATCTGTCGCCCGAGGCGCTTCCCGGCACCGACGGTGCCAGCGGCCCGCTCGCGTTTCTCGTCGATGGCGACATCGTCCGCGTCTGCGCGCTCAAGGGCGAGGTGCTGGCGCTCGTCGATCCCGCCATCTGGGCCGCGCGCAGTCCCGCCGTCGCCCCGCCGCCCGCGCTCGGCGTCGGCCGCGAACTTTTCGCGCTGTTCCGCCATCACGCCGACGAAGCCGAAAAGGGCGGGTCGGCCGTTCTTGCTGCCATGGAGTCCGTCATTTGAGCCAGTCCATCGACCAGATCATGGCGCTAGCGCCCGTCATCCCGGTGATCGTCATCGACCGGGTCGAGGATGCGGTGCCGATGGCCGAAGCGCTCGTTGCGGGCGGGCTGACGGTGCTCGAGGTGACGTTGCGCACCCCCGCCGCGCTCGACGCCATCACCGCCATGAAGAGCGTCAAGGGCGCCGTCGTCGGCGCGGGCACCGTGCTCGATCCCGCGATGCTCAATGGCGCCATCGCTGCGGGCGCCGAATTCATCGTTTCGCCCGGCCTTACCGACAATCTCGGCAAGGCGGCGGTCGCAAGCGGCATCCCCTTCCTTCCCGGCACCGCCAACGCCGGCGACATCATGCGCGGAATGGACCTCGGCCTCGACCGCTTCAAATTCTTCCCCGCGGCGACCAGCGGCGGCATTCCGGCGCTCAAGGCGCTCGCCGGACCCTTCGGCCAGGCGCGTTTCTGCCCCACCGGCGGCATCAGCCTCGCGACCGCGCCCGACTGGCTCGCGCTCGAAGCGGTGCGCTGCGTCGGCGGCAGCTGGGTCGTCCCGTCGGGCCCGCTCGACCCCGTTAAAATCGAGACACTGGCGCGCGAGGCGGCTGCGCTTACAGCATAAAAGCGCCGCGTGTCCCCGCGAAGGCGGGGACCCATCTCCTGTTGGTTCAAGATGGCGGCCACCGGAGATGGGCTCCCGCCTTCGCGGGAGCACACTGCTTTTTCCGCGACGAAGAGGCCGATTTCCCGCCATTGATTAACCCCATTTTACCTGTCATCGTGCAGGGATAAGGCGGCAACATAGCCGTTGGTGGGGAGACAGGCGTGCCGAGGCCGCAACCGCATTTGGACGAAGTTCTGGCATCGGAGCCGGGATCGCATATCGCCGCGCTGTTCGATTTCGACGGCACGATCATCTCGGGCTATTCCGCCACCGCAATGCTGCGCGAGAAATTCCAGCGCCGCGAAATGTCGGTCGAGGAAATCGCCGAAACTGCGCAGGTCATCGCGCAGCACAGCCTGGGCACCATCGGCTTCTCCGGGCTGATGTCGGGCGCCGCCAAATTCATGAAGGGCGTCGACGAACAAAGCTTCATCGACTTCGGCGAAGAGCTCTACAAAAAGCATATCGCGCGCAAAATCTATCCCGAAACCCGCGCGATCATCGAGGCGCATCAGGCCAAGGGCCACCGCGTCGCGATCATCTCGTCGGCGACGATCTACCAGATCGAACCGACCGCGCGCGACCTTGGCATCACCGACATCAAATGCTCGGCGTACGAGATCGAGGATGGCGTTTTCACCGGCGAGATCATCCGCCCGCTCTGCTTTGGCGAGGGCAAGGTGCTCGCCGCCGAGGAACTCGCCGCCGAATATGGCCTCGATCTCGACCAGAGCTTTTTCTATTCGGACAGCGACGACGATATCGAACTGCTCGAACGCGTCGGCAAACCGCGCCCGCTCAACCCGAACCTCAAGCTGAAAGCGATTGCCGACGAACATGGCTGGCCGGTGCAGCGCTTCGGCAGCCGCGGCACGCCGTCATGGGTCGATTATACCCGCACCATCTATGCCACCGGCTCGCTCGTCGGCGCCTTTGCTGCGGGGCTGCCGATCTGGGCGCTGACCCGCTCGCAGCGCGAAGCGGCCAATTTCTCGATCGGCCTGTTCGGCGATTTCGCGACCGCGATCACCGGGGTCGAGCTCGAGGTCGAGGACGAAAAGCATCTCTGGTCGTCGCGCCCCTGCGTCTTCATCTTCAACCACCAGAGCAAGGCCGACGTGATGATCCTCGCCAAGCTCATCCGGCGCGACATGGGCGGGGTGGGCAAGAAGGAGATCAAGGATATCCCCATCCTCGGCAAGCTGATGGAATGGGGCGGCACCGTCTTCGTCGACCGCGCCGACGGCAAGAGCGCGATCAAGGCGATGGAACCGCTGGTCGATGCGATCAGGGAAGAGGGCAAGTCGATCTGCATTTCGCCCGAAGGCACGCGCAGCCTGACGCCAAAGCTCGAGCCTTTCAAAAAGGGCGCGTTCCACCTCGCGATGCAGGCGGGGGTGCCGATCGTTCCGATCGTGATCCATAATGCGACCGACGTCGCGCCGAAAAATGAGTTTGTGATGCGCCCCGCGACGGTGCGCGTCACCGTGCTGCCGCCGGTCGACACGTCGAAATGGAGCCCAAGGACGATCAACAACCACGTCCGCGACGTCCGCAACATGTTCCTGCGCACGCTCGGCCAGCCTGAGGAGAGTGTCGCGGAGTCAGTGGCGAAGGAATCTGCGCCGGAGGTAAAGCCCGAGACGCCAAAAGCCGCACCGGCCAAAAAGTCCGCTGCCAAAAAAGCCCCGACGAAAAAGGCATCGCCTAAGAAGTCGACCAAAAAATCACCCAAGGCATGATGATCGCACACCGTCCTCCAAACCCCGTTCGCATCGAGCGAAGTCGAGATACCTATCGACCACGCGCTGGCCATCGGGGTGTCTCGACTTCGCTCGACATGAACGGGTCTCTGGCGGGGCGTTATTGAACAGTGGCCGACGGAACCGCCCGCACCCCCATCATGAAGGAGGACGCGGCCGATCGGCTCTACATCATCGACGCGCGCAACGGGGTCGAGCGGAAGCTGCTGCTCGACTGGGTCCATGCCACGTCCGGCGACAACGAGCCGCAATGGGCGAGCCTCGCGATCGAGGACGACGACCATGCCCTCCCGCTCGAAACCCTCCGTGCCCGCCTCGACGGGGCGCCGTCGCGGCAGGTGGTGCCGCTGCGCGTCGCGTGGCGCATCCCGGGGTTCGAGCGCGATCGCGCGCTCAAGTTCCGCCACATCATATTCGGCGATCCGCGCCACCCCGGCTCGCTTCGCTCGCGGCTGATCCTGCTCCGCGACCGCCGTCGCGCGCAGATTTTGGTCGGCGAGGCGGCGACGCTCGATGCACTCCGCAACCGTTTCTGCCGCCAGACCGGCGGCGGCGACGGCGAGGGAACCGACAGCCCCGAATTCGCGGGCTTCGTCGCGCGGCAGGCGGGGCTTGCGCTCGACGTCGCCGAACGCGGCATCCGCGGCACGCGCTACAAGGTGCCGCGCTTCGTCGCCGATGGCCTCCGCACCAGCCCCAAATTCCGCGCCGCGCTCGCCGAACTGTCCGACTCGACGGGGCGCCCTGTCGCCGAGCTTTTCCGCGAAGCGCGGCCGTTGATGAAGGAGGTCATCGCGCGGCCCAGCGCACTTTTCCTCGATCTGCGCGCCCGGCTCGATCGCATGATGTTCGGCGGCTACGCGCCCGAGATGGAGGTCGACGCCGCCGAACTCGCGCGGCTGCGTGCGATCCTCCGCGAACATCCGACCGCGATCCTCTTCACCCACAAAACCTATATCGACGGCGCCACCCCCAGCCGCCTCACATATGAAAACGACATGCCGATGCTGCACAGCTTCGGCGGCGCCAATCTCGACTTTGCGGTGATGGGCGAATTTTTCCGCCGCTCGGGGATGATCTTCATCCGCCGCAGCTTTCAGGACCAGCCGGTCTACAAGCTCGTGCTGCGCCACTATATCGCCTGGCTGCTCGCCAAGCGCTTCCCCTTGAGCTGGGCGTTCGAGGGCACACGCTCGCGCCTCGGCAAGCTGATGCCGCCCAAATATGGCCTGATGAAATATGTCCTCGACGCGGCGCATGCGACCGGCACGCGCGACGTGCATTTTGTGCCCTTCGTCACCAGTTTCGACCTGATCCGCGACGTCGAGGAATATGCCGCCGAACAGACCGGCCGCAGCAAGAAGCCCGAGAGCCTGTCGTGGTTCCTCGGCTATATGAAGAGCCTGAAGGAACCCTCGGGCCGCATCCGCCTCGATATCGGCAACCCCGTGGTGATCGACGAGGCCCCCGGCCCCGACGACAAGCGCGCGCTCGAAAAAATCGCCTTCGCGGTCGCGGTCGAGGCGAACCGCGTCACCCCGCTGACCGTCACCTCGGTCATGTGCCTGATCCTGCTCGGCATGGCGCCACGCGGCGCGACCTCGGCCGAATTGCTCGGCGCGATCGGCGCGGTGGCCGACTGGGCCCGCGTGCGCGGCATCCGGCTCAGCAGCGAACTCGAAAGCGGCGACGGTAGCGCGCTGTCCGGCACCGTCGACACGCTGGTCACCAGCGGGTTGCTCGCGCGCTACGAGGCGGGCAGCGAGACCATCTATTCAATCGATCCCGCCAAGCATCCGATGGCGAGCTATTATCGCAACATCATCGCGCATCATTTCCTCGACCGCGCGATGGTCGAGCTTGCGCTGTTCGATCTGCGCGACGCCGACAGCGGCGATGCGACCGCCGCTTTCTGGGCCAGGATCGATCGCCTCCGCGACCTGTTCAAATTCGAATTTTTCTATCCGCCGCGCGACGAACATCGCGCCGCCATCGAGGCCGAACTGACGCGCATCGACCCCGTATGGGATCGCCGATTGGCAAGCGGCGACCGCGGCATCGCGCAAATGCTGCGCCGCTGCCAGCCGGTTGTCGGCCACGCGATCCTGCTGCCGTTTGCGGAGGCCTATTCGGTCGTCGCCGACCTGCTCGCGCGCGCCAAGCCGAGCGAAGCGGTCGATGACAAGGCGCTGGAGGGCGCCGCACTCACCGAGGGCAAGCAAGCCTATCTGCTCCGCCGGATCAGCAGCGAGGCGTCGATCGGCAAATTGCTCTTTGCCAACGGTCTGTCGCTGATGCGCCACATGGGGCTGGCCGACGACGCGACGCCCGACATCCTCGCCGCGCGCCGCGCGCTGCTGATGGAACTACGCGGGTGGGCGAACGTGATGGAAACGATGCGACTGTCGACGGTGGCGCTGGCGGACCGGCTGCCATCAGCGGGTGAGCAGCTATGATTCCCTCTCGTTCGTCATTCCCGCAAAAGCGGGAACCCAGCGAGCAAACGTGGCGACTGGGTTCCCGCTTTCGCGGGAATGACGAATTAGTTCATGATTTCAGAGGATAGGCCAAATGCTCAAACAGCTCAGCGCACAGGACGCCCAGTTCCTCTACACCCAGACCGCGAATAATCTGACGCACATCATGGGGGTCTATATCTACGACCCCTCGACCGCGCCGGGCGGCTTCGTGCGGTTCAAGGACATTATCCGCCACGTCGAGAGCCGCGTCGACACGTCGCCCGTATTCAAACGCCGCCTCCACCGCCTGCCGTTCGACATGGACCATCCCTATTGGGTCGAGGACGAGCATTTCGATGTCGAGGCGCATATGAGCCATGCGCGCCTGCCCGAACCCGGCGACTGGCGGCAGTTCTGTATCGCGGTCGCGCGCTATTTCTCGAAGCCGATGGATATGAACCGCCCGCTCTGGGACATTTATATCATCGAGGGGCTCGACCGCATCCCGGGCATCCCAAAGGGCAGCTTCGCGATGCTCCACCGCGTCCACCACGCCGCGGTCGATGGCGCGTCGGGGGCGCACGCGTTTATCGCGATGAGCGACATCGATGCCAAGGGCACGCCCGCGATTGCCGAACCGCCGCCGGTCGAAGACCTGGGCAAGGCGCCGTCGAGCAGCGAAACCCTCTCGCGTGCCTGGTCGGCTTCGATGCAGTCGCCGGTCAAGTTCATGAACGCGCTGATGAAAATGTCCCCCGCGATCATCTCGTCGGCGCGCAAGTCGATTGCCGAGGGCGGAATGACTGCGGGGGTTCCCGAAACGCGCTTCAACGTGCCGGTGGGCCCGCACAAGATGTTCGACGCGACGACGGTCGCGCTCGCCGATGTCGCCGAAATCCGCAAGAAGGTGCCCGGCGCCACGGTCAATGACGTCGTCCTGACCACCGTCGGCGGCGCGCTGCGCAAATATCTCGCGAAGCACAAGGAATTGCCAAAGGACAGCCTCGTTGCGATCGCGCCGATCAATTTGCGCGGGAAGGGCGGAAAGGCGTCGAAGCCGGGCAATCAGGTGTCAGCGATGAGCGTCCCGATCCGCACCGACATCGCCGATCCGCTCGCACGGCTCGCGGCGGTTCGCGATTACACGGTCGAAGCAAAGGAAGCGAAGGCCGGCGTCAGCGCACGCATCATGACCGACCTGTCGCAACATATCCCGGGCGCGACGATGGCGGCGGTCGCGCGGCTTGTCACCAGCGAGCGTTTCGCGGTGCGCGGGACCAATCTCTTCATCTCCAACGTGCCGGGCGCACAGGTGCCGCTCTATCTCGCGGGGGCGCAGCTCGTGCAGCAGCATGGCATGGCGCCGCTCGCGAACAATATGGGACTGTTCGTCGCGACCCCCAGCTACAACGGCCGGATTGCCTTCTCGCTCATCTCCGAACGCGCGGTGATGCCCGACATCGCCTTTTTCCGCGAATGTATCGAGGAAAGTTTCGCCGACCTGATGGCCGCGACGCCGAAACCCGAAAAGCCGAAAGCCGTCACGGCAAAGCCGAAAGCGGCGGCCAAACCCAGGACAGCTTCTAAACCGGTCGCCAAGCCAAAGGCAAAGCCGAAAGCGGCAGCGAAGGGCAACAAGAAGTCCTCCTCTTCGTCATCCCGGACTTGATCCGGGATCCATTCCAGCGCCGGCGTCATGGATCCCGGATCAAGTCCGGGATGACGACAGGGGGGAAGGCCAATGTCAAAACAGTTGCCAAAGACAACGCAACCGGCAAGACTCGGAAAAAATAAACCATGCTCTCGCAGGATTACCGAATGCTTTTCACCCCGACGCTCAGCGCCGACCGCGACCTTGTAACCGCACCCGATTATGCCGCATGGGCCAAGGCGGCGCGCGAACATGACAAAAAATCGGGATTGCAGGCGTGGCGCGACGCCGACGAGAGCAAGCATTTCGATTATAAGGCGATCCGCGCGCGGCTCGAAAAGCTGCGCAAGCTGTCGGCCGCGGGTGACGTCAAGGGGCTGCTCTTCGTGCTCAACGAAGGCATCCACGGCAATATTGACGGCATGGGCCACGAGCGATTGTACCAAAAGGCGCGTTTCGGCACCAAGAAGCTGATCGAGGATTATGTCGCCGAGGTCGTCGCGTCGCTCGACAAGATTGCGACCGCGCGCAGCATCACCCGCGACGAAAAGCGCGACTTCTTCCGCCGCGCGCAACATTGCTACGGCCGCTCGGCGCTGCTGCTCTCGGGCTCGGGCAGCTTCCTCTTCTTCCACATCGGCGTCGTGAAGGCGCTTTGGGAAGAGGGCGTGTTGCCCGCGATCATGTCGGGCGCCAGCGGCGGGTCGATCGTCGCCGCGGTCGTCTGCACGCGCAAGAATGCCGACATCGGCGCCTTCCTCGAAAGCGGGCGCCTCGCCAACCCCAGCCGAAATCCCGATCAAAAGCGCTTGGCGCCCGACGAGGTGCGCGACCGCCTCGCCGACCTGATCCCCGATCTGACCTTTCAGGAAGCCTATGAGATCAGCGGCCGCCACCTCAACGTCTCGGTCGCGCCCGCCGAAAAACATCAGAACGGCCGCTTGCTCAATGCGATCACCGCGCCGAACGTCCTGATCCGCGAAGCCGTTCTCGCGTCGTGCGCGGTACCCGGCGTCTTTCCGCCGGTGATGCTAATGGCGCGCGACGACAAGGGCGAGCGCATCCCCTACCAGCCCGACCGCCGCTGGGTCGACGGGTCGGTGACGCACGATATTCCGACCAAGCGGCTCGAGCGGCTCTATGGCGTCAACCATCATATCGTCAGCCAAGCGAACCCGATCGCGCTGCCCTTTGCCACCGATACGCGCAAGCAGATGGCGCCGATCGAGGCCATTCAACATGCGTCGATGGCGACCTTCAAGGCGTGGCTCAACGCGAACATGGTCATTTTCCAGAAGCCGCTCGAACTGATCCCGCCGCTCAACAGCCTCGCGAACATGGCGCGTTCGGTGATCAATCAGGAATATACCGGCGACATCAACATCATCCGGCCGCCCAAATTCTGGTCGCCGGCGAAGATCCTGTCCGACCTCGCGCAGGACGATATCGACGAACTGATCGAAACGGGTCAGCGCACCGCTTGGCCCAAGGTCGAAATGGTCCGCACCCAGACCGCGATCAGCCGCGCGCTCGAAGCGATCCTCGCCAAGATCGACAAGACGGGCGACGATGGCCCCGGCCATCGCAGCGCCGCGCTCCAGAAGGCGGTCCGCTGAGCATGGCGGCGGGTGCGGTGATCTTGCCCGCTGATTCCGCGGGCGCGGGGGCAAGGCTGCATGTCACCCACTGGCTGCCCGAAGGGCGTCCGCGTGCGATCATCTTGCTGGCGCATGGCTATGCCGAGCATGCCGGGCGCTATGAATATGTCGCGCAGCGGCTGACCGATGCCGGCTATGCCATCTACGCCGTCGACCATTGGGGCCATGGCCATTCGGACGGCGAGGGCGGTTTTGTGCCCCGCTTTTCCGCCTTTCTCGACGGGATGAGCGAGCTTCTGACGCTCGTCGAAATCAACCATGCCGATACGCCGCGCCTGCTGCTCGGCCACAGCATGGGCGGGCTGATCGCGACCCTGTTCCTCGTCGAGCGCCAACAGGCCTTCGTTGCCGCCGCGCTTTCGGGCCCGGCGATCCTGCCCGCACAGCCGCCTTCGCGCTTTACCGTCTGGATCAGCCGCTTTCTCTCGCGCTTCTTCCCGCGCCTCGGCGTGCTCTCGCTCGACTCAAATGGCGTCAGCCGCGACGCGCAAGTCGTCGCCGCCTATCAGGCCGACCCGCTCGTCTATGACGGCAAGATCGGGGCAAGGCTCGGCAAGGAATTCATGGACGCGATGGCGGTCGCGCAGGCCGACGCGCCGAAGATTCACCTGCCGATCCTGATCCAGCATGGCGAGGCCGACCGGCTCACGGCGCCCGCGGGTTCGCGCTATCTGTTCGCCAATGTCGCGTCGAAGGACAAACGGCTCGAAATCTATCCAGGGCTTTTCCACGAAATCTATAACGAGCCCGAACGCGACGCTGTGCTGGGCGATCTGATCGGCTGGTTCGACACGCACATAACAGGCAAGGCCGCCGCATGAAAATCCTGCTCGTCCTGATCTTCGCGCCGATGATCGCGCTCACGCTGATGTATTTTATCTTCCCCGGCCGCCTCGTCGCGATCGGCCGCGCGCTGCTGCGTCGCCGAGGGGGCATGGTGCAGAAGAGTGTCGTCGTCGACGGCCGCACCTGGCCCTATCTGGAGGGCGGCGACCCGACGAATCCGTTGCTGCTGCTCGTCCACGGCTTTGCGGGCGACAAGGATAATTGGTCGATGATCGCGCCGTACCTCACGCGCGATTATCATGTCATCGCGCCCGATCTCCCCGGCTTCGGCGAAAATGAGCGCGATCCCGACCTCGCTTATGACCTGCAAGCGCAGACCGCGCGGCTCAAGCATTTCGTAGATACGCTCGGCCTCGACCGCCCGCATGTCGGCGGCAACAGCATGGGCGGCTGGATCGCGCTGCGCTATGCGATCGATTACCCCGACGCGCTGGCCAGCCTGATCCTGCTCGACAACGCCGGGGTCAACGGCGCCAACGAAAGCGATCTGCAGAAACAGGCCGCGAACGAAGATTATAATCCGCTCGTCCTTGCGGGACTGGAGGACGCCGATCGGCTGGTCGGCATGGTCGTGCACAAACCGCCCTATATTCCGGCGCGCCTCAAGCCCGTGCTCTATGCCGACGCGCTCAAATATCGCGATCAGCTTGATGGCATTTTCTGGGTTATTGCGAACGAAGGCCGCGACTTTCCGCTCAACGACCGGCTGGGCGAGGTCAAGGTGCCGACGCTGATCATCTGGGGCCGCCACGATCGGCTGCTCGACGTCAGCTGCGTGCCCGTACTCGAAGCCGGCATCGCGGGCAGCCAGAGCCACATCTTCGAACATGTCGGCCATGTCCCGATGATCGAGGATCCCAAGGCGACGGCGGCGGTGATGAAGGGCTTTCTTGCCAAGCATTGAAATGCGCGTCAGTCTCCCCCCGAAAACGGGGAGAGTGGGATGCGGTTGAAGGTAGGGCTGCTCGGCGGGGGCAGCTGGGGGACGACGGTTGCCTCGGTGGTGTCGCGCAACGCGCCGATCACCCTTTGGGCACGCGATGCCGAAACCGTCGACGGCATCAATGCCGATAACGAGAACCACAAATATCTTCCCGGGATCAAGTTGCCGTCCGCGCTCCGCGCCACGAACGACCTGGCCGAAGTCGTCGCGGGCGCCGACGTTCTCGTCATGGGGGTGCCCTCGCACAGCTTCCGCGCCGTGCTCGAAGAGGCGGCAAGCCATCTTCGCCCGTGGGTGCCCGTCATCAGCCTGACCAAAGGCCTCGAACTCGCCTCGGGCAAACGCATGACCGAGCTGATCGAGGAAGTGCTCCCCGGCCACCCTGTCGGCGTCCTCACCGGCCCGAACCTCGCGCGCGAGATTATGACCGGACAAGCCGCGGCGAGCGTCCTCTCGATGGAGGACGAAATCGTCGTCCGCGCGCTCCAGCCCGTGTTCCACTCGGGGCTGTTCCGCGTCTACACCAACACCGATCTGCTCGGTTGCGAACTCGGCGGGGTGCTCAAGAATATCATTGCGATCGCGGTCGGCATGGGCGACGGGCTGGGGGCGGGCGACAACACGCGCTCGGCACTGATGACGCGCGGGCTTTCGGAGATTACCCGGCTCGGCGTCGCGATGGGCGGCCGCGCCGAAACCTTCGCCGGCCTTACCGGCATGGGCGACCTGATCGCAACCTGCACCAGCCCCTTGTCGCGCAACCGCCATGTCGGGGTCGAACTCGGCAAGGGGCGCCCGATCGACGAGATCATCGCGGGCATGAACATGGTCGCCGAGGGGGTGAAGAGCGCGCCGACGGTGATCGCGCTCGCCGAACGTTACGGCCTCGACATGCCGATTGCGCGCGATGTGTATGACGTGACGCAGGGCAAACGCAGCGCGCAGGAGGTCTTTCGCGGCCTGCTACGGTCGGCCGTCGGTGACGAAGCGCATCCCGGCTGATCGATTCCGCCGTCAGCCGTGCCGAATCTCCGTCCGGCCGCGAAGAAAATCGCCGCGCGCTTCGTTGACTCCCCTGACCGCCCCGCAAAGGGCGGGCAATCAGGAGATGGACGATGAAAAAATGGACCACCCTTGCTATTCTCGCGGCTCTCCCCGCCACCGCTGCGGTCGCCGCCGTGCCCTATGGTGCGATGCCGTCGGGGTTCGAGGCGCCGCACATCCGCACCAGCCCGATCGCGGGCGTCGTCAACCAGCAATGGTATAATTACAAGACCGACATTCTCGAGGCCGAGAAGGAGCTGACCAGCGACCTTCGCCGCTCGACCGACCGCGAGGACCGCTGGGACGCGTGGGACGAATGGGAGACCGAGGTGGTCGACGCCGACAAGGATTATGTGAAGGAAATGCGCAAGAAGGGCTATCGCACCGGCCGCGTGACGGTTGGCGGCTAGGCCGCGCCGAGTTCCCCGGAGCCTTGCTCTGGGTCGCAGGGAAGGGCGGGTGTCATGGGGCACCCGCCCTTTCTTGCTTCTGTCTCGATATCGATATTCTTAATTCGTCATTCCCGCGAAAGCGGGAACCCAGTGGCGACGGCTGCTCGCTGGGTTCCCGCTTTCGCGGGAATGACGAAGGTTTTGGTGTAGTTTAGGACGCACCCTCGGCCAACAACGCCTTTGCTTCTTTACCCTGCCAATCGATCGCGCCCACCACGCGCCAGATCTCTCGCCCCTTGGCGTCATAATAGATGCTCGTCGGCAAGGCGCTGTTCGCGGCATCGAGCAAACCGTTCTGCGGATCGATATAGGGTTGCAGCGCCTTCAATCCGGCCTTCTGAAACCATGGGTCGACGATTTCGGCACCCTGCAAATCCTGCGCCACCGCGATCACCGTCATGCGTTTGCCGCTCTTCGCCGCCATCGCATCGAGCGTTGGCATTTCAGCGACGCAAGGCGCGCACCAGGTCGCCCAGAGGTTGACGAGCAGCGGACGCCCACGAAATGTCGCGAGCGTCACCGCAGCATCGTCGGGGCCGCGAAACGCTGCGGTCGGCGCCGCCTCACCCTTGTGGCTGCGGTCAATCTGATATTCGAACTGGCCGACGCCCTTCGCTTGGCCCGCCGAAACATTTGCTTGGCCTTGCCCCGCTTGCCCGTCCGCCTGCTTTTCCCTATCGCAGCCCGCGATCGATCCGGCCAGAAGCACGGCGAGGATCGCAAGATACGGGCTTGGAACGCGGCGCATGGCGAATTCTCCAGACAGCAACAGCATGTGGGGCGGCCGCTTCGGTGGCGGACCCGCGGCGATCATGCAAGAGATTAACGCGTCGATCCCGGTCGACAAACGCCTGTGGGAAGAAGATATCGCCGCGAGCCGCGCGCACGCCGCGATGCTGGGCGGCGCGGGCATCATCGGCACCGACGACGCGGCTCAAATCGACCGCGGCCTCGCGCAGATCGCCGTGGAATTCGCTGCGAACGGCGTGCCGGTCGACCTCGCGCTCGAAGATATCCACATGACTGTCGAATCGCGGCTGAAGGAATTGGTCGGCGAGGCTGCCGGGCGCCTCCACACCGCGCGCTCGCGCAACGATCAGGTCGCGACCGATTTCCGCCTGTGGACGCGCACCGCATGTGAGCGCATCGACGCGGGCCTCGCCGCGATGCAGGCCGCGCTGCTGGCGCGCGCCGACGAACATGCAGACAGCATCATGCCGGGCTTCACGCATTTGCAGGTCGCGCAGCCGGTGACGCTCGGCCATCATCTGCTCGCCTATGTCGAGATGCTGGGCCGCGACCGGTCGCGCTTCGCCGACGCGCGCACCCGCCTGAATGAATCGCCGCTCGGCGCCGCGGCGCTTGCGGGGACCGGCTTCCCGGTCGACCGCCATGCGACCGCCGCCGCGCTCGGCTTCGACCGCCCGATGGCGAACAGCATCGATGCGGTGTCCGACCGCGATTTCGCGCTCGAATTCTGCGCGTCGGCGTCGATCGCCGCGATCCATCTGTCGCGTCTCGCCGAAGAGATCGTGATCTGGGCCAGCCAGCCCTTCGGTTTCATCAGCCTGCCCGATGCCTGGTCGACGGGCAGCTCGATCATGCCGCAAAAGCGCAATCCCGACGCCGCCGAACTGGTGCGCGGGCGCGCCGGTCTGCTGCTCGGCGCCTTCCAGCGGCTCGCGGTCATCGTGAAGGGGCTGCCGCTCACTTATTCGAAGGATCTGCAGGACGACAAGGAAACGGTCTTCGGCGCCTTCGACGCGCTCGCGCTGTCGCTAGCGGCGATGACCGGCATGGTCGAAACGCTGACCTTCCGCACCGACCGTATGCGCGCGCTTGCCGCCTCGGGCTATTCGACCGCGACCGACCTCGCCGACTGGCTGGTGCGCGAGGCGGGGCTGCCGTTCCGCGAGGCGCATCATGTCGTCGGTTCGTGCGTGAAGCGCGCCGAGGAACTGGACGTCGAGCTGTCGGCGCTCCCCGCAGGCGACGCCGCGGCGATCCACGCCGCGGTCACCCCCGACGTGCTCGCGGCGCTGACCGTCGAGGCGTCGGTCGCCAGCCGCACCAGCTATGGCGGCACGGCGCCCGAACGGGTAAGACAGGCCATCGCCGCGGCCCGCGCGGCGCTGGAAGGAACGATTTGATGGCGACGAAGCGCCTCATCCTGATTGGCATGGCTACAACCGCGCTGCTCGGCGCGTGCGGCAGCAGAGAAGATTTGAAGCCCGTGGCAGGCCAGCCTGCTCCGGTGATTCCCGTCGGCGCCACCCGCGCCCCGACTACGGAGGAGCTTACGACGCCCGACGCGCAGGCCCGGCCCGCGCGCAGCGACGAACTTCTCAAACGGTCCGAACAACGCGAAGCCGACGATTTTGACTTGCCGCCTCCGGGCTGAGCTCCAGGACTTTACTCCATGAACCATTTTGAATTTCGTGACGGCGTGATGCACGCCGAAGACATTCCGCTGCCACGCATCGCCGAAGAAATCGGTACCCCCGTCTATGTCTATTCGCGCGCAACGCTCGAACGCCATGCGCAGGCTTTCCGCGACGGACTGAAGGATGTTCCGAAGAAGCACCTCGCCTTTGCGATCAAGTGCAACCCCAACCTCGGCGTGCTCCGCGTCCTCGCGCGGCAGGGCTATGGCGCCGACGTCGTCTCCGGCGGCGAGCTCGAACGCGCGCTCGCGGCGGGCATGGCGCCCGAGGACATCGTCTTTTCGGGCGTCGGCAAGACGCGCGCCGAGCTGGCGCAGGGGCTCGACCGCGGCATCGGCCAGTTCAATATCGAACATGAGCCCGAAGGCGTCGCGCTCGCCAAAATCGCGCTCGCCAAGGAAATGACTGCGCCCGCCGTGCTGCGCGTCAATCCCGATGTCGACGCGGGCACGCATGCCAAGATTTCGACCGGCAAGGCCGATAACAAGTTCGGTGTCGGCATCGATGTCGCCCCCGAAATCTTCGGCCGTCTCGCGGCGCTGCCGGGGCTCAACATGCGCGGCATTGCGGTCCATATTGGCAGCCAGCTTACCAGCCTCGCGCCGCTCGAAGCGGCGTTCACCCGCGTCGGCCAGCTCGTGGCCGAGCTGCGCGCTGCGGGGCACAGCATCACCCATGTCGACCTCGGCGGGGGCCTCGGCGTACCGTACAAGGCCGACGACAATCCGCCGAGCCCCGCCGAATATGGCGCGATGGTCGCGCGCGTGACGAAGGATTGGGACGTCACCCTGATGTTCGAACCCGGCCGCGTGATCGCCGGCAACACCGGCGTGCTGCTGACCGAAGTTCTCTGGGTCAAGCCCGGCGCGACCAGCCCGTTCGTGATCGTCGACGCCGCGATGAACGACCTCGCGCGCCCGGCGCTCTACGATGCCTATCACGACTTCGTTGCCGTCAAGCCGACCGGCGAGACGATGACCGCGTCGATCGTCGGCCCGGTGTGCGAAACCGGCGACACCTTTGCGCGCGACCGCGTCACCGACAAGGTCGGGGAGGGCGACCTCGCGGTCTTCCGCACCGCGGGCGCTTATGGGGCTACGATGGCATCGACCTATAACAGCCGCAGTCTCGTTCCCGAGGTGCTTGTCGACGGCGACCGCTATGTCGTCGTCGCCGATCGCATCACCGCGGGCACGATCATGGCCGCCGAGCGCGTGCCCGACTGGATCGACTGATACGGCGCGGTTGCGCGAATGGGCGGCGATGCGACCTTTTCTGCGTCACCCCGGACTTGATCCGGGGTCCATGGTCTAACGGCGCGACAGGGGTCATGGATGCCGGATCAAGTCCGGGGTGACGAGTAAAAGGGCCAATTCGATGCACCAACTCCCCATCTTCCTCAACCTCACCGGCCGCACCGTGGTGCTGGTCGGCGAAGGGGAGGCCGCCGATGCCAAGGCCCGCCTGATCGAGCGCGCGCGCGGGCGCATCGTTCCGGCCTGGGAACATGGCGCGACCATCGCCTTCGTCGCGCTCGACGACGAGGCCGAAGCCCGCACCGCCGCCGCCGACCTCCGCGCGCGCGGCCTGCTCGTCAACGTCGTCGATCGCCCCGACCTCTGCGATTTCACCACTCCCGCGATCGTCGACCGCGCCCCGGTGACAATCGCGATCGGGACGGGCGGCGCGTCGGCGGGTCTCGCCAAGGCGGTGCGCCAGCGCATCGAGGTGCTGCTTCCGGCGCGGCTGGGCGCGCTGGCATCGGCGCTCTACGCCGCGCGCGCGGCGATGAAGGCGCGCTGGCCCGCCGCCGCCGACCGCCGCCGCGCCATCGACGCCGCGCTGGTACGGGGCGGCGCGCTCGACCCGTTCGACGAAGGCTCGCCCGACCGCGTCGACGACTGGCTCGCCGCCGATGCTGCGACCCGGCCCCCGCGCCTCGAAACGATCGCGCTGGTGAGCTTCGACCCTGACGACCTCACGCTGCGCGCCGCGCGGCTTCTCGGCGAGGCCGACCATATCTTCCACCCGGCGGCCATCCCCGCCGCGATCCTTGACCGCGCGCGCGCCGATGCGGTCCGCCACCGTGCCGATGCGCCGCCCGCCGATCCGCAGCCCGGCCTCTCGCTCTGGCTCGAGATGTCGGGTTTGGGGAAGGACGGCTAGCGACCGATTGCGGCCGTCTAGTCCTCTCCCCTTGGGAGAGGGTTGGGTGAGGGTGTCTGAGGTTCGTCTGCGCAGTTGACGGGTGATCCCCTCACCCAACTTCGGCTAGGTTGCTGCGCAACCAAGCCTGCATATCCCTCTCCCGACGGGAGAGGGTGAACGCCCGCTTCCCACCCTAATCCCGCCATCCACATGCACGCCCCTAAGGCGCGATCGCCAGCCCGTCGCCATTCTTGCCCGCTGCGATCCGGCGTAGCACGGCGCCGCTCGCAACGTCGATCTCGGCCACCTGGTCGTGCCCGGTCTCGGCCGCATAGAGCCGCTTCGAATCGGCGCTGAACAGCAAGGTGACCTGCCCCTTCGCGGCATTGCCCGACACCTTGATGGTCCGCACCAGCGCGCGCGTTTCGGCATCGAACAGGCTGATTGTGCCGCTCTTAATATTGCTCGTCGCCACCAGCTTGCCGTCGGGGCTCGCCAGCACGCGGATCGCGACCGGATCGACCGCTTGTTCGGCGATCTTCTTGCCCGTCTTCGTATCCCAGATCGACACGCGCGGGGCTTCGAGGTCGCCGACCCACAATTCGCGCCCGCGCTTGGTCAGCGCCAGCCCCTCGGGCTTGCCGCCGATGGTCAGGTCGCGCAGCTTTTCCGCGGTCTTCAGGTCGAGTATGCTCACCGTCCCCGATCCGATATTGGCGGTATAGGCGGTGCGGTTGTCGGGCGCGACGACGATCATATGCGTGCCCTTCTGCCCGGTCGAAATCGACGTCAGCTTGCCATCGGGCGCTACCACCGCGACGGAATCACTGCCTTCGGTCGTCGCGACCAGCCGCCCGTCGGACAGCCACAGCAATCCGTGCGGCCGCTGGTTGGGGCTAAGGTCGATCGTCCTCACCTTCGTCCGGCTCGCCACATCGAACACATCGATCGTCGTGCTGCCATAGGCGACGACCGCCGCCTGCTTGCCGTCGGGCGACACCGCGATCTCGTGCGGCATCTTGCCCGTTGGCAGCCGCGCCAGCTCCTCCCCCGACGCCAGCGCGATGACGCTCAGCGTGTCCTCGCCCTTGTTGCCGACGAGCAGGGTTTCGGCCGCCGCGGGGGCTGCGAGCAAGAGGGCGCAGAGGGCGGCGGCGATAGCGCGGTGCATGACAGATCTCCCGGTTTCGGCGCCGCCACTCTATCCCCGGTGCGCGCCGCCGCAACCCTGCTTCGACCAGCGACATGCGCCTGATTACGATAAGTTAACTGGGAAGCGCCCCCGCGCCTTCCTAGCGCTGTTCCCGGCGGCAAGTCGCGTCGCCGGTCAAGGACAGGAGGGGGAATATGGGTCTGCCAACCATCGATATCGAGGCGCTGCCTTTGCTCGACACCGCGGTCGGATTGTTCGGCTCGCTGATGGGCGAAAACGCCTCGTCGGGGCCGTCGGTGTTCGAACTCACCGTCACCATCGCGCTGATCGTCTACGATTGAGCGGGGGCGGGAGCGGCGGGCGCCACCACCCGGCGCCCGCCGTTTCCCCCGCGTTTCGAGGATGCCCGTCATGTCGTCGCGCCACGACCATTTCCCTCGCGCCGATGCCGCGCGCCGCCTCGCGATGCGCCGCGCGGTCGCGGACCTCGACGCGACGTGGAGTGCGGCCGACACCGCCCCGGGCGGGCTGCTGACCGCGATCGCGAAGCTCGCCGACGCCCCCGCCGACGTCGCGATAACGCGCCTGCTTCCCTGGCTTGCCGATACTGGCTGGCTTTGCGGCCGGCTCGATGCGGCGCTGGCCTTGCTCGCCGCCGATCCCTTTGCGCGCCCGCCGCTGCGGATGGTGGGCGGCGGCAACGGCGGTCCCGGCGGGCTCGTCCTCGCCGATTGCGGTGCGATCCGCCTGACACTCCAGCTGCGGCCGTTCACCGCGAACGGCGCCGCGCCTGGCACCACGGTCTTCGTCCCCGGCCGCGCCGCGATCCATATCCTCGATTGCGGCGGCGCCGCGCTTTGCGCGCACCGCGTGGTGGTCAGCGCAGCCGAGGAAGCCGGCGGATTCACCGCGAAAGACGCCGCGCCATGCCAAACCCAACCGCCGCGTCCGCTGCGGACAGGCGAGACGCTGCTCCTCGACACCGCGCGCCAAAGCTTCACGCTCCAGAACCGGCAAGCGCGCGCCGGCCGCGACATCCTGTACCTCGAACTCACCGTCCAGCCGCCGTCGCGCCTCCCGATCCGCGCATACGATATCGCAAGCGGCCGCCTGACGCATGTCAGCGCGTCGCGCCGCGACAGCAGCTTTCGCGCCATGGCGCTGACCCTGCTCCGGCACCTCGGCCGCACCGACGCCGCGCCGCTGTTCGTCGCCGAAACGGCGAGCGAGGATTTCGCCGCGCGCTGGACCGCGATGCGCGAACTGGTCGCACTCAACCCCGCGGCGGCGCGTCCGCATCTCGCCGCGATGGCGGTGGCCGATCCGCATCCCGAGGTTCGCGCCGCCGCTGCGGCGACGCACGCGCTGTTTAACAAGCCCTCCCCTTCAGGGGAGGGCAGCGAGACTTGCGAACTTGTTCGCTAGTCGCAGCGGGTGGGGGCCATCGGCCTCGCACAAACCCGCGAGACCCCTCCCCTTAAGGAGTGGAGGGGAACAGGAGAAGCACGATGCCCCGCCTGATCGACCCGTGCCCCTTTCCCACGTCAAGCGGCTCCGCACTCGACCTCGACGAAGTCATCGCGCGCCTCGACGAAAGCGGCGTCGACCTGACCGACGAGGCCAGCATCGCCCACTGCACGAACCTCCTCGCCGGCCTCGGGCGCAACCCCGACTTCCTCGCAACCCGTGTCATCGCCGCGCTCAAGGCAAGCTACGCCGACCAGCTTGAACTCAACCGCTACACCGCGCAGGTCTTCCTCCTCCATCGCAGCCCGCGCGGCTTTTACCTCCGCGCCAACCTCTGGCCGTCCGAGCGCGACGCCGCGTACACGACAAGCGGCCCCGCGGCCTTCTCCTACGGCGTCCCGCACGACCATAATTTCCACTTCCTCACCATCGGCTATTTCGGCCCCGGCTACATCAGCGACTATTATGATTACGACTCCGAAACCCTCGACGGCCGCCTCGGCGAGCCGCTGAACTTGCAATTTGTCGAGCGCAGCAGGCTGACTCGGGGCAAGATCATGCTCTACCGCGCCCACCGCGACATCCACAGCCAGCTGCCGCCCGAAAGCCTGTCGGTCAGCCTCAACATCATGGACGAAGGCGAGCAAGTCCCCTGGCGCGACCAATATATCGTCGACCTCGATGCGGGAACGATCGCCCGGCGCCCGACGCTGACCAGCGGCGAAATGCTGCTGCGCTGCGCGGTGCATCTGACCGACAATGGGCGCGACGTGGCCGAACAGTTCGCGAAAGCGCACCCCGTTCCGCGCGTGCGCGCGAATGCGATTGGCGCGCTGGCGGCGGTGGAGCAGGGCGAGGGCAGGGCGGCGGTGCTGGAACGAGGGCTGCGCGATGGCGACGCGCGTGTGCGGGATGATTGCAGGCGGTGGCTGGCGCTTTAATCCTCCCTGTGCCGCAGCGCGAAGCGCTGACGGAGAGGCGAGGGGCTCCGCGCGAAAAAGCCGCTTTCCTACATTGTCCGGCCGTGCCAGCCTCGTGGTCTGGCTCTTTTACTTGTCCGCTCTGCCGTCCTTGCCCATTGCCCGCGGGTATGCCCCTTCACGTCTTGCTCGCGCGGACAAAAATTGTTTCGCAGGGCTGACTTTTCCTGAACTTTGGATCGACGCCGCGCCGCTCGCCGCTGTCGATCGTCGCGGCGCGCGCGAAGGCGCGTTCGCGCTAAAGCGACAAAGCCTGTCCTGAGCTGGTCGAAGGGGACATAATCCAGGGCCGCCGCATGCGGGTCTTTTGTGGCTTTAAGACCCTTGCTGACAGCGCTGCAAACCCCTGCTAGTGCGCCGCGCATGACCACGCCCATGTCCCACATCCGCAACTTCTCCATCATCGCCCACATCGATCATGGCAAATCGACGCTCGCCGACCGGCTGATTCAGTTCACCGGCGGGCTGACCGCGCGCGAAATGTCGGCGCAAGTCCTTGATAATATGGACATCGAGAAAGAGCGCGGGATCACGATCAAGGCGCAGACGGTGCGCCTCAAATATACCGCGAAGGACGGCGAGACGTACGAGCTGAACCTGATGGATACGCCCGGCCATGTCGACTTCGCTTATGAAGTGTCGCGCAGCCTCGCGGCGTGCGAGGGCGCTTTGCTCGTCGTCGACGCGGCGCAGGGGGTCGAGGCGCAGACGCTCGCCAACGTCTATCAGTCGATTGAGCACGACCATGAAATCGTGCCGGTCATCAACAAGATCGACCTGCCCGCCGCCGACGTCGACAAGGTGAAGGCGGAGATCGAGGATATCATCGGCCTGCCCGCCGACGATGCGGTGCTCGCCAGCGCCAAGGCCGGGATCGGCATCGAGGAAGCGCTCGAGGCGATCGTCACGCGCATCCCGCCGCCAAAGGGCGACGCGACAGCGCCGCTCGTCGCGATGCTCGTCGACAGCTGGTACGACCCCTATCTGGGCGTCGTCATCCTGATCCGCGTGATCGACGGGGTGCTGAAAAAAGGCCAGCAGATCAAGTTCATGCAGGCTGGCACCACGCATCTGATCGACCGCGTCGGCTGTTTCACGCCCAAGATCGAGCAGCTCAGCGAGCTGGGCCCCGGTGAGATCGGCTTCATCACCGCGCAGATCAAGGACGTCGCGCAGGCGCGCGTCGGCGACACGGTGACCGACGCCAAAAAGCCCGCGGCGCAGGCGCTGCCGGGGTTCAAGGAAGTCCAGCCCGTCGTCTTCTGCGGCATGTTCCCGACCGACGCCAACGACTTCGAAAAACTGCGCGAAAGCATCCAGAAGCTCCGCCTCAACGACGCGAGCTTCTCGTTCGAGATGGAGAGCAGCGCGGCGCTTGGCTTCGGTTTCCGCTGCGGCTTCCTTGGCCTGCTCCACCTCGAGATCATCCAGGAGCGGCTGACGCGCGAGTACGACCTCGACCTGATCACCACCGCGCCGTCGGTGGTGTACAAGTTGAAGCTCGGCCATACCAAGAATGAGGCGGCGAAGGAGATCGAACTCCACAACCCCGCCGACATGCCCGACCCGAACCGCATCGAAGAAATTCAGGAACCGTGGATCGAGGCGGTGATTTATGTGCCCGACGAATATCTCGGCCCGATCCTGAAGCTGTGCCAGGACCGCCGCGGGGTGCAGAAGAATCTGACCTATGTCGGCGGCCGCGCGCAGATCACCTATGAACTGCCGCTCAACGAAGTGGTGTTCGATTTCTACGACCGGCTGAAGAGCATCAGCCGCGGTTACGCCAGCTTCGACTATCACCAGATCGGCCACCGCCCCGGCGACCTCGTCAAGATGAGCATCCTCGTCAACAATGAGCCGGTCGACGCGCTGAGCATGATCGTCCACCGCGGCACCGCCGAGACGCGCGGCCGCGGCATGTGCGAGCGGCTGAAGGATCTGATCCCGCGCCACATGTTCAAGATTCCGATCCAGGCCGCGATCGGCGGCAAGGTGATCGCCCGCGAAACCATCGCCGCGCTGCGCAAGGACGTCACCGCCAAATGCTATGGCGGCGACGCGACCCGCAAGAAAAAGCTGCTGGAAAAGCAGAAAGAGGGCAAGAAGCGGATGCGCGAATATGGGAATGTGAATATTCCGCAGGAAGCGTTTATTGCCGCGCTGCGCATGGGCGACGACGCCTAGCTGCTCCCATCCTCCGAGCTTGCCCTTTGGGTAGTCCGGCGCGCCCAACGCCACCCCGTGTCAGGATCGGGGCGGCGAGGGGAGGGGATCGGTGGCGCGGCTACATCTCTATGGTGATGCGGACCTTTGCGGGCGTCGTGCCAGCGGCGTGGGCGATTTCGGCGCGCATGCGGGTGACGAGGTCGGAGA
Organism: Sphingopyxis fribergensis; assembly: GCF_000803645.1. Lineage (NCBI taxonomy): Bacteria > Pseudomonadati > Pseudomonadota > Alphaproteobacteria > Sphingomonadales > Sphingopyxidaceae > Sphingopyxis > Sphingopyxis fribergensis. The sequence goes on along the minus strand of NZ_CP009122.1, from coordinate 3,555,477 downwards.
GATGGTCGCCGCCCGGCGCGCTGTCGCGGCTCAGGAGCTCGGTGGGGGTGGTGCCGAGCAGCGCGGCGAGTTCGTGCAGTCTTGCAAGCCGCGGGCGCGAGCGGCCCTGTTCCCAATAGCAGATCGACGTGACGGTGACGCCGAGCCGGTCGGCGAGGTCGGTCTTGCTGAACCCCCGCGCGCGGCGCAGCCGTGCGAGCCGATCGCCGAGCACTTCGAATGTGCTGCCGTCTGGGTGGTCATGGATCACAGACTTGCAACCTTTCGGACTTCAAGATGCAACATTACCAAAGTTAAGCCGCGGTCGGCTTTCAACATTTCACCGATATGCGGCGGCGAGTTTACGCAGTCCGATATACCTAGCCCGATATGCGTAGTCAGATGGATCGGCGGACGGATTGCGGGTGGCGCCCGGCGCTCCTATCGTGCGGGGACAGGGAGGTTACCGATGACCGGGACGGACAGGCAGGTGCGGTCGGCGCCGCGGATCGAGGATGTCGCGGTGCATTGCGCGCTGAATGACGGGACCGCGGTGTGCCTGCGCACGATCACCCCCGACGACGCGCCGCTGATCCGCGAGGGGATTGCCAAACTGTCGGCGGAGTCGCGCTACCTGCGCTTTTTCTCGCCCGCGTCGGTGCTGCCCGATGCGGTGGTCGCGCGGCTCGCCGACGTCGACGGGCACGACCATATCGCATGGGGCGCGATCTGCAGCGACTGCCCCGGGCGGCCGCCGATCGGCGCGGTGCATGCGGTGCGTCACCGGCATGACGGGCCGGTGGGCGAATTTTCGGTCGCGGTGCTCGACGCATTCCAGGGACAGGGGCTCGCGCGGATGATGACAGCGGCGCTTCTCGTCCATTGCCGTGCCGAGGGGCTGGAGGTGCTCGACGTGCATATGCTGTCGGAGAATGCGGCGGCGAAGCGGCTGGTGAAATCGATGGATGCGGCGTGGGCGGGCGAGTCGGCTGGGGTCGCCCAATATCGGCTGGAGGTCGCGGCGGCGATCGAAGCGCTCCGCGTCGATGGCGACGCGCCGGGGGTGCAGGATGTGCTGCGGACGCTCGAACGGGCCGCCAGCTAGTCCCTCCCGCCGCCCTGGGTCGCTGGTGACGGCGGGAGGGTGGTCCGTGAAATGGTTCGCTAGAAGCGAGTTCCCGTCCCATTTAGGGTCAATATCCGCGATTGCGCGCTGCGGCGGTGATCGAGATCACAGGCTGCGAGAAAGTGGCGCGCACGATAAAGGGCGCCGGAATTCGATCCGGCGCCCTTCACCCTGCCCTTTAGGGGAGGCAAGCCCTCGATTCTTATTTCTTCGCGGGATCGGCCGGGGCCATCGCGCCGGTTTCCGACGGGGCGATTTCGCCATTGTCGTCCATTGCGTTGGCCTTTTCTTCGCCGGCGGCTTCGACGGCGTCGGCCTTGGCTTCGGTTGCTTCCTTCGCCGGACCTTCGGGCATGGCGTCGGCCTGCTCGTCGATCACGTCGGCCTTGGCTTCGGCCTGATCCTCGACCTTGTCGGCGGCGGGGCTCTGGCAGGCGCCGAGAGCGAGGGCCGAAGTGGCGGCGAGGGTAATGAACATCTTGCGCATATTGAGTGACTCCCAAAGTTGACTCGGGGGCTTAACGCGGGATGAACGTCAGGGTTGCAACAAAATCGTCATGTCACTGGATTCGCGTAAGTTTTCTTTTTCCAACAACGCGTCCGGGCTCAATCGCGCGGCTTGACCTTAACCCAGACCTGGACCGTCGCGGCGAATTTTCCGGGCGCGGGCGGAGTGACGTCGATCCGCTCCGCGGTGACGAGTTCGCCCGTTGCGAGGGTAAAACTGGCCCAAGGTTTGGGCATGCGGCCAAAACTCATCTTCTGGATCGGCTGGCCGGTGGCGGTGTTCATGATCGTTGCGGTGATACCCATGGCGCGCCGGTAGCGAGTGGGGGCGGCCTCTGTCTACCGGCGGCGCAACCCACCGCGAAAAAAAAGAGGGCGCCGGAAGCGCCCTCTCTCATGCCTGGTCCGGTCCCGCGGCCCTTAGAAGCGCTGTTGGCGCTCGTAGAGGTCGCGGTAGTGCTGGATGCGCGTCACGCGCAGCCCTGGCATGCCGCTGCGGTCGATCGACCGCTGCCAGCCGGCAAATTCCTCGAGGGTCAGCCCATAACGTTCGCACACTTCATCGACGGACAAGAGTCCACCGTTAACGGCTGCGACGACCTCTGCCTTGCGGCGAACGACCCAACGGGTCGTCGATGGCGGCGGCAGCGTGTCGAGGGTTAGCGGTTCACCGAGGGGGCCGATCACCTGTGCGGGCCGGATTTTCTGATTCTCGATCATAGTCATTCCATATTTACACCGTCGGGGGGGGATTTTTCCGACGCGTTTTGCTCTAAATCAGAGGGGCTCAACATCGCCTGAAATCCTCTGGTAAACAGGCTGTTCATAGTTTCCGGCGAGGCGTTCAGATCGTCCGATAAGTCGAAGAAACGAACGACTCGCGGTGCCTTTTGTTCCGCCATGCGGGTGCTCCCGCAAAGAATATGGCGGAGCGCGTTAAGCTTCGCGGCATGCGATTCGCGGTGCGCCTGCGTCCGCAGTTGCCGGACGGTCGGCAGCATGGCCTGGCGCGCGCTGGAGACGGCCAAGATGATGTCGAAGCCGGGCTTCGACAGTCTGGCTGCACCGGCAATGCGCGGCAGTTCGGACGGGGCGATGTTCATGCGACTCGTTTACGCGAGAGGAGCTAAGGTCCCGTAAATGGCCGTTTCAGAACCCGTTAGCGAAGCTTAATCGGCGTCAATATATTGACGTGTACGGCGGAAAAGCTGGTATTTTTGGATATGCATCCCTAGATGACGCCGATCATGATCGAGACGATTTCATCCCCCGCCGGGCTCGCCCAGGCTGACTTTCAGCTCGATTCGCCGCTGAAGGACCGGCGAATCGTCGTCGCGATGTCGGGCGGAGTCGACTCGAGCGTCGTCGCCGCGCTTGCCGCGCGATCGGGCGCCGAGGTGATCGGCGTGACGCTCCAGCTCTATGATCATGGCGCAAAAGCGAAGCGTGTCGGCGCGTGCTGCGCCGGGCAGGATATCCGCGACGCGCGCGCGGTCGCCGACCGGCTGGGCTTCGCGCATCATGTCTATGACCATGAAAGCCGGTTCCGCGACACGGTGATCGACCAGTTCGCCGATGAGTATCTGTCGGGGCGGACCCCGATCCCCTGCGTACGCTGCAACATGGGGGTGAAGTTCACCGACCTGTTCCGGCTTGCCAAGGAGCTCGGCGCCGATTGCCTCGCGACGGGCCATTATGTGCGCCGTATGATGGGCCCGGCGGGTGCCGAACTGCACCGCGCGGTCGATCCGGCGCGCGACCAGAGCTATTTCCTGTTCGCGACGACGCAGGACCAGCTCGATTTTCTTCGCTTTCCCTTGGGCGGGCTCGAAAAGAGCGTCGTGCGCGAAATCGCGCGCGACCTGGGGCTGGGCGTGGCGGGCAAGCCCGACAGCCAGGACATCTGCTTCGTCCCCGATGGCGATTATGCGACGCTGGTGCGCAAGCTGCGCCCGGAGGCCGACGACCAGGGCGAGATCGTGCATGTCGACGGGACGGTGCTCGGCGCGCACAAGGGGCTGATTCATTATACCGTCGGCCAGCGACGAGGGATCGAAATCGGCGGGCAGGCCGAGCCGCTGTACGTGGTGCGCCTCGATGCTGGCGCCAAGCAGGTGATCGTCGGCCCGCGCCGCGCGCTCGCCGTGGCGGGCGCGCGGCTGGGCGAGGCGAACTGGCTGGGTACGGTCGACGGGCGCGATGTGATGGCGAAGGTGCGCAGTATGGCGAAGCCGGTGCCCGCGCGCGTCGAAGGCGACCGGCTGGTCTTTGCCGCGGCCGAATATGGCGTCGCGCCGGGGCAGGCGGCGGTGCTCTATGACGCGGCCGATGCCAGCCGCGTGCTCGGCGGCGGCTGGATCGAAGAGACGTTCGCTGCGGACGATCTTAACGCGGAATAGATTGCACTTTTTGCCCCGATGTCGCAGCCTGCTGGCAATCAGGGGAGAAAATTGATGGTCAATTGGGTCTTGCGCGGTGCCGTCCTGCTGTGGGCGCTGTTATTTGTCATCGTTGGGGCGCGGGGGCTGTTCGATCCCGCGAGCTATTCCGAGACCTTTGGTATCGTTGTCGAGGGCGTGGCGACCAATACGATCCGCGCCGATTTGTCGGCCTTCTTCCTTGTCGCCGCTGCCGCCGCCGTGATCGGCGCGCTGGTGCCAGGCTGGCTACGCGCGTTGCTCGTGCCCGCCGCGTTGTACGGAACGGCGCTTGCGGGCCGGCTGTTCGGTGTGGCGAATGGTGACGCGGTGAATTCAGGGATTGTGCAGGCGATGATCATCGAGGCGCTGACGGTGCTGTTGATGGTCGGCAGCTGGTGGGTGTTGTCGCGGCCGCAAAAGGGCGCCGGTGCGGCTGAGGTGCCAGGCGAACCGACGCATTAAGCGGCGAAAATGAAAACGGCAGCAAACGACCGGAAGTTGCCCAACCTACCCCGTTCGCATCGAGCGAAGTCGAGATGCGCCTCGGCGTGGCGCAAGGTCGATGGGTGTCTCGACTTCGCTCGACACGAACAGAACAGGGAGGTGACCGTTTGCGACCGGTTGCGGCCATAAAGCCCTCTCCCCTTGGGAGAGGGTTGGGTGAGGGTGTCTGAGGTTCGTCTGCGCAGTTGACGGGTGATCCCCTCACCCAACTTCGGCTAGGTTGCTGCGCAACCAAGCCTGCATATCCCTCTCCCGACGGACGAGGGTGAACGGCAGCTCACCACCCCAAAACGGACCAGCTGGCAATCGGCGGATTTCCGGCGTTGCTTGTCATTTTAACTATTTTGTGCGCTATTGTTCACCGGGTCGTTCTGTTTTCCTTTGTGGTGGGGTGGAAGCATATGGCGAGCGATGAAGATAAACGGGCGAGTCCGGAACGGCGATCGAACGACCGCCGAACAACCGACGACCCGAATTACAAGGGACCGGATCGTCGTAAGGGCGATCGGCGCGCGGGCAAGGATCGCCGGTCGGTCGACTGAGCGCGGCGCGCGGCGTCGACAGGAGACGGAATTTGACTGACCCGCGCACACCGCGCTTGAGCGTCGACATCGTGTCCGATGTGATGTGCCCTTGGTGCATCATCGGCTGGTTGAAATTCCAGAAGGTCATGGCGCATTTCGCGGGGCGGCTGGATTTTCGCGTCCAGTGGCATCCGTTCGAGCTGAACCCCGACATGCCCGCCGAAGGCGAAGATGCGGCAAGCCATGTCATGCGAAAATATGGCATCGACGCCGAGCAGAGCCGTGCGAACAGCGGTAAGATGGCGGGCGTCGCCGCCGATCTGGGTTTCCCCTTCAATCGCGGGCCCGATTTCCGGATGCGCAACAGTTTCGACGCGCATCGCCTGCTGACCTGGGCCGGCGCGCTAGAAGAGCCCGAGCAGGCCGCCGTGACGGGTGTGCAGACTGCGCTGAAGCTCGCGCTGTTCGCCGCGCATTTCACCGACAATCGCGATGTGAGCGACCATGATGTGCTCGCCGACGTCGCCGCGTCGGTCGGGCTCGACCGCGGACGTGCCGCCGCGATCCTGGCGTCGGGTGAGTTCGGCGAGATGGTGCGCACCGAGGAGGCCTATTGGGCCGACCAGAATATCACCGGCGTGCCGGCGTTCATCCTCGGCGGCCGGATGCTGATCCCCGGCGCTCAGGACCCCGAGGTGTTTATTCGCGTGATTGAGACGAAGGTGTTGGCGGCGGTCGCCTGAGGAACCGCACCGACGGCTGCGCGTTTTCCGACCATCCTCTTTCAAGGAACAGGTCATGGCCGACGATCCCCGCAAAACCGAACCAAATGTCTCCGCCGCCGAAGCGCCCGAAGCGCACAACCGCGAGCAGGATGACGAAGAGGCGCAAGCTCAGAGCGTCGCCGAAGCCGCGCGCCGCGACCGGCCGCTTGAAGACAGCGACAAGGTGAGCAGCGGCGACGATAGCGACGATGTGCAGGATCTGGTCGATCATATGAACCAGATGGAGCGGTCGGGCGTGATCGACATGGACGCCTATCGTGGCGAACGCAGCGACGACGACGAGGATGACGAGCTTGGCCCCGGCGGCGTTGAGGATGATGAGCCGCGCGGCGCTACCTGACACTTTCTGGTTCGCGGGTGACAAATATCGCATCGCCGACATCGACACCCCCGAAACGCACCCCGCGCGCTGTGCCGAAGAGCGGCGCTGGGCGAAGCCGCGATCGAACGGCTGCACATATGGCTGAATGCAGGCGCGTTCAGCCTTGAAAGCGCGGGCCGCGACGCCATCGCTACGGTCGCAAGCTGCGCATCGTTACGCGCGGCGGGACGAGCGTCGGGTCGGTACTGGTCGCCGAGGGGCTGGCGCGGTCGTGGGATGGACGCCCCCGCCCTTGGTGTTAATCCTCAGGGATGGCGGTTTCGCCCTTCAAAGCCGCCGCCTCTGCTTCCCCGATCGCGTCGGGTTCCGCCGGGACGAGTTCGATCGAGCCCTTCAGCGGCGCGTTCGGCCCGGCGAGTTGGCGGTCGATATCGGCGGCGAGCAGCTGGGCCACCGGATCGTCGTCGAGTATGCCGAGTTCATCGCGTCGTGCGGTTAGGGCGGCGGCGCGGTCTTCCTCGGGCAGCCGGGCGACCTCGATGTAGAAGCGCACCGCCTGGAGCCAAGGGGTGTCGTCGGTCAGCGCATCCTCGGCCCAGCGGCTGAACGGGCCGCCCGCCGCGTGCCAGGCGCCGTCCTGGCGATCGAGGAAGAAGAGGACACGCGATCCGCGCGGAAAGACATAGCGGACGCAGGCGCCTGCGAGGCTCTGCGGATGCGCGTCCTTTAGCTCGTACGGATTGCTGAGCTGCATGTCGGCGTCGGTGGCGATCGTCGCGGGCAGTGCGATCGGACCGCTCGGCATGGCGCCCTTGAGCGCTTCCACCGGCTCGACCGCGATCATCTGCTGCGGCGTACTGTCGGGTTCGAAATCGCCGTCGGTGACGGTGCCGAGCAGGATGAGGTCGGCGTGCTCGACGAGTTCGAGGTTGGTCGGGATGCGGTAGCCTGGAGCGGGCGAGCAGGCGAGGGCGGGGAGCGGCGCGGTGAAAAGCGCGGCGGCAGCCAGCAGGGGGAGAGGACGCATGGCCGAAGGGTAGCGCCGCGGCGGCGCAATGGGAAGCGGACGCAGCTTTGGTGCACCCTATCTTGGTATATGGAGCCGACTCGATTCTTGTGCGTATGATGACCAGGCTCCCCTCCCCCGGAGCGGCAAGGAGAATGACCATGGCAGAGCATGACCATAGCGCGATCAAGGAAGATATGATCGTCGTTGGCGCCGACGGCGTCCACATCGGCACCGTCGACCACCTCGACGGCGAACGCATCAAGCTGACCAAGGCCGACAGCGGCGACGGCAAGCATCATTATCTGCCTGCGGGCCTGGTCGCCGCGGTCGAGGGCGACACGGTTCGCCTGTCGGCGAACGCCGCGAACGCGGTCGACCTGTTTGAAGAAGCCGAATAGGCTTTACGAGATACCAGAGGGTCGGCGCCGCAATCGGGCGCGCCGGCACTGAAACTGGCCCGTCCCTTCCCCTGGGGCGGGCCATTTTCTTTGGAGCGGGCGCACGCCGCGCAAAGCGAAAGTGAGCCGGTGCCCCGGCTCCCTCACCGATCGCGGTACGATGCAGTCTCTCAATTTCCCCGGCGGGGAGGGGAACCGAGTGCACCCGGCTCCCCCCAGCGCGGCCACGTCCCTTGTTGCAAGGGGTCGCCGCTGCTTGTCCCGTTCAGCGCGATTCGATCTCGGCGGTCGTGCGCGCCTGAATCTCGGCGCTCGACAATTTGGTGACGAGGCCGTGGGTCGCGCCCACCGCGCCATGATAGATTTGCCCGATCGGCACATTATAGAGCTTGCCGCCGCGCACGACGACCGCAGTGTCGCCCTCGACGCTGTGCACCGTGCCGATGCTGTTGCCGCCCGTATCATAGAGTTCGGCGCCGGCGCGGACCTGCTCGCGCGTCGCGAGGGTGAGGTTCGCGTCGTCGACGGTGGTGCCGACCGCGCCGGCGACGGGATTGGTCACGCCATCGACGGCGGCAACGACCGCGTTGCCGTTCAGCCCGACCTTGCCGACAAGGTCGACATTGGCGCTGCCATCCGGGGCGAGCTGAGCGAAGGCAGGATATGCGAGGAGCGAGGGTGCGACCGTCAGAAGGGCGAATGCTTTGTGCATGCTGTCTCCGTCGTGGCATTTGGTGCGGCATCGGCGCGCGCCCGCGGGGGGGAAGGGGCGGCGCCGATGCCTACGACCCGTAAACTTGCGCAAGGCCCGATCGTTGCATCGCATTGCGCGGGTTGCGACGGACCGCCGCCAGCGAGCGACGAGTGGCTAATGCGGGTTCGATATCGATGGTTTTCCGGGCGGTCCAGCGATCAATTTGTTGAGCGTCGCGAGGCGTTGTCGCGCCTCTGTCCAGTCGCGTTCGGGGTGCGCCTGAATCTGGTCGAGGAGGACGCGAACCTCCTTGCGGCGGTCGCCTTCGGTTACGGCCTGCATGGGCTTTCTCCTTTCGGGGCGGAGTATAGCAAAGATTTGGCGCGGCGGGCGGCGGCCCGTCCCGCGGCCGGGGCGGTTAATCCGGCCCCGATGCCGCTTCGTTGCGTTCGTCCTGGCGTACCTGTTCGCGCGCACGCCGACGGGCGATTTTGCGGTCGTGGCTGTTGTGGCGCAGGACCGCGATGCCAATGATGGCCGCCGCAGCCAGCAACAGGATAAGGCCATAGGCAATGAGGGTTCTGGTCTCGATGATATTGACTCCTTCGGCGCAGCCGTTTCGCGCCGCAATAATTACGGATGCTTCGCCCTTAGGTTCCCTTGCGGCGTCGCAGCGCCGCTGCCCCGCCTGCCCGTGCGCGGCGCCAATGTAGGAAAGCGGTGCGCGGTCCTGTTTCGCACCGGCGCGAAGGCGTGCGCGTTGGCGCGGGGTGGCGCGGCGCGGCGGCGATGCCTATTTAGGCCGCGATGATGGACGGGGATCGGAAGATGGTGGTGGTGGCGCGGCTGCGGACGGCGCCTTTGGTGGGGTGGCAGTTCGCCTGCGCGGTGCTGTTCGGCGTGCTGCTGGTGCGGCTCGACTGGGGCGGCGATCCGGTCGATGCTTTCTGGAACATGGTCTTCGGGCAACCGCTGCTGCTGCTCGGCATCGCGGCGGTGCTGGGCGTGTGGGCCACTATGATCGGCATGTGGCGGCGGCGCGGCGATTACCTCCGCCACGACGGGGTGACACTCTATCGCGGTGGGAGTGCCCAGTGGCCGCTCGCGCTGGTGCGCGATGTCGTGGTGGCGCGCGGCAATATCGGGTTCGAGTCGCTGCGGCTGGTCGTCGACGACGACAGCGAGGTCACGCGCGAGCTGGTGAAGCTCTATATGCTCGAAGGCCCGCCCGAGGTGGCGCGCGACGGGGTGATGTTCGCGGCGGCGCGGGCGAGCGGGACGATGCGGCCGGTTACGGTGCATTGAGGGCTGCGTCCTCCCAGATGGCGAAGGCCTGCGCCAAAGGTCAGTAAAGGTCAGCCCAATGGCGCCGCGGTGCGGCCAAAGGTCAGTAAAGGTCAGCCTCGTCATCTGCCGCGTCGCCCGCCGCTGCGACGGGGGCCGTTGGGGCAGGCACTTCCAGCAACTCTTCGCGATCCTCGCGATACCAAGGCGGCAATTGGCCGTCGCACTGATCGGCGATGTCGAGCGCCATCGCGAGGTCGTCGGGCACCATCAGCGCCGCGGGCGCGGAGGGCGGCGCGGGGTGAAGCCGGACCAGCGCCTCCGCCATCGGGATAGCGCCCACCGGGGTGGCGGCGGGCGCGGGCGCCGCGCCGCGCTCGCCGAACCGGTCGGGGACATAGGCGCGCAGCAGGAACATCAGCAGCCGGTCGCTTTGGCGCAGGCGGCGGCCGACGCGGTTGCCGTCGCGGTCGAACACCGGTTCGTCGGTACCGACCAGCGCGCGTTCGAAGGCGGCGTCGAGCAATTTCTTCGACGCCGCATCGATCGCGGCGGACCAGGCACGGTCGAACGCTTCGGCGCCGGGCGACCGGCGCAGGCGATAGGCGGTGGATTCGGTCATGCCGACGGCCCGCGCCGCGGCGGCGACCGAGCCGCTGTCGGCCAGCGCCTCGATAAAGGCGCGCTGCTTGTCGGGCGACCAGCCGTCCTTGCGGCGCTTTTTCAGCACCGGCACCCAGTCGTAAGCGGCGGGGTCGTGACCGTGCGCGTCGAGCGTGGGGGTTGTTTCGGGGATGGTGGCGGGGGTCGCGTCGGGCGCGGGGATGGGGGCGATGTGGCTCATCTGCCAGTTTGGAGCATAGGCGAATAATGTAGGAAAGGGGGTTTTGGGGTGGGGTGTGCGAAATAGGATTTGGGGGTGCGGGGCTTGGCGGAGATTGGGGCTCACGTGAAGGCGCGAATACTCGAAGCGCCACCCCTCTTTCGTCACCCCGGACTTGATCCGGGGTCCACGACGCCGGCGCTGGAATGGATGCCGGATCAAGTCCGGCATGACGAATGAGGGGGAGGTGCCGGATGAAGGGGAGATGCGGAGGGTAGGCGTCACCCACCCAGCGGCGTCAACCCCAATTCCTCGGCCAGATCGCGCCACTCCGGGTTCGCCGCCTCGATCAGCTCGATCTTCCATTTGCGCTGCCAATTCTTGATCTGCTTCTCGCGCGTGATCGCGGCGTGCATCGTCCCGGCGAGTTCGAACCAGACGAGCGTTTTGACGCCATAGCGTTTGGTGAAGCCGTCGAAGCTGCCGCCCCGATGCTGGCAGATGCGCTGGATCAGGTGCGAGGTGACGCCGGTGTAGAGCGTGCCGTGCCGCGCGCTGGCCATGATATAAACGCAGGGCTGGAAGTCGGCGTGCATGGGGTGGAGGCTAGGGCGGCGATGGACCCTGGATCAAGTCCGGGGTGACGAGTCTATACCAAACCGGATGCTTCCCCGCGCCTCGTCATGCCGGACTTGATCCGGCATCCATGCGGCGTGACGCGACAGAGCAACCTGTTGCGCTTTTCAGTGTAATTTTCGACGGCATTTTATCGGATGAAAGAGACATCGCCTTTCAGGATTGCCGCTTCACTCTGTTCTGGCGTCAGTCCATTCAACTTAAAGCCTGGGCTAATGGCTTTGAGGTTTCTTAGCATGAGCGCGCCTCGGAGCTCGAACTCAAGATCATTTAGCTCAAATTCGTTTGGAACTATGGCTTCGATATGCGGACTTCCTTTAATAAGGGTCGTCATAAATTCTGGCCTATTCTTTAAATTGTGACTCACAAACTGAAATTCTGTAATCAATTCACTGAGCTGAACCTGCGAGAGATCGGGAGGCAAATTGTCGATTATAGGTTCTAGACCCTGGAGCGTTCCGCAAGCATCGTTTTGCACACAGATTATCGCAATCTTACGACATCTTATGAAGATCGTGTGCGTATGAATATGGTCATTGTAGTCAAAGGGGATTTTTTCTGCCCAGTCACCCAAATGAAGGCACATAGTTGATCCCAAAGCACCTTCAATTTGGATTGGGATGCCGAATTTTTCTGCTCTTATTAAGGAATGGCAATGATGCATTGCCTCCCAATCGTGGAGCGATCCGATCTTTATGTCTGGCTCTCGCCTATCTCTATTTAGCCTAAGAAAATTATCTTTCAGGTGAACTTTAAAGTATATCAGATTCATCCACAAAAATATTTTCCACATTCCTCCGTCATCAAGAAAGGCAGATAGGTGGTCGCCGCCTTTGGATACCGCCCGAGATATTGGAGATTCGTAGCAATCACCAAGAAAGGAGTTGCATTCTTTGCAGCATGAAATTTTGTAGTCTTTGTACGGAAATTTTGTCTTATTAGGAAGTTGTATGTATTTATCGTTCAGTTCGCATAGATTTTGAACCCAGTTCGGTATGACATGTTCTTGATTGAATTCCTTGTCTATGCTTTTTTCGTGGCAGAGAAAACAGATGTCATCTTGAGAAACTAGCGTCGTGAATAGATCGATGCTTGTAAAAACTCTCGCTCCGCTGCCATCGAAAATGTTGCCCTGTTTGTCGATGGAGTAGACAGATATGGGCGATCTTTTTGACAATTCTAAATTATCTTATTCAAACCGAAAACCCGCCCGCGTTCCGTCGGTTCGAGCTCGCCGCCAGCACCTTCTTGCCCTGCGGGGTCAGCGCCCATTTGGCGCCCTGTTTCACCACCAGACCCAGCGTGACGAGTTCGTCGCGGATCGGGTCGGTGGGGAGTTGGGGGCGGCGGTTCGACAGGCCTTCGAGGGTCGTGCGCTGCGGCTGGCTGAGGATGATGAGCTTTTGTTTTTCGGTCATTTGGTTGGCCTTGATTTGTTTGGGTCGCGTGGGGTTCGGCGTCTGTGGCCCTCCCCGCTGCGACTAGGGAGCAAGCTCCCAAGTCTCGCTGCCCCTCCCGCAGGCGGGAGGGGTTTTCAGGAAGACGTTACTCCGCCGCGATGCCGGCTTGTTTGAACATGTCGTCGCCGTCGGTTTCGGCGGTGATGACGGGCGCGCCGTCGTCGTTTGCCTTGGCTTTCTTGCGGTTGTCGAAGCTGGACCAGACGTTGTTCCACTCGCCGCGGGTCGCGCCCTTGCTGTATTCGGTGGCGCGGGTTTCGAAGAAATTGGCGTGCTCGACGCCGTTGAGCAGCGGGGCGAGCCAGGGGAGGGGGTGTTCGTCGATCATGTAGATCGGCTGGAACCCGAGCTGGCCCAGGCGCCAGTCGGCGATATAGCGGATGTAGCGTTTGATTTCCTTCGGCGTCATGCCGGGGACGGGGCCCTGTTCGAACGCGAGGTCGATGAACGCATCCTCGAGCCGCACGGTTTTCTGGCAGGTGTCGATGATGTCTTCCTTCACCGCCTTGGTCAGGCAGTCGCGTTCCTTGGTGAAGGCGTGGAACAGCTTGATGATGCCTTCGCAGTGGAGGCTTTCGTCGCGGATCGACCAGCTGACGATCTGGCCCATGCCCTTCATCTTGTTGAAGCGCGGGAAGTTCATCAGCATCGCGAAGCTGGCGAAGAGCTGAAGCCCCTCGGTAAAGCCGCCGAACATCGCGAGGGTGCGGGCAATGTCTTCGTCATTGTCGACGCCGAACTGCTGCATATAGTCGTGCTTGGCGCGCATCTCGTCATATTCGAGGAACATGCCATATTCGCTTTCGGGCATGCCGATGGTGTCGAGCAGGTGGCTGTACGCCGCGATATGCACGGTTTCCATGTTGCTGAACGCGGTCAGCATCATCTTGATCTCGGTCGGCTTGAACACGCGGCCATATTTGTCGTGGTAGCAATCCTGCACCTCGATATCGGCCTGGGTGAAGAAGCGGAAAATCTGGGTGAGCAGATTGCGTTCATGGTCGCTGATCTTCTGCGCCCAGTCGCGGCAATCCTCGCCCAGCGGCACTTCCTCGGGAACCCAGTGGATCTGCTGCTGGCGCTTCCAGAAATCGAACGCCCAGGGGTATTCGAAGGGCTTGTAGGTGTTGCGGGATTCTAACAACGGCATGGCGGCTATCCTCGGGTCAGATTTTTTTCGTCATTCCGGCGAAAGCCGGAATTCATCGATGGGTTGGCTCCCCCGCGTGGACCCCGGATCAAGTCCGGGGTGACGAGGGAGGGTAAGCTTTACTGGCAGGCCAGGCACTCGTCGTAATCGGTGCTCTCCAGCTGATACACCGGCGCCTCGGCGGTGTTGTCGGCCTCGACCCCGCCCGCGAAGCCGGCGCGCTGGACCGATTTCGAGCGGAGATAATAGAGCGATTTGATGCCGAGTTCCCAGGCGCGATAGTGGAGCATGAGCAGGTCCCATTTCTCGACGTCGGCGGGGATGAACAGGTTCAGCGACGCGGCCTGATCGATGTACGGCGTGCGGTCGGCGGCGAGTTCGAGCAGCCAGCGCTGGTCGATCTCGAAGCTGGTCTTGAAGCAATCCTTTTCGTCCTGCGTCAGGAAGTCGAGGTGCTGGACGCTGCCGCCCTTTTCGAGGATCGAGTTCCAGATATTGTCGCTGTTCTTCGCCTTGTCGACCAGCAGCGCTTCCAGATGCGGGTTGCGGATCGAGAAGCTGCCCGAGAGCGTCTTGTGCGTGTAGATGTTCGCCGGGATCGGCTCGATGCACGCGCTGGTGCCGCCGCAGATGATCGAAATCGACGCGGTCGGCGCGATCGCCATCTTGCAGCTGAAACGCTCCATCACCCCCTGATCGGCGGCGTCGGGGCAGGGGCCGCGTTCCTTGGCGAGCAGCATCGACGCCTGATCGACCTGCGCGCGGATATGCTTGAAGACGCGCAGGTTCGACGATTTCGCCATCGCGCCCTCGAACGGCAGGCCGCGCGCTTGCAGGAAGCTGTGGAAGCCCATGACGCCGAGGCCGACCGAGCGTTCGCGGCTGGCGCTATATTTGGCGCGCGCCATTTCGGGCGGGGCGCGGTCGATATAGTCCTGCAGGACATTGTCGAGCATGCGCATGACATCCTCGATGAAGCCCTTGTCGCCGTTCCACTCGTCCCAGGTTTCAAGGTTGAGCGACGAGAGGCAGCAGACCGCGGTGCGATCGTTGCCGAGATGGTCGCGGCCGGTGGGGAGGGTGATTTCCGAGCAGAGGTTCGAGGTGGTGACCTTGAGGCCGAGATCGCGGTGATGCTTGGGCATCATGCGGTTCACCTGGTCGATGAAGATGATGTAGGGCTCGCCCGTCGCGAGGCGCGTTTCGACAAGCTTCTGGAACAGCGAACGCGCGTCGACGCTGCCGCGGACGCTCTGGTCCTTGGGGCTGCGGAGGTTGAATTCGGCGCCGTCGCGGACGGCTTCCATGAATTCGTCGGTGATGAGGACGCCGTGGTGCAGGTTCAGCGCCTTGCGGTTGAAGTCGCCCGATGGCTTGCGGATTTCGAGAAACTCCTCGATCTCGGGATGCGAGATGTCGAGATAGCAGGCGGCTGAACCGCGGCGGAGGCTGCCCTGGCTGATCGCGAGGGTGAGCGAGTCCATCACGCGGACGAAGGGGATGATGCCGCTGGTCTTGCCGTTGAGCCCCACGGGCTCGCCGATGCCGCGCACGCTGCCCCAATAGGTGCCGATGCCGCCGCCGCGGCTGGCGAGCCAGACATTCTCGTTCCACGTCTCGACAATGCCCTCGAGGCTGTCGGGGACCGAGTTCAGATAGCAGCTGATCGGCAGGCCGCGGCCGGTGCCGCCGTTCGAGAGAACGGGGGTGGCGGGCATGAACCACAGCTTCGAGATATAGTCGTACAGGCGCTGCGCATGATCCTGATCGTCGGCATAGGCCGACGCGACGCGCGCGAACAGATCCTGATAGGATTCGCCGGGGAGGAGGTAGCGATCCTCAAGCGTTTCCTTGCCGAAATCGGTGAGCAGCGCGTCGCGGCTCTTGTCGGTCACGATGTCGAACCGGCGCGCGTGGACCTTGGACTCGCTGCTGTCGTTCAGCTTTGCCGCGGGCGCGGCATCGGCTGCCGATTCGCCCTTCGATTCGGGCGCTGCCGGAGCGTCATTCTTTGCCAGTTCCACCGTCGCCACGTCGTTCGTCTCCACTCGTTCCGTTTCCCGAAAATCCATCTTATTCGCCCCCGATTTGAACGCGCACCCGGTGCGCTTTGTTCCTGTCTTGTTCGACTCAGGGCGAAGCCCCGGTCTTAGCATTTAAACCTGTCCGCGTGGGCACTTATTTTGGGCGCAAGGAGGGTTTTCCCGTGTCCATATGCGATGGACGACGGAAATCCGCCACTTACAGCCGAATACTATTTCTTGGGGTGCCCCCGTGGTTGACCCACCACCTATAGTGCCACGTCGGCGCTGCGATGCAAGACGCTAAATGACAATTTGGGGACTCAACTCGTCGATAATTTGATTCGTCTCGTCGCGGCTGATGCACGAGCGCGCGGCGTCGCGCCAGCCTTTCCGCGGGTTAGCGCGAGATGGCGCGAGATGGCGCGAGATTAGGCCGAGCGGGTCAAAAAAACGAGATTTTCGGGTGCGAAGATCGGGCCGAAAGATGACGTCGGTGACGCACTTTGGCGCATGCGCGTCGCGATATGGCGTCGGGTGGCCGGACTGGGCCCACGGACGCGAGGCAAAAAGAAAGGGCCCCGGCGATGCCGGAGCCCCATCCTCAAATTCGTTCCAGGTTAAGCCTGACCGCCACCGCTATCGGTACCGCCGCCACCCATGAATCGCCAAAACCAACCCATGATAAATCTCCTGTTCGCACTGCCCACGAGGAACAGTTAACGGAGCATATACCTTAATTAGTAAGGTAAATCGAGTCTTAACTATAAACATTGCCGCCAGTTTGGCAGTTATGCGGTGCGGTTCTGGGGAGCGGTCGAGAGGGTCGCGATCAGCTCGGAAAAAAGTTGCGGTTTTCCAAGATGATAGCCTTGTCCGACATCGCAGCCGAGGCTGGCGAGAAGCGCCATGGTTTCCCCGTCTTCGATGCCTTCGGCGACCGCGACGGCGCCAAGGCGGTGCGCAAGATCGATCGTCGATTTCACGACTTCGAGGTTCCGCTGCGAATCGCGCATCGTCATCACAAATCGCTTGTCGATCTTGATTTCGTCGGCCTCGATCTCGGTCAGATATTCGAGGTTCGACTGGCCGGTGCCATAATCGTCGATCGACAGGCGGATGCCGGTCCGGCGTAGTTGGGCGAGCGTCTGGCGCGCTTGCCGGCTGTTTTCGATCTGCGCGGTTTCGGTAATCTCGATCGTGAGCCTTTCCGGCGGCAGATGGTGCGCGGTGAGCATGACGCGGATCGTGCCGACGAGGTCGCTGTGGTCGAGCAGGCTGGCCGACAGATTGACCGACATGTTGATGTGGACGCCGCGGTCGTTGATCTGGGCGGCCGAGCGGATCGCCTGATCCATCACAAACAGGGTGAGACGATAGATGTCCTGGCTCTTTTCGGCCTGGACGATGAACTCGTCGGGCGGGATCGGGCCGCGCACTGGGTGCGTCCAGCGCGCGAGCGCTTCCACGCCGACGAGCTGCTGCGTCGCGATGGCATATTGCGGCTGGAAGGCGACCCAGATGTCGCCGCCGGTCAGCGCATCCTCGAGCTGCGAGTGGAAGGAAAGCTGCCAGCCGGCATCGTCTTTCTGCCGCGGCGTATATTTGGTCCACAGCGAGCGCGTACGGATTGCGCGCTCGGCGGCGACGAGCGCCGCGGCGAGGCGCTGCGCGTTCGAGCCCTCGAACTCGTCGTTGACGCCGAAGGCGATCGCAACGTCGACGCGCAGCTCGCCGATCGTAAGCGGCGCGTTGAACAGCGCGGCGAGGCCCGCCAGCTGCCCCTCGATCTGGCTATGCTGATAATAGGGGACGAGCCAGGCAAAGGTGCCGTCGAGATCGTGGTGGAGCGTCGTGCCCTGCGAGGCGAGTTGGAGTCGGCGCGTGACCTGCTCGACGAGCCTGCCGATGCCGTCGCCCGGAATGAAGGCGGCGAGATCCTCGAAATTAACGACCTTGGCTGCGACGACCGTCGCACTGCCAAAGGGCGGCAGCGAGCGCAACGCCTCGAAATTCGGCAAGCCAGAAACGGGGTTCTCGCGCTGAGCGGAGTTGCGGCGTCGGGCTCGCGACACGTTGGAGCCGATAGCCAGGAGGAAGAATAATGCAGCGCCGGAGGAAACCGTGACGAGTTGCGTTGCGAGCAGCAATTGCGCCCCGATGAGGGCGACCGACGCAGCCAACCCGAAGACGCTGAACCACCGGTTGCTGCGGCGCAGGAGGAAGGGCAATGTCAGAATCAACGCAAGCCCCAATGGCGGTAGCCACCCGAGGTTGACCGGATCGCCCCGCCGCAGCGTTTCGGCGGCGATCAAATGAATATAGGCGCCCGGAACCATGTCGTGTCCAGGCAAATAATGACGATCTTCAAGCCGCGATGCCGTGGGTGCAAAGATGACCTCCTTGCCCGACAATTGCTTTGCGCCGACCGTGCCGTCGATGACGTCGATCGCGCTATATTGGCGGATGCTGTTTGTTCGGTAGGAGAAATCGATGCGGAACTGCGAAGGCGCGCGTTCCGATTTGTCTGCCATGATGGCGGCGAAACTGGGCAGCAACTTTCCATCGGCGAGGTACATCAACGGGACGTCCCATACCTGCCAAAACTGATATTCCCACGCGATGCTGGCGCGCTTGGCGCGATCGCCGAAAGAGGCATCGGGAAAAATGGTAACAAGCTGATCGGTGCCGGGCACCGATCGCGTCGGGACGGCGAGCACGACCCGGTCGCCCATGCTGCGCACCGCCGCGCTGACGTTTTCCAGTCCCCCATTGTTGTCGGGGCGCTCATAGTCGAAATCGATGAAAAGGCGCTTCGCATCGGCGCGATCGACGGCGCGTATCAACCGGGCGTGATCATGCCGCGTGAATTCGCCATCACGGGATTCGGCTAAAGTTCGATCGTCGATGCCGACCACCACGATATCGCCCGATACATCGCGATATGCGACGCGGCTTGTCGCCATCGCGATCAAGCGATCAGGCAATTCGCCAAAGCCGCTGATACCCGCGACCAAGCTGAGCAGCAGCGAAAGCGCGAGCGCCCGCCAGCTGATGATCAGACTTTTGACCGGAATGGGCACGCACGTCTCCAGCAATTGCCGGTCGTGCCTAGTCGCAGATGGTTATCATCGCGTTAATTATGAATGAAATCCTGCGCCGGTCGATATGGTGCAAGGCGCAGGATTCCGGGAGATTCAGGCGATTGCCGGAAGCGCCTCCAGCGCCGCGTCGCCCGCGCGCGCAGAGGCTGCGAGGCCGGTCGCCGCTGGGACGATCTGTTCGAGGTAGAAGCGCGTCGAGACGATCTTCGCTTCGAGGAAGGCGCGGTCGCCTTGGCCTTCGCCCAGCGCGGCGCGCGCCGCCTTGTGCTGGATCGCCATCAGCCAGCCGCACGTCGCCGTGGCGTGCATGGTGAGATAGGGATAGCTTCCCGCGAGCCGGTCGGCGGTGTTCGCGCCGACCATCCAGTCGGTGACCGCGCGGCACGCGTCGACGAGCTGCTGCAATTCGGGGAATTCGGCGGCACCGTGCGCGATGTCGTCGATCAGGCCGCGAACAAGATCGCCGCCCGCCATACCGAGCTTGCGGCCCACCAGGTCCGCCGCCTGGATGCCGTTGGTGCCTTCGTAGATCGGCGCGATACGCGCGTCGCGATAATGCTGCGCGGCGCCGGTTTCCTCGATGAAGCCCATGCCGCCATGCACCTGAATGCCGAGGCTCGCGACCTCGCAGCCGATGTCGGTCGCGTGCGCCTTGACGAGCGGGATGAGGATGTCGGCGCGCATCGCGGCGGCCTCGTCGCCCAGCTTGCCAAAGTCGATCTGCGCCGCGGCATAATAGGTCAGCGCGCGGGCCGCCTCGGTCTGCGCGCGCATCCGCCACAGCATCCGGCGCACGTCGGGGTGCTGGTCGATCGTGACGGGCGTTCGGTCGGGCGACCCCGCGAGCGCCGACTGGACGCGCTCGGCGGCGAAGCGCTGCGCCTGCTGCGTCGCGCGCTCGCCGATCTGGATGCCCTGGCACCCGATCATCAGCCGCGCGTTGTTCATCATCACGAACATCGCGCGCATCCCGCCCATTTCGTCGCCGACAATCTCGCCGAGGCAATCTTCGTCTTCGCCATAGACCATCACCGCGGTCGGCGAGCCATGGATGCCGAGCTTATGTTCGATCGAGGCGCAATGGACGCCGTTGCTGATCGTCGGAATGCCGCCTTCGTCGAGGCGGTATTTGGGGACGAGGAAGAGCGAGATGCCGCGCGTCCCCTCGGGCGCGCCGGGGGTGCGCGCGAGGACGAGGTGGACGATATTGTCGGTGAGGTCATGCTCGCCGAAGGTGATGAAGATTTTTTGGCCTTTGATCTTGTAGAGGCCGGCGTTGGGGCCTTCGGTGACCTTTTCCGCCGTCGAGCGCAGCGCGCCGACGTCGCTGCCCGCGGCGGGCTCGGTCAGGTTCATCGTGCCGTTCCACTCGCCGGTGACCAGCTTCGGGAGCCATGTCTGCCGCTGTTCCTCGGTGCCATAGGCCATCAGCGCGTGGATCGCGCCGGGGGTCAGGATGCTGCACAGCGAAAAGCCCATGTTCGCGCTGCCGAGCGCCTCGATCACGACGGTCGCGAGGGTGAAGGGCAGGTCCTGTCCGCCATATTCGCCGGGACCGTCGATGCTGCCCCAACCCGCTTCGACGAACTGTTTATACGCGTCCTTGAAGCCCGGCGGCATCGTGACCTTGCCATTGTCCCATTTGGGATTGACCGTATCGCCGATGCGGTTGAGCGGCGCATAGACCTCGGCGGCAAACTCGCCGATGCCCGCAACGATCGCCTCGACCATGTCGGGGGTCGCGGCGGCGAAACGATCATGCTGCGCCATCGCGTCGATGCGCGCGATATGGTTGAGGACGAAGAGCTGTTCGGTGGTGGGCGGCGTATAGGTCATGGCGGAAGCCGACTTTCTTGATGAATCTCGTTGCGCGGGCGCTATAGCGCGGCATGGCCGATGCCTCAAAGCCCAGTCTTGTTCGCGCGTTCGATAGCGCAGCTATTACCCATGCTGCCGAGCTGGTCGCGGCAGGCCAGCCGGTCGCGGTGCCGACCGAGACGGTGTATGGCTTGGCCGCCGATGCGCGCAATGCTGAGGCAGTGGCGGGCATCTATGCGGCGAAGGGGCGGCCCGATTTTAATCCGCTGATTGTGCATGTGGCCGATCTGGCTGCCGCGGAGGCGCTGGGTGTTTTTGGCGACGTGGAGCGGGTGCTGGCCGCGCGGTTCTGGCCGGGGCCGCTGACCTTGGTCGTGCCGCGCAGCCCCGACTGCCCGGTCGCGAGTATCGCGACGGCGGGGCTCGACACGATCGCGCTACGTGTGCCGGGGCACCGCGCGATGCAGGCGCTGCTGGCCGAGACGGGTGCGCCGCTCGCGGCGCCGAGCGCCAATGCGAGCGGCGGGGTGAGCCCGACGAGGGCCGCGCATGTGCTGGCGACTTTGGATGGGCGCATCGCGCTGGTGATCGACGACGGGCCGACGAGCGCGGGGGTCGAATCGACGATCGCGCGGGTCAAGGACGACGCGGTCGAAATATTGCGGCCGGGGCCGGTGACGGCGGATATGCTTGGCGAGGCGAGCGGGCTGACGGTGACTGGGGTGAAGGGATCGGAGATCGTCGCGCCGGGGATGCTCGCGAGCCATTATGCGCCGGGCAAGCCAGTGCGGCTGGGGGCAGTCGATTTTGCGGACAATGAGTTCGCGATCGGATTTGGCGCGCTTCGCGGCGATTATTGTCTGAGCGGAACGGGCGATCTGACCGAGGCGGCGGCGCGCCTGTTCGATGCGCTGCACGCCGGGGCGGCGAGCGCGAAAGCGCGGATCGCGGTTGCAACGATCCCTGCCGAGGGGCTGGGCGCGGCGATCAACGATCGGCTTGCGCGCGCGGCGGTGTGATTTTTTGACTCACACAAAGACACAAAGAGGGCGGCGCAGGTACGCCGATGTCGTGCGTCGGTTGCGCGTAGCGCTTTCTTGAAATCGCCTGCGGCGACGAGCCGACGAGCCGACGAGCCGACGCGCGGGGCGTCGACGGCCGTCTTTGCGTCTTTGTGTGAGACTAATCTAAGCTGCCGCCGGTTCGATCGGGTCGAGCTGCGGGGTCTTCCGCGCCACGATCAGGCAAGCGGCGACGATCAGCAGCGCGCCGGCGAAGGTCGGCCAGGTGACGGCTTCGTCGAAGAAGAACCAGCCGAACAGCATCGCCCACAGGAAGCCGGTATATTCGGTCGTCGCGAGGATCTGCGTCTCGGCGCGGGCATAGGCCCAGCTCAATAGCAGCAGCGAGCTGGTCGCGAGGATCGCGGCGCCGACGATATTCGGGGCTTGCTCTGCGTCGGGGACGGCGAGGAACCAGGGCGCGCCAAGGGCAAGGATCGCGGCGACGAAGAAATTCTGAAAAAAGGCGATCTCCATCGGTTCGGCCATTTTCGCCTGCCGCCGCGCGAGGATGAGGTTATAGGCGTAGAGCAGCGCCGAAAGGAACACCGCACCGACCGCGAGCAGCGCCTCGTCCGAATAGCTGCTGCCGCCGAGCTTGCCCGCGACGATGACGATCACGCCGGTCAGGCCGAGCATTGAAGCCGCGATCGAGCGCGGGCCGATCTTCTCGCCCAAAAAGATCGCCGCCATATAGAGCGCCATCAGCGGCGCGACGAAGGCGAGCGCGATCGCCTCCGCCATCGGCAGCCGCGCGAGCGCCCAGAAGAAGCTCAAGGCCATGCCCGCGACGAAGAGCGAGCGCCAGGCGTGGATGGTCATGGTCGCCTTGCCCGGCCATTTGGGGCGGCTCGCAAAATAGAGCGCGCCCGCCAGCAGCGTGCCGGTGCCGGTGCGCCAGAGGACCGCATTATAGGCGCCGATCTCGATCGACAGCCCCTTCATCAGTACGTCCATCGCCGAAAAGGTCGCGATCCCCGCGCAGGCGATCAGGAAGGGGATGACGGGCGAGGGCGAATCGGGGCGCATGGTGGCGCCTTAGCGAAAGGTCGCATGTCCCGCGCCATCGATATTGAGTTTCTGGCCCGAGCAATAGCTGTTCGCGTCGCTGACGAACCACACCACCGCGGCGGCGACGTCGGCGGGGACGGCGACGCGGCCGAAGGGCATTTTGGTGTCGAGATGGTGGATGTCCGCGTTGCCGGTGATCGCGCGCGAGAGTTTTTCACCCATATCACTGACGGTGAGCGCGGGGGCGACGATGTTGACGCGGACGCCGTTTTTCAGCTCCTCCTTGGCGAGCGTCAGCGCGAGGGCTTCGCCGGCGGCCTTCGCCATCGTGTAGGGGGCGCCGTTCGGCGAGTTCACATAGGTCGCGATGCTGGAGATGACGATGATGTCGCTACGGGCGTGCGTGCGCAGTTGCGGCAGCGCGAGGCGCGACAGGCGGTGCGGGCCGGCGGCGTGGACGGCGAAGAGCTTGTCGACTTCCTCGGGACTGGTGTCGGCGACGGACAGCCCGCGGCTGGCGATGCCGGCGTTGTTGATCAGGATCGACATCGGACCGAAATCGGCCTCGACCGCGGCGACCATTGCGGTGCAGGCGGCCTCGTCGGTGACTGACGCTTGGTAAGCCTTCGCCTTGCGGCCGAGCGCCTCAATCGCGGCGACGGTTTCGGCGGCGGCTTCGGCGCCGCGGGTGTAGTTGACCGCGACGTCGGCGCCCGCCTCGGCAAGGCCGATCGCGATGCCGCGGCCGATCCCGCGCGAGGCGCCGGTGACGAGCGCGATGCGCCCCGCAAGGTTCATCTCGGCCATGTCTCTCTCCCTAATTCATCAGTTCATTATAGATGTCGTCGTCGCTGCGGCTCGCGGCGTTGCGCCATTTGGGTGCGGCCTTGCGATTAAGCACATGGCCTTCGGCGTCGAGCACTGCGACGGTGGGCGTGCCCTTGATCTTGAAGCGAAAGCGTTTGGCGACCTCGGGATTGCGGCCCCAGCCGCGAACATGCGGCATGCCGATGTCGGCGTAGACGATTTCGTAGCGCGCGCGGACGGGGGCGAAGCGGTCGGTAGCGATGAGGTTTGCCAGCCAGGCGCTGTCGTGGCAGCCGCCGGTGCCCATCACGAGCAGCACGGGTTTGCCCGATTGCCTTGCTGTGTCGAGCGCGGCGTCGATCGCGGGCATCGGGTCGGCGATGAAGGCCGTGCTCTTGTAGGGCTCGGCGACGCCGGGGAGGGTGCGTGTTTCGCTGGCGGCGGCTGGTGCAATCGCGAGCAGCGCGGCGAGCGCGAAGGTGATCGGGCGCATCATTTGCCGACGATAGGTTTTGCATGACGTTTCCGTCAACGTAAGATAGCCTTTGCCGATGAGCTGGGAAAAAGAGATCGACGAACTCGGGCAGCGCCGCGCGATGGCCGAGAAGATGGGCGGGGAAGAAAAGGTCGCGCGGCAGCATGGCCGCGGCAAGATGGATGCGCGGGCGCGGCTTGCGGGCATCGTCGATGCGGGCAGCTTTCGCGAGATCGGCAAGATCGCGGGACGCGGGACATATGGCGCCGATGGCGAACTCGAAGACCTCGCCGCAAGCAACTTCATTTTCGGGCGCGCGAACATCGACGGCCGGCCGGTCGTCGCCTCGGCCGACGATTTCACCGTGCGCGGCGGCGCGGCCGATGCGGCGCTGCACCGGAAATTCGTCCAGTGCGAGGCGATGGCGCATGAATATCGCCTGCCGCTGATCCGCATGATCGACGGCACCGGCGGCGGCGGGTCGGTCAAGACGCTGGAGGATATGGGCTATACCTATATCCCGCATGTGCCGGGGTGGCATGAGATCATCGCCAACCTCGACACGGTGCCGGTGGTCGCGCTGGCACTCGGGCCGACCGCAGGGCTCGGCGCCGCGCGGGTGGTGGCGAGCCATTACAGCATCATGGTGCGCGGGCTGTCACAGCTGTTCGCGGCGGGGCCGGCGGTCGCGGCGGCGATCGGCGACACCTTGGACCGCGAGGAGCTGGGCGGGACCGACGTGCATACGCGCAACGGCGTCGTCGACGACGAGGTCGCGAGCGAGGCCGAGGCTTTTGCGGCGGCGCGGCGGTTCCTGTCGTACCTGCCGTCGTCGATCCATGATCGGGCTTTGCGGACAGCGTGCAGCGACCCGGTCGACCGGCGCGAGGAGAGCTTGCTGTCGGTCGTGCCGCGCGAAGCCAAGCAGGTCTATTCGATGCGGCGCATTACGGCTGCGGTGTTCGATCAGGGCAGCTTCTTCGAAATGGGAGCGCGTTGGGGGCGGGCGGTGATCACCGCCTTTGCGCGGCTCGACGGCTATCCGGTCGCGGTGCTGGCGAGCGATCCGACGTATCTCGGCGGGTCGTGGGATGCCAAGACGAGCGAGAAGGCCGAGCGCTTCGTGAAGATGGCCGACCAGTTCCGCCTGCCGATCGTCCATCTCGTCGACAATCCGGGCTTCATGATCGGAGGCGAGGCCGAGCGGACGGGGACGATCCGTTACGGGGTGCAGGCGATGAACGCCATCTACCGCGCGACGATGCCGCTGGCGTCGGTGGTCGTGAGGCGGGCGTACGGGATTGCAGGAAGCGCGATGTCGAACGCCGAGCGCTTCCAGTACCGCTTCGCCTGGCCGTCGGGCGATTGGGGCAGCCTGCCGATCGAGGGCGGGGTCGAGGTCGCGTACAAGAGCGAGCTGGAGGCGGCCGACGATCCAGCGGCGCATCTGGAAGCGATCAGGGAGCGATTGAACCGCGTGCGCTCGCCGTTCCGGACGGCGGAGAAATTCGGAGTTGAGGACATCATCGACCCGCGCGATACGCGGCCGTTGCTGTGCGAGTTTGCCGAATTGGCGTGGCGGGTGTTGAAATAGCCCCTTTTTCGTCATTCCGGCGAAGGCCGGAATCTCGACCTTGCGTTCCGGACGGGACGGTGAGAACCGGGCCTCCGCCGGGATGACGGAAGTGGGGAGAGGGGCAGCATGACCACGCAACGCCATTACGGCATGGACTGGCTGCGGATCGGGGCGTTTGCGCTGCTGATCCTCTATCATATCGGCATGTATTTCGTGCCTTGGGGCTGGCATGTGAAGATCGCCGAGCCGCTGGACTGGGTGGCGATCCCGATGCTGGCGACGAACGGCTGGCGGCTGGCGTTGCTGTTCCTCGTTTCAGGCTATGCGAGCGCCGCGCTGTTCGCGAAGCTGGGCGGTAGCGGCGCCTTTGCTCGATCGCGGAGCGCGCGGTTGCTGGTTCCGCTGCTCTTTGCCGTGGTCTTCATCATCCCGCCGCAGCCATGGATCGATCTGGCGGGGCAGCATGGCTATCGCCATGGCTTCCTCCATTTCTGGCTACACGATTATTTCGGTTTTCAATTCATCGACGGTATCGCGCTGCCGACGTGGCAGCATCTGTGGTTCGTCGTCTATCTGTGGGTTTACACGATGCTTGCGGCGCTGGTGATCGCGGTCATCCCCGGAGACGTTCGCGCGCGGATGTCGGACGGCGCGGCGCGGCTGCTTCGCGGGTGGGGTTTCATCATCGTGCCGATGCTGTTGTGGATCGCGATTTACGCCGCTTTCCCCGATCATGACGAGACGCATGCGCTGTTCGACGACGGGCCGTCGCATCTCCACTATCTGGTCGCTTTCACCGTGGGCTGGTTGCTGCGCGTGCGGCCTATCTTGTTCGAGGCGGTGGCGCATGGCTGGAAAGTCGCCGCGGCGCTGGCGATGCTTGCCTTCCTGCCCATCGCCTCGGTCGAATGGACCTGGCCCGGCGACATGCGTGCGCCCGGCTGGGCGATCCTGATATATCATCTGGCGCGGCAGGTGCAGGGCTGGGCGACGATCGTAGCGCTGGTCGGGATCGCAGACGCCTATTGGAACCGCGACCATCCCAAGCGCGCGATGCTCGCCGAGGCGGTGTTTCCCTTTTACATCATCCACCAGACGATCATCGTCGTCGTCGGCTGGTATCTGCTGCAAGCAGGGGTGACGGCGCTGCCGTCCTTCCTGATCCTGATCGCGGCGACGACGCTCGGATGCTGGCTTTTCTACTGGATCGGGCGCAACATCGACTGGCTGCGGCCGCTGATCGGATTGCAGCGCAAATAGGGGGAGAGCGGACATGGGGGCGATAAAGGGCATCTTGGTGATCGTCGGAGTCGCCGCCGTTATGGTGGGCAGTCTGTTTATGTTCCAGGGTCTGGGCATCGTCCGCTGGCCGTCGACCAGTTTCATGATCGATGATCGGGCTTGGGTAGGATATGGCTCACTGGTCGTGCTCGCAGGAGGCGTACTCTTGTTTCTAGCAAACCGACCGCCGAAATCCTGAAGACTACAAATGTAGTTGATCTGTATTGTCAATATGATACACCTCTGTCGGCCGGGGCTGGATTGGAGATGAGGATGATTCGTTCTTCGCGTATTTTGCCTGCGTTGCTGCTCGCTGCCGGGATGGCAGTTGCGCCGATATTGGCGCCCCCGCCCGCCTATGCGGCGGACGAGGCGAGCGCCGATGGCATTGCCGAAAAATATGCGGCGTTGCTTGAGCGCGACTATGTCTATCCCGAGACGGGCAAACGCTATGCCGCCGCGATCCGCGCGGGCATTGCGGCGGGGCGGTACAAGGCGCTCTCCGGCCCGGCGCTGGGTGAGGCGATCGATGCCGATGTGAATGCCGTCGCACCCGACGGCCATCTGCGGCTGCGCGCGCCCGAAACGGCGGGCGCACCGGCAGCGACGGCTCCGGGCAGCGCGGCGCCAGTGCGCCGGCCGCCCAAGGTGCCCGTCGAGCAGGCGGGGTGGATCGCACCGGGAATCGCTTTTGTGCGTTTCAACGTCTTTCCGATGGACGCGGCGGTCACCGCGCAGGCCGAGAAGTTCATGGCCGACCATGCCGATGCCAAGGCGATCATTTTCGATATCCGCACGCATAATGGCGGCGGGCTCGACCAGATGGACGTCATCTTTCCGTGGTTGTTCGCCGAGCCGACGCGGCTGGTGACGATGGCGACGCGCGCCTCGGTCGATGCGCGCGGCGGGTCGCCGATCGACGGGCTGGCCTCGATGCGGTTGGTAAAGGGCGATGCGGGCATGGTGGCGCGCGAACATTGGGCGACGCCGAACGCCGACACGCGGCTGCGCGATGCCAAAATCTATGTGCTGACGTCGGGCGCGACCGCGTCGGCGGCCGAGCATTTCTCGCTCGCGATGAAGCATACGGGGCGCGGCGTGCTTGTGGGCGCGCCGACCGCGGGCGCCAATCATTTCGGGACCGGCGAGGATCTGGGCGGCGGCTATGGCGCCTTCATCCCGGTCGGGCGCACCTATGACCCCAAGACCGGCAAGGATTGGGAAGGCGACGGGGTGCAGCCCGATATCGCGGTGGCGCCCGCCGATGCGCTGGTGCGCGTGCTCACCGATCTCGGCGTGGCGCCGGCGGAAGCGAAGACGCTGTCCGACGCGCACATGCCGAGTTGGCCGATGGAGCGGCGGCGGCCAAAGCCGAAAGGCTGACCGCCGCGCGCGTCCTATTTTCCGAGTGCGAAGCTCGTCGACGACAGGAATTTCCAGTCGGTGCCGCTGCGCACCAGCGTTTCGACGATCCCCTCCTTGCCCCAGTCGGGCTTGTCAGTGCCGCGCTGGGTGACGATCGTCAGCGCGTAGGTGACGACCGCGGTATTGCCGCTGAGCGAGATCGATTGCGGGGCTAGCTCATATTGGATGACCTTGCCCTGCGTGGTCTGGAACTTGGTCCAGCGTACTGCCGAATCCTTGCCGCGCGGCGCCGCAAATTCCGCCGACCACACCACCATTTGCGGGTCGGCGTAGTTGGCAGGCCATTTGCCGTTCTGCGCGACATCGTCGACCCAGCTTTGCTGGACGATTTTCCATGCCTCGGTCTGCTCGGCCGACCAGGTCGGCATCTGGGCGCTGGCGACGGGCGCCGCTGCCATAACGAAAAGGGCCGCCGAAGCGGCGAACAATATTCTGTTCATGCTATTTCCCCTGTTGTCGCCGGCTCCCGTTGAGGGAGCCCGACTCGCTTGGAAAGGCGCGGCCCGGCGGCAGGAAAGCATGATTCGGGGGGCGTCGCAAACGGCGGTTTCGGCCCGCTGTAATCGTTCGGGATTATCCGGCCCGGCGGTCAGGCGGCGCCCGCAAGACGGGCCAGTGCATCGCCATCGACGCGCATCACCGTCCACTCGTCCATCAGCTTGGCGCCGAGGCCCTTGTAAAAGCCGATGGCCGGGTCGTTCCAGTCGAGCACGCTCCATTCGAGCCGCGCGCAATCGCGCTCCGTGCAAAGCTTGGCGAGATGCGCGAGCAGCGCCTTGCCGAGCCCCGAGCCGCGCGCCTCGGGGCGGACGAACAGGTCTTCGAGATAGATGCCGGGACGCCCCTCGAAGGTCGAGAAATTGTGGAAGAAGAGCGCGAAGCCCTGTGGCGTGCCAT
Organism: Sphingopyxis fribergensis; assembly: GCF_000803645.1. Classification (NCBI taxonomy): domain Bacteria; kingdom Pseudomonadati; phylum Pseudomonadota; class Alphaproteobacteria; order Sphingomonadales; family Sphingopyxidaceae; genus Sphingopyxis; species Sphingopyxis fribergensis. Next base: position 3,526,380 of record NZ_CP009122.1, on the reverse strand, counting down.
CGATCTCGCCGATCACGACCTCGGCATAGGGGCGGGGACCGAAGAGCTTTTCGCCGAGCTTTGCCTCGTCGAAGCGGACCTCGTGCGCGAGCTTTTCATAGTCGGCTAGGTCACGGATGAACTGAGCAATCAGCGGCAGGTCGGCGGGCGCAGCGGGGCGGATGGCGAGGGTCATGCCAGCGATCTGTGGGGTCGCGCGCGTGCTGTCAACTTTCGACCGATTGCGGACGCCCCGTTTCTAATACTTCGTCATTCCCGCGAAAGCGGGAACCTAGGGCTAGGCCAGCCGACGATCGCTCTGGGTCCCCGCTTTCGCGGGGATGACGAAAATGGGGATGGCAGCTCACCGCACCAAAGCAGACGTCCGCGCCCGCAAAGGATATCCGTGTTTACGCCGCCTTGCCGTGCAGCGTGTCCATGCTCACCGAACTGCCCGCGTCGATTTCGGCCGCCTTGGCTTCGACGAGCTTCACGATGTGCTGGATCATGTCGGCGTCCTCGACATGGTGGTCGGTGACGCCCGACAGGAAAACCATATGCTTGCCGTTGCCGCCGCCGGTGATGCCGATGTCGGTCTCGCGCGCCTCGCCGGGGCCGTTGACGACGCAGCCGAGGACCGAGAGCGACATCGGGGTCTTGATGTGGCTGAGCGCGTCTTCGAGCGCCTGCACGGTGCGGATGACGTCGAAGCCCTGGCGCGCGCAACTGGGGCACGAGACGACGCGGACGCCGCGGGTGCGCAGACCCAGCGACTTCAGGATTTCATAGCCGACGCGAACTTCCTCTTCGGGTTCGGCCGAAAGCGAGACGCGGATCGTGTCGCCGATGCCCGCCCAGAGGAGGTTGCCGATGCCGAGCGCCGATTTGACGGTGCCGCCGATCAGCCCGCCGGCTTCGGTAATGCCGAGGTGGAGCGGGCAGTCGACTGCGTCGGCAAGCTGCGCATAGGCGGCGACCGCGAGGAAGACGTCGCTCGCCTTTACCGCGACCTTATATTCGTGGAAATCATGGTCCTGGAGCAACTTGATATGGTCGAGCGCGCTTTCGACGAGCGCCTCGGGGCAGGGTTCGCCATATTTTTCGAGCAGGTCTTTTTCGAGGCTGCCGGCGTTCACGCCGATCCGGATCGCGCAGCCGTTCGCCTTGGCGGCACGGATGACCTCGCCGACGCGCTCGCTGCTGCCGATGTTGCCGGGGTTGATACGCAGGCACGCGGCGCCGGCGTCGGCGGCTTCCAAAGCGCGCTTATAGTGGAAATGAATGTCGGCGATGATCGGGATGCGCGCCGCGCGGACGATCTTTTCCAATGCGGCGGTCGATTCGACGTCGGGGCACGAGACGCGGATCAGGTCGGCGCCGGCTTCCTCGCAGCGACGAATCTGGTCGATCGTTGCCACAGCATCGCTGGTCAGCGTGTTCGTCATCGTCTGGACGCTGATCGGCGCGCCGCCGCCGACGGGAACGGCGCCGACCATGATCTGACGCGATGTGCGCCGCGCAATGTCGCGCCAGGGGCGCAGGCCGGGATTGTGATCGCTCATGGTTGCGGGCTCGACAAGAAGGGGAGAGATGCGCGCTCTTTAGCCGTCCGGGCGCGGCTTGGCAAAGCACAAGCGGCTGTTGCTCGAAAGTCACAGTCTGATGCGGATTCGTCATTTTGCGTAATTTTCGTTTGTGCATTGCAGCAAAATCGGCAACTTCAGGCGTGTTCGTCGTTACAGGCCCGTACGAAGAGGCGTGAACACGCAACGGCAGGCTGGGACGATCCGTGTTTTTGTTAGGGGGATCACCCATGAAGTTTCTTACCAAAGCGTGTTTCGGCATGCTGCTCGCCGCGTCGGCCATGTCGACGCCCGCCTTCGCCCAGGAAGAAGAAGCCAGCGGCCCGTTCTCGCTTTCGGGCGGCATCGCGGTCACGTCGGACTATCGCTTCCGCGGCATTTCGCTGTCGAACGAGAAGGTCGCCGTCCAGCCGACGCTGACGGTCAGCCATGAAAGCGGACTCTACGCCGGCGTCTGGGGCTCGTCGCTTCCCGACAGCGATGCCTATGGCAAGTTCGAACTCGACCTTTACGCGGGTTTCAACACCGAAGTCGCCTCGGGCACGACGGTCGACCTTGGCGTCACCTATTACACCTATCCCGGCAGCGACGACGGCGGCGCGCCGACCGATTATTTCGAAGGCATCGGCAAGCTGTCGCACGACATCGGCCCCGTCTCGGTCACCGGCATGGTCGCTTATGCGCCGAAGCAGAATTCGCTCGGCGATGACGACAATATCTATCTGAACCTCGGCGCCGGTTTCGGCGTGCCGAATACCCCGCTGACGCTGACCGCGGGCATCGGCTATAATGACGGTTCGCTCGGCCTTGTGTCGCCCGACGGCAAATATGTCGACTGGTCGATCGGCGCCTCGGTCCCTGCCGGCCCGCTCACCTTCTCGGTGCAGTATATCGACACCGACGTCAAAAAATCGGGCATCAAGGAACTCGACACGCTTTACGATCCAACCGTGGTCTTTACGCTGGGTGCATCTTTCTGATCGCCTAGCGGGTCAGCGACCACGCACTAAGGGGGCGGCTTCGGGGGAGGCCGCCCCCTTTTTCGTGCACGTTGTGCCCAGGGGCGCCCTGACGCAACGTGCTTGACGATGGCGATGAACCGTGCAAATTCGTCGACCAGTTGAAGCGGCGAAGGTGATCCCCCATGACTCAAAGCGTTTCGGTTCCTCCCATTCCGTCCGCGCGAAGCGAACGAAGTCCCGGTGTCAAGCTGGTCATTGCGGTGCTGATCGCGGTCGCGCTCATGGTCCCCCTCCTCATGATTTACGGCCTGCTCTGGGATCGTCAGCAGCAGGCCGAGACCGCGCAGGCCTCGATCGGGCAGGGCTGGGGCGGGCAACAGACGATCGCGGGGCCGGTGATCGTCATCCCCTATCGCGCGACCGAAACCACCACAGTTACCGAAAATGGCAAGGACGTCACGCGGACGGTGAACACGATCCGCAACCTCTATCTGTCGCCGAAAACAAACAAGGCCGATGTCGTCATCAAGCCCGAAAAGCGGAAGAAGGCGATTTACGAGACGGTCGTTTATGAAAGCCAGATTGCAGGCAGCGCCGATTTCGTCCTGCCCGCCGACATCGCGCGCTTTGGCGTCGCGCGCGAGGCGCTGATGCTCGATCGGGCCGAGGTGCGTTTGGGCATCAGCGACGCGCGCGGGCTGGTCGACGGCAACAGCGTCGCGGTCAACGGAACCCCGCTCGCGCTGCAGCCCGGCAAGGGGCTGCTCTCGACCGGCAATTCAGGCACCTTCGCGTTCGTCGACTGGACCGCGGCCACGCCGCTGAAGGTCGATTACAAGATCGGCGTGCGTGGGCTGGGCGATTTCAAACTGATCCCGCGCGGGGTCGACACACGCTGGACGGTCAAGTCGAGCTGGCCGAATCCGAGCTTCGGCGGCGATTTCCTGCCCGCGAAGCGCGACGTGACGGCAAGCGGCTTTACCGCGACCTATGCGATCCCGAACCTCGCATTGGGGCAGGCGCAAGTGCTGACCGGCGACCTGTCGCCGCCGGTGGCGACCGCTTATGGTCGGCGCGATGCCTATATGGAAGCGCCCGTTGCGGTTGCGTCGAACGACGTGAACACGGCCGAAGCGTCGGGCGGCACCGCAAAAGCGGTCGCGATCAGCCTGATCGAACCCGTCGACCTGTACAGCCAGGTCGACCGCAGCATCAAATATGGCTTTCTGTTCATCGGCTTCACCTTCGTCGCTTTCCTGATGTTCGACATCATCGCGGGCGCGCGAGTGGCAGCGGCGGAGTATCTGCTGACCGGCATCGCACTGGTGCTGTTCTTCGTGCTGCTGCTTGCCTTTGCCGAGGTGATCGGGTTCACCTTCGCCTATATGCTGGCGTCGGCGGCGATCATCGGATTGCTCGCTTTCTATAGCGCGGCGGTGCTGGGGAGCTGGAAGCGCGCGCGTTTTCTCGCGGCGATGCTGATCGGGCTTTATGCGTTGCTCTATGTGCTGCTCAACCTTGAGGCTTACTCGCTGCTGATCGGGTCGGTGCTGATGTTCTTCGCCCTTGCCGGGGTGATGTACATGACGCGCGGCATCGACTGGGGCGGGATCGGCAAGAAGGGCGAGCCGGTGGCGGCGTAATGGCCGACCTTCAATTGGTGTGTCCCCGCGAAGGCGGGGACACATCTCCGAACGGCTCTAAATCGTACCGGCAGGCGATGGGCCCGCGCTTTCGCGGGGGTACATTTTTTTAGCGTGTTACCGCCAACGCAAATTATCGGGGCCGAGATCCGCAAGGGTCCTGGCCCCCATCAATTTCATGCCCCTCTCCATCTCGGCGCGGAGCAGGGCGATCGCGCGCGCGACGCCATCCTCGCCCGCCGCGGCGAGCGCATAGAGATAGAGGCGCCCGCCCGAACAGGCCTTGGCGCCGACCGACAGCGCCTTCAATACATGCGTACCGCGCGTGATGCCGCCGTCGCAGATGACTTCGACCTTGTCCCCGACCGCATCGACGATGGCGGCAAGCGCGTCGAAGGGGGCGATGCTGCCGTCGAGCTGGCGCCCGCCGTGGTTCGACACCATGACCGCCGTCGCGCCGATATCGACGGCGCGCTTGGCATCCTCGACCGCGACGATCCCTTTCAGGCAAAAGGGGCCGTCCCATTTCTTGCGGATCGCCTCGGCGCGTTTCCAGTCGAGGCTCTGGTCGAGCATCGAGGTGAAATATTCGGCGACCGACTTGGGCACGCTCGACCCTTCGGACACATGCGTCGCAAGGTTGGGCAGGCTGAACTTTTCGCGGAGCATATAGTTGAGCCCCCAGCCGGGCTTCGCGGCGTAGCTCAGCATGTTCGACGCGGTGAAGCGCGGCGGCGAGGTGAAGCCCGAGCGCAGGCAGCGTTCGCGGTTTCCCCCGACAATCGTATCGACCGTCAGCGCGACGGCGTCGAACTTCGCATCGCGCGCGGCGTCGAGCATCGCCTGGTTGAGCCCCTCGTCATGGTGGACATAGAGCTGGAAGAGCTTGGGGCCGGTGGTCAGTGCGCCCGCCTCGGCAAGACTGACCGTCGCGAGGCTCGATATGCCCGCGACGGTCCCCGCGTTCGCGGCGGCGCGAAGGACGGCGCGCTCGCCCTGCCAGTGGAACAGGCGCTGGAGTGCGGTCGGCGAGAGGAAGAGCGGCATCGCCATTTCGCGACCGAACAGCGTCGTTTTCATATCGACGCTTTCGACCCCGGCGAGCACGCGCGGGATGAGGTCGCAATCGTCGAAGGCGGCGCGGTTGCGGCGGCGGGTGACTTCGTCGTCGGCGGCGCCGTCGATATAGTCGAACACCGGCCACGGCAGGCGGCGCTTCGCGAGCGCGCGGAAATCGTCGATATTGTGGCAGTCGGTGAGTTTCATTTCCTACTTATCCGTTCGTGTCTCGACTTCGCTCGACACGAACGGGAATAGAGGTTCGCGCCCGACATCAGAACACCGTCCGCGCCGCCACGGTCCCCTTGGTCGCGAAGCTGAAGCGCGGTTCGACCGCCAGATCCTTGTCGAGGATATGCGCCGCGACGCGCTTGCCGACCGCAGGGCCGTTCTTGAACCCGTGGCCCGATCCGCCGCCGACGAGCCACACGCGTTCCTGACCGGGGAAACGGTCGATGAGGTAGTCGCCGTTCGAGCTATTCTCATATTGGCAGACGCGCCCGCCGATCAGCGGCGCATTGGCTAGGCCGGGGAAGCGGCGTGCGACATAGGCGCGCGCCTCCGCAATGCCCTCGGCAGTCAGCGTGCGCTCCATCGTATCGGGATCGATCACCGGCCCGTGGCGGTCGATCGCGATCTTGAAGCCCGCTCCCTCAAGGTCGGGGATTCCATAGAAAATCCCGTTGTTGCTGTTGTCGGCCCACACTGGAAGTTCGGGCGGGGCGAAGCGTGTGTCGCCCTGCGGCGCGCCGAAATGATAGACTTCCTGCCGCGTCGCGACGATCTTGTGCATCAGTTGTTGCGGGAAAAGTTCGGCGAGCCAGGGGCCCGCACAATAGACGAGATGGTCGGCGGTGCCGCCGTCGGGAAGCGTGTGCTTCTTGACCCGCTTTGAAAAAAGCGGCGCGGGCATGACGACGCGCTCGACCTCGATCTGCGCGTCGGCGATGACCTCCTGCACCCCGCGCCCGGCGATCAGCGCGCCGGTCTCGGTTTCGAGGATGCCGGTTTCGCCCTGATAGAATTGGATCTGGCGGCACTTTTCCTGCAGCCAGCGGACGTCGCCATGTTCGTGGGCGACGCGGTTTGCCTGCAGCCAGGCAAGCGACTGCGCGGTATAGGCGTCGCCTTGCGGTGCGAACCAGAGGACGCCGGTGTTGTGAAAGATCGGCGCGCTTGCCGTGTCCGAGAGGTCTTTCCAATATTTGAGCGAGTCGCGCGCCATCTCCGAATAGATGGTGTCGGCACCGTACCCCATGCGGATAACGCGGCTTTCGCCGCCCGACGAAGCGCGCGCATGGCCCGCGCCATAGGCGTCGAACAGCCGCACGCTCTTGCCCGCGCGAAGCAGATGCCATGCGGTCCACGCGCCGAACACGCCCGCGCCGATGATCGCGACATCGACATGCTGGATCTTGGGTTTGGCCGGTTTGCGCTTCTTGGGTTTGCGTTCCTTGCGCTCGGCCGCGGCGGCCGCCGCGGCGACGGGCAATGCCGCGAGTCCGGTGAGCAGCGCGCGGCGGGTCGGCGTGTCAGCGGCCAACGGTCGCGCCCTCACTCTTCTTGTAATAGCGATAGCCGCCGATCCAGGTTTCGAGCGGGGTCATGCGGCGGATTTCGTCGGGGCTCGCGAGCATCGGATCGGTGTCGACGATCAGGAAGTCGGCGCGCATTCCGGGCATCAGCGTGCCGATGCGATCTTCGGCAAAACCGGCAAAGGCTGCGGTGCGCGTGAAGCCGTCAAGCGCGGTTTCGCGCGTCACGATTTCCTCGGGACGCCAGCCGCCGAAGGGTTCCCCCTTGTCATCGGTGCGCGAGATCGCGGCGGCGATGCCGGGGAAGGGGTTGGCGCTTTCAACCGGCACGTCGGAGCCGAAGGCGAGGCGGACGCCGGCATTTTCGAGGCTGCGCCACGCGTAAGCACCCTTGAGGCGATCGGGGCCGAGACGGGCTTCGGCCATCACGCGGTCGCTCGTCTGGTGGACGGGCTGCATCGACGCGATGACCTTGAGCGTCGCGAAGCGCGGGATGTCGACGGGATCAATGATCTGCGCGTGTTCGATGCGCCAGCGGCGCTCGCCGGGCAGGTCGGCGGTGAGGTCGGTGATCGCGTCGAGCGCCTCGGCATTGGCTGCGTCGCCGATCGCGTGGATCGCGACCTGGAACTTGTCCATCGACGCGCGGACCATCTTGTTGCGGAGCTGCGCGGGGGTGAGCAAAGGCAGACCCTTCTGCCCCGGCGCGTCGCTGTACGGCGCCTTCAGCCACGCGCCGCGCGAACCCAGCGCGCCGTCGAGATAGAGCTTCACCCCGACCATGCGGAGGCGGTCGTCATAGAGCCAGGGCGTCGGTTCGGACCCGGCGATGATCGCCATATTGTCGATATCGCCGCCATAGGAGAGGATGCGCACCGCGAGCTGTTTCTTGTCGCCGGCGCGGCGATAGGATTGCCATTCTTCGATCGTCGTTCCCATGTCGGCGATCGCCGTGATCCCCTGTTCGAGCAGTTTCTGCTGCGCGAGATAGAGCGCACGGTCGAGGTCGCGCGCGAGCGGCTTGGGCTTGGCGCTGTTGACCAGCGCCATCGCGGCGTCGACGAAAACGCCGCTCGGTTTCCCGCCCTCCATTTCGATACGGCCGCCTTCGGGCGACTTGCTCGCAGGGGTGATCTTCGCTGCGGTCATCGCTGCCGTGTTCGCCCAACCGGCGTGGCCGTCGACGCGTTCGAGCCAGACGGGGCGGTTCGGCACCGCGGCGTCGAGGTCGGCAGCGGTCGGGAAGCGGCCGAGGCCCCATTTTTCCTGATTCCAGCCCGACCCGATGATCCACGGCATTTCGGGATTTTCGGCGGCATATTTGCGGATCGCCGCTTGCGCTTCGGCAAGGCTGTTGGTGCCGCTGAGGTCGAGCAGCATCAGCTGGAAGCCGAGGCCCATGACATGGCCGTGCGCGTCGATCAGGCCGGGGATCAGGGTCTTGCCCTGGCCGTCCTGTTTGAAATCGGGCCGCTCGGGGCGCTTGTCCTTGCGACCGAGCAGCTGCTTGACCTTGCCCTGCGTGTCGATAACGAGCCCGGTGAAGCGGATGAGCTTACCGTCCTTGTCGAGCGTGATGCCGTTGACATTGTCGACGAGCGTGTCGGCGTGCGCGGGGGCGGCGGCGAGGGTGAGCGCGAGGGCGGTCAAGGTCAGGCGCTTCATCATGATATATTTCACCGGGGCAACCTTGTGACGAGCGAGCTGGTGTCCTTGCGCCCACCGCCGGCCTTTTGCACATCGGCGTAAAATTGGTCGACGAGGCTCGCGACCGGCAGCGTCGCGCCGTTGACGCGCGCTTCGTCGAGCGCGAGGCCCAGATCCTTGCGCATCCAGTCGACGGCAAAGCCGAAATCGAATTCGTCCTTCGCCATCGTCCCCCAGCGGTTGAGCATCTGCCAGCTTGCCGCGGCGCCGCCCGAGACGGCTTCGAACACCTTGTCGGTGTCGAGCTTCGACGCTTGCGCGAAACGCAGGGCTTCGGACAGACCCTGAATCACCCCGGCGATCGCGATCTGGTTGGCCATCTTGGTCGTCTGCCCCGCGCCGGGTCCGCCGATATGGACCATGCGCGCGGCATAGGCCTGCATCACCGGTTCGGCCGCGGCGAAGGCGGCCATGGTGCCGCCGCACATGATCGACAGCGTGCCATTCTGTGCGCCCGCCTCACCGCCCGAAACGGGGGCGTCGAGGCAGAGCAGGCCTAGCCCGTCGGCCTCGACCGACAGCTGGCGCGCGATGCGCGCGGAGACGGTCGTGTGGTCGATGAACAGCGCGCCCCGCTTCATCGCCTTGAACGCGCCGTCGCGGCCGAGCGTGACCTGCGCCAGATCGTCGTCGTTGCCGACACAGGTGAGGACGACATCGGCGTCCCGGGCCGCGTCGGCCGGGGTCGATGCCCCGGTGCCGCCGTGTTGCGCGACCCAGGCGTCGGCCTTGGCGCGCGTGCGGTTATAAACGGTGAGCTGATGGCCCGCCCGGACGAGGTGGCCCGCCATCGGTCCGCCCATGACGCCGGTTCCGATGAAGCTGATGCGCAATTTTTGTTCGCTCATGGCCAAGTCCATAACCATGGTTTGCGCGGCGCGCCAGATAGGCTAGTGCGCTTGCCGTTATGACAGATCAACTCACCCTCACCTCCGCCGCCGATTTACCGGCGATCACATTGGACGATGTGCGCGCGGCGGCGGGGCGAATTAACGGCGCGGTCGTGCGGACGCCGACCCTCCATTCGCAGACTTTGTCCGAAATGGTCGGCGCCGAAGTGTGGCTGAAGTTCGAAAATCTGCAATTCACCGCCGCGTACAAAGAACGCGGCGCATTGAACGCCTTGTTGCTGATGGACCCCGAACAACGCGCGCGCGGCGTGATCGCGGCATCGGCGGGCAATCATGCGCAGGGACTCGCCTATCATGGCAAGCGCCTCGGCGTGCCCGTCACCATCGTGATGCCGAGCACGACGCCGCAGGTGAAGGTGTCGCAGACCGCGAGCCACGGCGCGACGATCGTGCTGTTCGGCGAAAAGTTCGATGACGCCTATGCCCATGCGCGCGAGCTGGAAAAGGAACGCGGGCTGACCTTCGTCCATCCCTTCGACCATCCCCATGTGGCGGCAGGGCAAGGGACTGTCGCGCTCGAAATGCTTGAGGATGTGCCTGAGCTCGACACGCTGATCGTGCCGATCGGCGGCGGCGGGCTGCTCGCGGGCATGGGCACCGCGGCGCGCGGGATCAAGAATGACATGCGCCTCGTCGGCGTGCAAGCCGAGCTCTATCCGTCGATGTATGCCGAATTGAACGGCGTCGACATGGCGTGCGAGGGCGACACGCTCGCCGAAGGTATCGCGGTCAAGGAGCCGGGGAGCTATACGCGCAAGCTCGTGGCCGAACTCAACGACGACATCGTGCTTGTCGCCGAGCGGCATCTTGAACGCGCGGTCAGCCTACTGCTCCAGATCGAAAAGACGGTGGTCGAGGGCGCCGGCGCCGCGGGACTCGCGGCGATGCTCGCGCACCCCGAGGAGTTTGCCGGGCGCAAAGTCGGGCTGGTGCTGACCGGCGGCAATATCGACACGCGGCTGCTCGCGAATGTACTGCTGCGCGACCTCGCGCGGTCGGGGCGCATCGCGCGGCTGCGCATCCGGCTACAGGACCGTCCCGGCGCGCTGTTCAAGGTGATGAAGCTGTTTGACGAGAAACAGGTCAACATCATCGAAATCTATCACCAGCGCATTTTCACGACGCTGCCCGCGAAGGGGCTGATCACCGACATCGAATGCGAAGCGCGCGACCGCGAGCATCTCGACAGCCTTGTCGCGGCGCTTCGCGATGCGGGCTATATGGTGACCACCGTCGAGCTGGCATGAGGGAATTTACCCTCGACCTCGTCGCGACGCCCGAGAGCATCGACGAGCTGGGGCATGTCAACAATGCGGTGTGGGTCCAGTGGATCCAGCAGGTCGCGACCGGCCATTGGGACGCCGCAGCGCCGCAGGCGCACAAAGACGCCTATATCTGGGTCGTGGTGCGGCACGAGGTCGATTACCTCCGCGCGCTCGGCCCCGGCGAGACGGTGACCGCGCGGACATGGGTCGCCGACAAGCCGCAGGGCGCGAAGTTCGACCGTTTCATGGAATTCACCGGCGAGGACGGCAAGGTGCATGTGCGCGCGCGGACGGTGTGGGCGCTGCTTGACAAGGCGAGCGGCCGGCCGCTGCGCGTAACGGACGAAATTGTGGCGCCTTTTCTGGCGAGGAACTGATCGGCTGGTTCAATAGACAATCGGCGTCTTCCCTTTTATTATTCGCCAAGGATATTTGAGGGAGGGGCTAAGGATGGCGATCTCTTCATTACCGCAACTCGACCGGTTTTTCCTGACCGACGCGGGTCTGGAAACCGATATTTTATTCAACAAGGGCATCGACTTGCCGCTTTTCTCGTCCGTGACCTTGTTCACGTCCGACGAAGGCGTCGATGTGCTCGAAGCCTATTATCGGGGCTTCCTCGATCTTGCGCGGGCGAAGGGCACCGGCCTCATCCTCGAGAGCGCGACGTGGCGGGCGGGCCCCGATTGGGCCGAACCGCTCGGCTTTACGTTGGCAGAACTCGACGGGCTGAACGGCGCGGCGATTGAATTGCTCCGCGGATTGCGCGCCGAATATGCCGATGTGCCGGTGGTAGTCAGCGGCTGCATCGGCCCACGCGGCGACGGTTATGATCCGGGGAAGATCATGTCTGCCGACGAGGCGCAGGCCTATCATGCCCATCAGGCGGGCGTGCTTGCGGCTGCGGGCGTAGATATGCTCGCGGCGATCACGATGACGAATGTTCCCGAAGCGGTCGGCGTGACGAATGCGGCGAAGGCGCTGGGGCTGCCGGTCGCAATCAGTTTTACCGTCGAGACCGACGGGCGGTTGCCGACGGGCGAAGGGCTGGGTGATGCGATCGCGGCGGTAGACGCGGCGACGGGCAATTACCCGGCCTATTATATGGTCAACTGCGCGCATCCGACGCATTTCGATGCGGTGCTGGACGACGGCGCCGCGTGGACTGCGCGGATCGGCGGGGTGCGCGCGAACGCGTCGTGCCTCAGCCACGCCGAACTCGATGTGATGACCGAACTCGACATCGGCGATCCGGCCGATCTGGCCGCGCGGCATCGTTCGCTGATCGACCGCTTTCCGCAGATCAAGGTCCTCGGCGGCTGTTGCGGCACCGATTTGCGGCACGTGACGGCGATCGCCGAGGCCTGCATAAAGTAGCGCGGTTGCCAGCGGCGGAGGGCTTCGTCGATGCGCTGGTGATGGTCCGGGTGCTCTGACTATTCCTTGATGCGTTCGCTCAGTGGCTTGTCGGCCAGGGCGTTGAGCGCCTTCAATATCGCGCCGTGGACGTCGCCGACCTCTTCGAAGAGCGCGCGATAAACCTCGCTTATTCGCACGCTGTAGGCGTCGATGCGGGCGAGCTGGTCGCGGCCCGCGTCGGTTAGCCGGAAGATCTTGCGCCGCGCGTCCGCGGGGTCGGCGTGTTGGGTGATGAGGCCGAGGCGGAGCAGCGCGGGGCATTTCTGGACGACCAGCTGGTGCGATTGGCCGAGCGCGCGGGCAAGGTCGGCGGCCGATGCTTCGCCTGCATCCACCAGCGCGGTGAGCAGCGAGCAGGACCGCACGGGGACGGTGATGCCGGCTTCGTCGAACAGCGGCCGCGTCTGTTCCTCGATCCGCTGGCTCAGCGCTTCGCTGAGGCGGCCGAGGAAGGTGATGTCGTCGAGATCGGTCGAGATGTCAGTCGAGGCGGGCATAGGTCAGGGTCGTTCCGTCGCGGTCGATGCGTTCGAGCGCGACCACCTTGCCGCCTTTACGCATGATGCGAAAGCGGAAGTCGCGCACGCCTTCAAGTTCGAGCAGGTCGCCGGCGAGCGGTGCGAGCGTCAGCCGCAGTCGTTCGCGCCAAGTGTAGAGCAATTTGCCGTCGATAAGGTCGATGCGACGTCCCTCGTAGCGACCGGCGATCGCCTTGAGCGCGGCGGTGGTCGGTTGCGGGCGCGATGCGAGCATCGGGGCGAACCAGTCGGCGTCGGCCTGTTTCGCCGGATCGGCCTTGGCAAGATCGGCGAGCGCGAGGCGGTGCGCGACGGTCAGGGCGTCGGCCGACGGGACCTGATGGTCGGGTGTAACACCCTGTCCCTCGAAATCGCCGCGATCGACGGGGTCGCGGATCTGGCCGATCGGCACCTGCACGAAAAAATCGGTGCCGACGGGCTTGCGGTCGACCGGGTGCGCGCCGCCCGCGGTGCGTTCGCCGACCAAGGTCGCGCGGCCCAGTTTCTTGAGCGTGTAGGCGAACCATTCGGCGGCAGAAAAACTGGTCGAGCCGGTGAGGACATAGACGGGCTTCCCGGTGAGCCGCTTCGCGGGCAGCGCGGGAAGCACCCATTGGCCGCGCTCAACGCGGCGGCCGTCGAGCGTGTAATAATAATCGAACAGCTCCTGATCCTTGTCGCCCGGAAAGAGCTGGCTTGCGAGCAATTGCGCCATCTCGAGATAGCCGCCGTTGTTATAGCGCAGGTCGTAGATCACCGCGTCGCCATTTTCGATGAAGCGCATCGCGGCGGCGGCGGCGTCATAGCCGGGTTCGGGGTCGGCAAAATGCGTCAGGTCGACATAGGCGATGTTGCCGTCGAGGTAGCGCAGAGCCGCAAAGCCGAAATTTTTCCGTAGCTCTTCGCGCCGTTCCGCTTCGCGCCGCGCGGCGGCGCGGGCAGGGTCTTGCTTCGCGGCATAATCGGCGACCCATTCGGGATCGACCCCGACCGCGAAATGCAGGTCGCCCGATGCGGCGATCAGGTCGTCGGTCAATTCGCTCGCGAGTGTGGGGCGGTCGTGCGCAGCGTCATAGTCGCCGGCGTCGAGATTGCGGCGCAGGGTCGCGGCGATGGTCTTGGCCTTGTCGGGGTAGACATAATTCGCCTCCAGCGTCTGGCCGAGCTGTTGGACGACGGCGCGCTTGTCGGCGGCGGAGAGCGGCGCTTCGTCCGCTGCGGCAGCTGGCGCCAGCCAAAGGGTCGTGGCGATGAGAATGAGGGGCCAGCGCTTGTTTTTCATCCGATTTCCTGCCTGTCATGCGATTCGTACAATATATTGCGCAATATATTGTATTTATGCCCGACGCAAGCGCGCAGCGACGATCGAGGCGGCGCGAAGCGCAGGAGCCATTGGTGGCTGTCGGGTATCAGGAACAGAACAGGTCGATATGGGGTGGGGAGTGGACGTTTGCTCCTCCCTGTGGCGAAGCCATGGGGAGGGGCACCGCTCGCCCAGCGAGTGGTGGAAGGGCCGCAACGTCGGCGGCATTAGCCCCTCCGTCAGCGCTTCGCGCTGCCACCTCCCCATGGCTTCGCCACTGGGAGGATTTACGGCCGCCCCGGTCAAAACCCGCCCTCACGCATAACCCACCCATCCGCGCCAGGTAAAGGCGGCGTAAAATTGCTCGACGCCGGTAAAACCCGCGGCGCGCAGAACCTCGACATCGGCTTCGGGACTCAGCATTGCGACATGGGTGGCGACGGCTTCGCGGCCCTTGGCAACCTGATCGGGTTCGCCGCCCGATGCGATGGCAAAAGCGGCGTAGCGGTCGAGCCAGCGGTCGCGCTCGCCCGGCTCTTGCGGGAAGCTGCCATGCGCGGCGACGAACGGGGCGCCGGGTTTGAGGCGGGCGCGGATTTCGGCGGCGGTGCGGATGCGTTCTTCGCGCTCGAGGAAATGGAGCGTGAGGAGGCAGGTCGCGCCGTCGAAGGGTCCGGCAGGCGCGTCGTCGATATAGCCTTCGATCAGGTCGGCGCGGTGCGCGTTCGCGCCCAAGACCTTGGCGGCCAGATCGAGCATCGGCCCCGCCGGGTCGACGCCGGTGAAGCGCCAGCCCGGATGCGCGTCGGCCATCGCCTTCATCTCGCTGCCGCCGCCCGCGCCGAGGACGAGGATATGCGCGTCCGCGGGCACGCGCTCGGCGAGCAGGAGGCCGGTCATGCGGTGGAGCCCGTCGAGTCCGGGGACGAAGCGGCGGGGCCCTTCGGTATAGCGCGCGACCGCTTCGGGGTCCTTGAAGCTGTCGAGGAAATGCTGGGCGCCTTCAGCCATGGATATGCTCCTGTGCGGTGGGGGAGAGGGAGCGCGCGGCCATGCGCGCGTGGAAATCGGCGGCGAGCTGCGCAAGCGTCACCTCGCCGAAGCGGGCGAGCAGCAGCGCCTCGGCTTCCTGGAAACTGGTATCGAGCGCGGCGTTGACAGCTTGCTCGACGAGACAGCCGGGCGCCTCGGTGCGGTTGGCCATCGCCATCAGGCCGGGGCGGCCGATCGCGTCATAGACGTCGCGCATCGTGATGTCGGCAAGGTCTCTCGCGATCGTCCAGCCGCCGCCGTGCCCCTTTTCGCTACGCACGAAGCCCGCATCGCGGAGTCCGCCGAGGATACGGCGGATGACAACGGGGTGCGTCTGCATCGCCTTTGCCAGCTGGTCCGAGGTCATCGGGGCGCGATGCTCGGCCATATGGAGGAGGACGTGGAGCACGCCCGAGAGTCGGCTGTCGCGTTTCATGTAACTTTAAATAGTGCGTGAAAGATTGCCGTCAAGCCGGGACTTGATCGGCGGACACGGCGCTGTTACGCCTACCCGCGATGACCAACGACCAATCCCTCCGATTCAAGGCGTATTGGCGCTCCTTTACATAGGAGCGGCATGGCATCACTGTGACCATCGCCGCCGTGTTCGGACAGGCGAATGGTTATCATCACACCACCAACCTCCGGTCACGGCGTGCGCTTTTTGAAGAAGACGCGACATGACCGATACCTTGCTTGCCCTGTCGACCGACCATTGCCGCATCACGCCGCTGTTTGCCGACGATGCGCGCGCATTGTCCGCGATCACCGACGAGACGGTGACGTCGCAGGTCCATTTCTTGGCCGCGCCCTTCACCGAGGCCGACGCCCGTGCGCTGATCGCGGGATCGGGCGGCGGCGACGTTTTCCATGCGGTGCGCGACGAACATGGCCTCGATCTCAACGGTGTGATCGGCGTCCACCGCCGCGCGGGACAGGAATATGAGATCGGTTACTGGTTTGCGGCGCGGGCGCGTGGGAAGGGCATTGCGACCGAGGCGGTGCGCGCGGTCGTCGATGCGCTCGCCTCATCACGGCCGGGCTGTTCGATCGTTGCCGAATGCCATCCCGATAATGACCGGTCGCGCGCGCTGCTGCGCCGCGTCGGCTTTGTGCCGACGGGTCTGATGGGGCGGCGGCCGGGTCGGATGCTGCTGTCGTGGCGCGCCGCGCCGGCCTATCGCATCGATGTGTGCTGAGCGGCGTCTTCGGGCGCGGCGCTCACCTCCTCGGTCAGCGCCTTGACGATCGCGGCGACCGAGGTGGGCGCATAGGCGAAGCCCATATGGCCGCAGTCGACCTCGACCTGCCGGTCGCTTTCGTGCGGCTGGCCGCGCGCGCTGCTCACCGCGACGACGCCATCATGCTTCGACCAGAGCGCGAAGGTCGGCATTTCGGGGCGCGGCGCGGGGTGGAAGTCGATCGGGGGATTGTCGACCGGGTGGCGCGCGACAAGGTGATAGAGGCGCCACGCGCGGTTCGCGCGGCGGCTGCCCGAAAAGGGCGAGCCCAAAGTGACGACGCGCGCAACCTTGTCCGGGTGATGCTTGGCATATTCGCGGGCATAGATACCGCCGAGGCTCCATCCGACGAGTGCGGGGGCATAGCCGGTGCGGTCTATGATCCACTGGACGCGGGTGTCGATGCGGTCGATGATGTCGGCCGTCGCGCCGCGGTTGAAGCCAAGACCCCAGGCGTAACAGCGAAAGCCCGACCGCCGGAGGTCGGCGCGCAGCGCCTTCGTCGCCCAATCGCCCGACAGGAAGCCCGGCAGCACCATCACCGGCGGATGCTCGCTGTCGGGATTGGGTTCGGGCGGCATCGGGCGGATGCGGCCGCCGATCGCGCGCGCAAGCGACCCGATCTCGCGCCACAGCAACGTCAGCGGCGGCAAGGCTTCGGGATCGGGAATACGCGCCGGCCATTCGGCGCGCCGGGTTAGGAAGCCGCGGATCATTGTCAGCCCTATATCAGAGTTTGTACCCCTGCGAAGGCAGGGGCCTATCTCCTGCCGATTCTAGGTTGCGCCCACCGGAGATGGGTCAGTATCGGGTTGGCCATGCCCGGCATGGCCAAGGATCGTCTGGGGGACGATCCGACCCCATGCTCCGTCGCGGGGACATGGCAATTTACGGCGATGGAAAAATCAGCGCTTCGGAACCAGCTTCACCAGTTTGCCGTCTTCGCCGTCGGTGAGCAGCCAAATCGAGCCGTCGTCGCGCACCTCGACTTCGCGGATGCGCTGGCCGAAATCCCAGCGGTCCGACTTGTGCAGCGTGTCGCCGTCGACGCCCATGCGGATCAGGCCTTCGCCTGACAGCGCGCCCATCAAGAGGCTGTTCTTCCAGCCCGGATACATGTCGCCGCCATACCAGACGAGCCCGGCGGGCGAGACCGAGGGATTCCACCACAATTTCGGCGCTGCGAATTCGGGGCGCGTCGGATGGTCGGGGATATCCTTGCCATCATAATGATCGCCGTTCGAGACGATCGGATAGCCATAATTGGCTTTGGCATCGACGAGGTTGACCTCGTCGCCGCCCTTTGGCCCCATTTCCTGGTTCCAGAGCTTTCCGGTGCCGTCGAAGGCGAGGCCGAGGATATTGCGATGGCCGAGCGACCAGATTTGCGCCGTTACCCCGCCCTGATCCGCGAAGGGGTTGTCGGTCGGCACGCTGCCGTCGGGATTGAGGCGGAGGATCTTGCCCAGATTGGCCTTCATGTCCTGCGCGGGATCGAACTTCTGGCGTTCGCCCGATCCGATGAAGAAATATTTACCGTCGGGCGAGAAGACGAGGCGATGCGAATAATGCCCCCGACCCTCGACTTTCGGATCCTGTTTCCAGATGATCTGGAGGCCTTCCAGCCGCGGCGAGGCCCCTTGGATCAGCTTCGCCTGGCCGACGACGGCGCCATAGGTTTTACCGGGACCGGCCTCGACCCAGCTCAAATAAATCGTGCCGCTGGTCGCAAAGTCGGGCGCGACGATGACGTCGCCGAAACCGCCCTGGCCGCCATAGGCCACCGCGGGTATACCCGCGACGTCCAGCGTCGGGCCGCTTTCCTGCCAGAGTTTGAGCTTCCCCGATTTCTCGGTGACCAGCGCGGCGCGCGTGCCGGGGACGAACGTCATCGCCCAGGGTTCGTTGAAGCTTGCGACCTCCTTGACCGTGAAGGGGGCGTCGGCGAGCGGGGTCGCGGGCTGCGCGCCCGATGCGTCGAGCTTGGCGGTGTCGGCAGGGGCGGCTTCGGTCGACGCGGGCGCGGCGGAGCAGGCGGCGACGACAAGCGCGGCGATCAGGGCAACATGCGGCAGATTTTTCATGCGGAAGCTCGCTTTGCTGGAGAAGGACGTGCCGTTCTGACGCGCCGATGCCGCAAAGTCGAGAGGCTTAGCGGCTCGCCGCCTCGCGCCGTGCGGTGATCGCCTCGACGCTGTCCATGATCGCGTCGACCGCTTCGCTCGCGGGCGGGGCATCGGCGCGCTTCTGCGAAAAATGGCCGCTGTTCATGATTTCTTCGAGCGCGGCGCGCGCGCGCGACACGCGGCTTTTCATCGTGCCGAGCGCGCAGTCGCAGATGCTCGCGGCTTCCTCGTACGACAGCCCGCCGGCGCCGACGAGAATCAGCGCCTCGCGCTGGTCTTGCGGCAATTCCATCAAGCCGCGTTGGAGGTCGGCCATCTCGCCGCTGTCTTCTTGGGCAGCGCGGGTCGACATGGTGCGTTCGACCGCGGTCTCGTCATATTCGCCGACGAACTTGTTGCGGCGCATCTGCGAGAGGAAGGTGTTGCGCAGGATAACGAAGGTCCACGCCTTGATCGAGGTGCCGCGCTCGAACCGTTCGCGCGAAGCCCACGCCTTGACCATCGTATCCTGCGTCAGATCGTCGGCAAGGTCCGGATTGCCCGACAGGCTGCGGCCATAGGCGCGCAGGTGGGGGATGACACCCGCGAGAAGCGTCTTGAATTCGCCGTCCGACAGGTTGTCGGCCTGCGGCTGCGAGGCAGCTGCGGTGGGTCCGGTCATTATTGCTTCGAACTTTTCTGATCGAGCTGGGAAAGAAGGTCGAGCATATTGTCGGGAAGGCGTTCGGCGACGATGTTGCCGTAAATCATGCGCAGCTTCGCGCTCACCGGCTCGGGCGCCTGCCGCCCGGTCAGCGTGCGGTGCCATTCGTCACCATTCGTGCCGGGAAAGCTTCCCCGCTGCCGATTCGACGCATCGGTAATCGGGTGCGGGGCACCCTTGCCGTCCGTCCTGTTGTTGCCTTGCGTAGCCATGCGGGAGCAACGAGGAAGACGGCCGCTGGTTCCACAGATTCCATTTTTTGCGACGAACGCGTTGCCAATAAATCACACCGGCCCTAAGCAGCGGCATGTGAGGGGTCACATTTTGCCCGGCCTGTAGCCGGTCAACAGGAGGTGGCCAGTTGCTTTCCGTTACCTATGTGAGTGTCGCTGATCCGTTGATTGGTGACGATGATATTGCGGCGATCCTGGTATCGGCCTGCCGCAACAACGCGCGCGACGAACTGACCGGCGCGCTCGTTTATAATGGGCATAACTTCCTTCAACTTCTGGAAGGGCCGGACGAAAAGGTCGAAGCCTGCCTTGCCGCCATCCGCAGCGACCCGCGGCATGACGGCATGACCGAAGTGCGCCGGCGTACCGTCGAGACCCGCGATTTCGGCGAATGGGCGATGCTGTACGATCCGCGTTTCGAATGGCAGGACGAGGGTCTGGCGCGCCTTGCGGCCAACGGCCGGATCGATGCTGCGGACGAAAGGATGTTCGCCAACTTCATCGCACTTGGACGCCGTCCAATTGCCCGCTGACCGGCGGCGCGCTTGCAATGCAAGGTCGAAGCGCTAAGCCGGTTGAGATATGATCGAACATTGCCAGGCAAAGGCTTTTTTATCAGCGACGTAATAAATCAACCGCTCGACGACGCGAGCTTCAAGCGCGAACTGGCGGCGATGCTGCCGCACCTTCGAGCGTTCGGGCGCAGCCTGACCGGCAACGCCGACCTGGCCGACGATCTGGTACAGGAAACGATGTTGAAGGCGTGGAAGGCGCGCGCACAATATGTGCCCGGCCCCTCCAGCATGAAGAGCTGGGCGTTCGTCATCCTGCGCAACTGTTTCCTGTCGCAGATGCGGCGCAAGAAATTCACCGCCGAATATGACGAGCTTGCCGCCGAACGGCTGCTCATCGCGCCCGACGATCAGGACGACAATCTGCACCTCGCCGACGTGCAGCGCGCGCTGCTGATGCTTCCCGTCGACCAGCGCGAGGCGCTGGTGCTGATCGGCGCGGGGCAGCTGTCTTACGAGGAGGGCGCGGCGATCTGCGGCTGCGCCGTCGGCACGATGAAAAGCCGCGTGTCGCGCGGCCGCGCAGCGTTGCAGACGATCCTGGAAAGCGGCGAAATGCCGCGGCGCAGCGCCGACCTGATGCCGTCGAGCGAAGCGTTCCGGACGATCATGGACAATGTCGACCAGTTGACCGCGAACGGCCCCGCGGGGGATTAGGAACTCCTCTTAGGCCGCGAGCTGCGGCGTAAAGAGAAGGCTCTGGCTGATCGCCGCGCGTACGGTGTTTTCGCGGAACGGCTTCGATATCAGAAAGGTCGGCTCGACACGGCCGCCAGTGAGCAGCCTTTCGGGAAACGCCGTGATGAAGATCGCGGGCACCGGGGCGATCGCCAAAATATCCTGCACCGCATCGATTCCGGAGGAACCGTCGGCCAGCTGGATGTCGGCCAGGACAAGGCCGGCGTCGGTCGCCTCGAACGCCGCAACCGCATCCTCATGCGTCGTCGCGATTCCCGCAACGCTGTGGCCGAGGTCGCGGACGATCTGTTCGAGTTCCATCGCGATCAGCGGCTCGTCCTCGATGATCAGAACCGAGGTCCGCGATTCGCGGTCGAGTTCGCCGACCGCATCGGCGAGCAGCGTTTCGACGGTTTCGCCGTCGGTGCCGGTGATCAACCCGGCCTCCTCGACCGAAAACCCCTCGAGCGCGGTGAGCAGCAGGATCTGCCGACCGAGCGGAGTGATCTGGACAAGGCGTTGGTGGGCGGCGCGAACGAGCGGGTGTTCGCCTTCGTCGGCGTCTTCGCCTTCGTCGATATAGGCGCTTTCCCAGATACGATGGAAATTGCGGTATAGGTCGATCCGGGTGCCGTCGCCGCTGTG
Organism: Sphingopyxis fribergensis; assembly: GCF_000803645.1. Taxonomy (NCBI): domain Bacteria; kingdom Pseudomonadati; phylum Pseudomonadota; class Alphaproteobacteria; order Sphingomonadales; family Sphingopyxidaceae; genus Sphingopyxis; species Sphingopyxis fribergensis. The sequence goes on along the minus strand of NZ_CP009122.1, from coordinate 3,505,266 downwards.
GAATTCATCGGGTGCCGCGACGATCACTTCCAGCGTGGTATGCACGAAATTGTCGCCATGTTGCTGGCTGCCCGTCAACGCGCGCGCGTAGCGGCGCAGAAAGGGAAGATGTCCGCGAAGCTCTTCACCCAATGTCATTCAAAGTCCTCCCTCATGTGCCCGACATACGCATTCCTGGCTGTGCCGGTTCCGCGATACCGAGTCAAAAGATGCGTGATCGCCGCCTGCAACTTGTCCCGTCGCGGTGCGTAGAGTCAGCCGGGACGCACAGAAGGCGTCGGTAAGTGAGTGGAATTACTCCACTTTTGCTTTCCGGCGGGAACAGACTTTTTTAGGGACCATATTCATGGCAGAGCGGCCCACAGCATCGAAAGGCAACGAGGGGCAAGATTTGTCGGACGGAAGTCATACAGGTCCGGACCAGGTCGAGCGCCTGCGTCTCGACACGCTTCGCGAATATCGGATCATGGACACCGATCCGGAACCGGCGTTCGATCGGGTCACCAAGATGGTCGCCGACCTTTACGATGCGCCGATTGCGTTGGTCTCGCTCGTCGACGATTGCCGACAATGGTTCAAATCCTCCTATGGGCTCGAAGTGGCCGAAACGCCTCGCGAGATGAGCTTTTGCCAATATGTCATAGCTGAGGATCGCCCCGTCGTGATCGTCGACGTTTTCGGTGATGAGCGCTTTCGGGATAACCCGCTGGTCACCGGCGATCCATTTATTCGATTTTATGCCGGGGTGCCGCTGCGCGCGTATAATGGCGCCATCCTTGGAACATTATGCGTGATCGATCGCAAGGAACGCGGCGGCCTCGACGATCGGGATATCGGACGCCTTGAGGATTTTGCTGCGATTATCATGGCCGAGGCCGATCTGCGCCGGATCGGCGCCGAACGCGACGAGGCGCGACGGACGTTAGAGCGTGCGCTCGATTTTTCGGCTATTGCCGCCTGGCGCTACGATAGCCGGACGAGTGCGCTGCAATGGCGGGGGGCGGCGGCGGAATTGTGGGGAAGCGATTTTGAAACAGCGCTGACAAACAGTGATGCGGTGTTCGCTCGCATCCATCCCGACGACCTTGCCATGGTGCGGGAAGCGCTCGCTGAATCGGTCGCTTCGGCCGCGCCTTACGCCGTCGAGCACCGCGTCCAGCATCCGGAACGCGGCGTCCGGTGGCTTGCAAACCGCGGCGATTGGGACATGCATGCCGACGAAGCGGTCCTGACCGGGGTCAGCATCGACATCACCGAACAGAAAAGCCGGCAGGAAAATGCCAATCTGTTGATGCGCGAATTGCATCACCGGATGCGCAACCTGTTCGCGACGGTCAGCGCGATCATCTCGCTGACCCGTCACGCCGCGCGCGACGTCGACGATTATGTCGAGCGGATCAGCAGCCGATTGGACGCGCTCAACCGCGCGCAAAATGTGCTGCTCGGCGCCAATTTCATGACCGGGTCGATGCACGCGCTAATGCGCGAGGTCGAGGCGGCCTTTCCGCGCATCCGCTGGTCGGGCCCCGATCTTTTGCTGCCCGAAAATGCGCTGGTCGCGATGGCTTTGGTGTTCAACGAACTTGCGACCAACGCGGTCAAGCATGGCGCGCTGGCGGAGGCCGGCGGGCGGGTCGAGGTCGATTGGTCGCAAGATCCCGAAGGCAGCGAGCCGCGGATGTTCCACCTGACCTGGACCGAAAAGGGCGGCGGGTTGATCGGTCCCCCCGAACGCACCAGTTTCGGGACGCTGCTGATGGAGCGCAGCGTGCGTAACAATCTGGGCGGCACGATCGAGCGGCATTGGGAGCCGACGGGGCTGGTGTGCGAAATTGCGCTGCCCGCCAAATGGCGCGAGGCGTAAAGGCGGCCAAATTTTGTCGCGTAAACGCGACGGGCCGATTTGTTCTTGCTATGTTCCCGTGCTAGGCATGGGTCATGTCCGCCAAACCGATTCTGGAAAAGCTGAGCATACTCGCCGATGCGGCAAAATATGACGCGTCTTGCGCGTCGTCGGGGACGGTGAAACGCGATTCGGTGGCGAGCAAGGGCATCGGTTCGACCGAGGGTATGGGCATCTGCCACAGCTATGCCCCCGACGGGCGCTGCATTTCGCTGCTGAAAATCCTGCTCACTAATTTTTGCGTTTACGATTGCCGTTTCTGCATCAATCGCGCGTCGAGCAATGTCGAGCGTGCGCGCTTCAGTCCGCAGGAGGTCGTCACGCTGACGCTCGATTTCTACAAGCGTAATTATATCGAAGGGTTGTTCCTTTCGTCGGGGATCATCCGCTCCGAAGATTATACGATGGAGCAGTTGGTCGAGGTCGCGCGCATCCTTCGCGAGGAACATCGTTTTGGCGGCTATATCCATCTGAAGACGATCGCGGGGGCCGATCCCGCGCTGATCGCGCTCGCCGGGCTTTATGCCGATCGCCTCTCGACCAATGTCGAGCTGCCAACCGAGGCGGGGCTGTCGAGCTTCGCGCCCGAGAAAAAGCCCGAGACGATCCGCAAGACGATGGCGTCGGTGCGCGTCGGCGCCGAGGAGGCGATCGACGCTGCGAAGAGCCGGCTGATCGGCAAGGCGATGCCGCCGCGCTTCGCGCCCGCGGGGCAATCGACGCAGATGATCGTCGGGGCCGATGCGTCGCGCGACGACGATATATTGAAGACCGCGACCAACCTCTATTCGGGCTATCAGCTGCGCCGCGTCTATTATTCGGCATACAGTCCGATCCCCGACGCGAGCAGCGACCTGCCGCCGGTGCGCCCGCCGTTGATGCGCGAGCATCGGCTGTATCAGGCCGACTGGCTGCTGCGTTTCTACGGCTTCGAGCGCGCCGAGATCATGGAGGGGGCGAGCGGGGGGATGCTCGACCTTTCCATCGATCCCAAGCTCGCGTGGGCGCTGATGCGGCGCGAGGCGTTCCCGGTCGACATCAATCGCGCGCCGCGCGAATTGCTGCTCCGCGTACCGGGGCTGGGAACGAAGGCGGTCGACCGGATCGTCGCGGCGCGGCGGCTCGGCAAGCTGCGTCTGGGCGATCTCGCGAAGCTGACCGCGTCGGTGAAGAAGGTCTTGCCGTTTATCGTCACGCTGGATTGGCGGCCGGGGAAGCTCACCGACAGCGCCGACCTGCGCGCCCGTTTCGCGCCGCCGGCGGAGCAACTGGCGCTCGCGCTGTGAGGGAGGTCGTGCTGGCCCATCCCGGCGATTTCGCCGAGTGGCGGAGCGCGGCGCGGGGCTTGCTCGCGGGCGGGGTGGCGCCCGAGGATGTGAGCTGGCGGGGGAGCGAGCAGGGCGCGTCGCTGTTCGGCGACGAGACGGTGGCGGCGCCTGCGGCCGCCGTGTCGCTGCCGCGCGAATTGCTCGAAATCGCCGAGCGGGTGATCTGCCACCGCGACGCCGAAGTTCCGGCGCGGCTCTACCGCATCGTCTGGCGCGCGGCGCGCGACCGGCAGTTGCTCGCGCGGACGACCGATGCCGATGTCGACTGGCTCCGCAAGGCCGACAAGGCGATCCGCCGCGATGTGCACAAGATGCACGCTTTTGTGCGCTTTCGGCGGCTCGGTGAAGAGGCGGGGCGCGAGAGTTTCGCCGCGTGGTTCGAGCCGACGCATCGCATCCTGCGGCTCACCGCACCCTTCTTTCAGCGCCGCTTCTACGGCATGGACTGGGCGATCGTGACCCCCGACGCGCGGGCGATCTGGCAGAACGAAACGCTGAGCTACGGCGCCGGGGGGACGAAGGACGAGGTGCCCGACAGCGACATCGTCGAAGATCAATGGCGCACCTATTATGGCGCCATCTTCAATCCCGCGCGGGTCAAGGTCGACGCGATGCGCGCCGAGATGCCCAAGAAATATTGGAAGAACCTGCCCGAGGCGCAGGATATCGCGCCGCTGCTTGCGGGCGCCGAAGCGCGGGTGGAACGCATGCGCGAAGCGGCCGTTTCCTTGGCGAACCCTTTGACCGACAAATGGCGGACGCGCGTGCCCGACGAATTGCTTCTCGATGACGATGTGAGGACGCTGGAGGAGCTGGCGCGCGCGGTCGATCGCTGCACGCGTTGTCCACTCTATTGCAATGCGACGCAGGCGGTGGCTGGCGAGGGGCCGGAACAGGCGCGCATCATGGTCGTCGGCGAGCAGCCGGGCGATCAGGAAGATTTGCAGGGGCGCCCGTTCGTGGGGCCGGCGGGACAGGTGCTGAACGAGGCGCTGGAGGAAGCGGGGCTCGACCGGACGCGGCTTTTCCTCACCAACGCGGTCAAGCATTTCAAATTCGAGCCGCGCGGCAAAAGGCGGCTGCACCAGAATCCGACGACGGGCGAGATCGATATGTGCCGCTGGTGGCTCGACAAGGAGCGCGCGTTTGTTCAGCCCGACCTGATCGTGACGCTGGGCGGGAGCGCCTTGCGCGGGGTCACGGGCAAGAGCGCCAGCATTAAGTCGATGCGCGGTACGGTGCACGAACTGGAAGGGGGGACGAAGCTGATCGCGACGATCCACCCGTCCTTCCTGCTGCGCCTGCCCGATCGGACACGCGCCGCCGAGGAGCGCAAGGCGTTCGTCGCCGACCTGATCCGCGCGCGGAAACTCGCCGCCTGATGGCGAAGGCCAAGACCTGGATCGAGCCGCACCCAAGCGGCATCTATGTGAAACCCGCCGACCTGTGGATCGATCCGTCGCGCCCGGTCGAGCGCGCTGCGGTGACGCACGGTCATGCCGATCATGCGCGCAGCGGGCATGGCGCGGTGTTCGCGACGCCCGAGACGCTGGCGATCATGGCGCTGCGTTATGGCGTCGATGTCGAGGCGAGCCATAATCAGGCGTTTTTTTATGGGGATGGGTTCGAGCGCGGCGGGGTGCGCTTCAGCTTTCATCCCGCGGGGCACGTGCTCGGCAGCGCGCAGATCTTGATGGAGTATCAGGGCGAGCGGATCGTCGTTACCGGCGATTACAAGCGCCGCGCCGACCCGACCTGCGAGCCCTTCGAGGTCGTGCCGTGCGATATCTTCATCACCGAGGCGACCTTCGGTCTGCCCGTATTCCGCCACCCGCCGACCGCCGACGAGATCGCCAAGCTGATCGGCGCGGTGCGCGCCGAGCCCGATCGATCGGTGCTCGTCGGCGCTTATGCGCTCGGCAAGGCGCAGCGCGTGATCGCCGAATTGCGCGGCGCGGGGTGGGATGCGCCGATCTATATCCACGGCGCGCTTGAACGCATGTGCCAGCTTTATGCCGTACACGGCGTCGATCTTGGCGAACTGCGGCTCGTGTCGGAAACCGACAAGGCCGAGATGGCGGGGCAGATTGTCCTCGCACCGCCCTCGGCGCTCAACGATCGCTGGTCGCGGCGGCTGCCCGATCCGGTGACCGCGATGGCGTCGGGGTGGATGCGCGTGCGCCAGCGCGCGCGGCAACGGATGGTCGAATTGCCGCTCGTCATTTCGGACCATGCCGACTGGGACGAGCTGACGACGACGATTTCGGAGGTGAACCCGAAAGAGAGCTGGATCACCCACGGCAGCGAGGACGGCCTGCTGCGCTGGTGCGAACTGCATCAGCGCAAAGCGCGCGCGCTGCACCTTGTCGGCCGCGACCTGGAGGAAGAGGCGTGAAGCGCTTCGCGGCCCTGATCGACCGGCTGATCTACACGCGTTCGCGCAACAGTAAGCTGGCGCTGATCGTCGATTATTTGCGGCATACGCCCGATCCAGATCGCGGCTGGGCGATTGCGGCGCTGACCGAGAGCCTCGATTTCCCGGCGGTGAAGGCGGGAACGGTGCGGACCTTACTTGCGACACGGGTCGATGAGGAATTGTTCCGTCTATCGCGGCATTTCGTCGGCGATACGGCGGAGACGGCGGCGTTGCTGTGGCCGGATGCGCCGGGGGCGAAAGCCGACCTCAGCGTATCGGCCGCGGTCGATGCGCTCGCCGCCGCCAGCCGCAGCGACGCCCCGGCAGTCGTCGCTTCACTGCTCGACCGCCTCGATGCCGACGGGCGTTATGCGCTGCTCAAGCTCGCGCTCGGCGGGATGCGCGTCGGCGTGTCGGCGCGGCTTGCGAAACAGGCGTTCGCGCAGACGTTCGACGTGCCGGTCGACGATGTCGAGGAGCTGTGGCACGCGATCCCGCCGCCCTATGCGCCGCTCTTTGCGTGGGGCGAGGGCAGGGCCGAGAGGCCCGACCTGAAAGACGTTGCCTTCTTCCGCCCCTTCATGCTCGCGCATCCGCTCGGCGACGGAACGGTCGACCTCGCCGACTATGCCGCCGAGTGGAAATGGGACGGCATTCGCGTCCAGATCGTCCATGGCGGCGGCGAGACGCGGATATATAGCCGCGGCGGCGAGGAGATCAGCGGCGCATTTCCCGAACTGGTCGCGGCGTTCGATCAGGAAGCGGTGATCGACGGCGAACTGCTCGTGCGCGGTGAGGTGCAGGGCGGCGAGGCGGCGAGCTTCAACGCGTTGCAGCAGCGACTTGGGCGCAAGACCGTGTCGAAGAAGATGCTCGCCGATTATCCCGCGTTCGTACGCGTCTACGACTTGCTCGCGGTCGACGGCAACGATTTGCGCTCGCTGCCGTGGACCGAACGGCGGCGGCAGCTTGAAGCCTTCGTCCCGCGCCTTGCCGACAGCCATTTCGACTTGTCGCAAGTGATCGACGCCAGCGATTTCGATGACCTCGCCGAGCGCCGCGCGGGTGCGCGCGATGCGGCGATCGAGGGGGTGATGCTCAAGCGCCGCGATGCGCCCTATGTGGCGGGGCGGCGCGCGGGGCTTTGGTATAAATGGAAACGCGACCCGCTCACTGCCGATTGCGTGATGATGTATGCGCAGCGCGGCAACGGCCGCCGCGCGAGTTTCTATTCGGACTATACCTTCGGCTGCTGGTCTGATGCGGGTGAATTGCTACCTGTGGGCAAGGCCTATTCGGGCTTCACCGACGAGGAATTAAAGTGGCTCGACAAATTCGTCCGCGACAACACGCTGAACCGTTTCGGCCCCGTGCGCGAGGTCGAAAAGTCGCTCGTGCTCGAGGTCGCGTTCGATTCGATCCACGCGTCCAAGCGCCACAAGTCAGGGCTCGCAATGCGCTTCCCGCGCATATCGCGCATCCGCCGCGACAAGCCCGCCGAGGAAGCCGACCGGATCGCGGCGCTGCAAGCGATGGTAACTTAACTTGCCCTGTCTCGTCATCCCGGATCAAGTCCGGGATGACGAAGGTGGAGACGCCGGCTCGAACTGACGAGGATTGTAAAGCCGCCGGTTAGACGGAGAAAAATTCCCTGTCACAGGGTTGCAACCACGCGCCCCAATACCGAGTTTAAGGCCGCAAACCCCTCGATAAAAAAATGGAGACTGCCATGACGATCGCCCATCCTCCCCTGCCTTATGCCCAGGACGCACTCGAGCCGCATATCTCGGCCGACACGCTGGCGACGCACCATGGCAAGCATCACAAGGCCTATGTCGACAAGACCAACGCCGCGATCGAGGGCACCGAGCTGGCGTCGAAGCCGCTTGAAGAAATCGTCCACCATGCCGAAGGGTCGGGCAACAAGGGCCTGTTCAACAATGCCGCGCAGGCGTGGAACCACGCCTTCTATTGGGAGAGCCTGAGCCCGTCGAAGACCGAGCCGAAAGGCGACCTGCTCGCCGCGGTCGAACGCGATTTCGGTTCGCTCGACGATTTGAAGAAGAAGCTCAAGGAAACTGCGGTCAATCATTTCGCGTCGGGCTGGGCGTGGCTCGTCGCCAAGGACGGCAAGCTGTCGGTCACCGACACGCACGACGCGGGCACCGAACTCGTCGCGGGCATCAAGCCGATCCTCGTGATCGACGTGTGGGAACATGCCTATTATATCGACCGCAAGAATCTGCGCCCGGCCTATGTCGACGCGGTGGTCGACGAGCTGCTCAACTGGGACTTCGCGGCGGAGAATCTCGCGCGCGAGGCGACCTGGACCTATCCGGCGTAATTTTCCCATGAAGAAGACCGTGTGTCCCCGCGAAGGCGGGGACCCATCTCCTGTGGGCTCCAAATAGCACCGACCGATGATGGGCCCCCGCCTTCGCGGGGGAACACAGATTTTTGGCGGCAGCTATTGGCCGCTATCGTCACGCTGTCTCCTCACCTATAGGGCCGCCATGACGATCAGCCTGTTCGAACTCTTCAAAATCGGTGTCGGTCCCTCCAGCTCGCACACGGTCGGGCCGATGGTCGCGGCGCGGCGCTTCACCGTCTGGCTCGAAGAGGCTGGGCTGCTGACGAAAACCGCGCATGTCGAGGCCGATCTCTACGGCTCGCTCGCGCTGACCGGCAAGGGCCACGCCGCCGACACCGCGATCGTCGCGGGGCTCGCGGGCGAAATCCCCGCATCGACCAGCCTCGCCGCGATCAAGGCGCACTGGGACCGCGCGGAGAGCGAAGGCTTCCTTTACCTGCTCGGCCGCCAGCGCGTGCGCTTCCAGCCCAAGCGCGACCTGCATTTCCAGATGCGCCAGCGCCAGCCGTTCCACAGCAATGCGGTCAGCTTCACCGCGCGCGATGCCGACGGCGAAATCCTCGCCAAGCGGATGTATTTCTCGATCGGCGGCGGCTTCGTCGTCGACGAGGACGAGGCGGGACGCAACAGCCGCGGCGCCGAGGATGAGGTGAGCCTGCCCTTCGCCTTCACCTCGGGCGCCGATTTGCTCGAAATGGGCGCAGCGTCGGGCAAGAGCTTTGCCGAAATGATGCTCGAGAATGAACTCGCGCATCGCAGTCTTGAAGAAGTGAACAACGGGCTCGACGCGATCGCGAGCGCGATGGACGCTTCGATCGACGCGGGCTGCTGCAGCACCGGGATTTTGCCCGGCGGGCTGAAGGTCAAGCGCCGCGCGCCGCAGATCGCCGACGACATCCGCAACCGCCACGAGGCCAATCTCACCGACCCGCTCGCGATGATGGACTGGATCAACCTGTGGGCGATGGCGGTGAACGAAGAGAACGCCGCGGGCGGCAAGGTCGTCACCGCGCCGACCAACGGCGCGGCGGGGATCATCCCCGCGGTGATCCGCTTCTACCGCCGCGGCTATCGCGGCGACGACGCGGGGGTGCGCACCTTCCTGCTCGCCGCGGGCGCGGTCGGCGCCTTGTACAAGCGCAACGCGAGCATCTCGGGCGCCGAGGTCGGCTGCCAGGGCGAGGTCGGCGTCGCCTGCTCGATGGCGGCGGCGGGGCTGACCGCGGCGCTCGGCGGCACCAACGCGCAGGTCGAGAACGCCGCCGAAATCGGCATGGAACACAATCTCGGCCTCACCTGCGATCCGATCGGCGGGCTGGTGCAGATCCCGTGCATCGAACGCAATGCGATGGGGTCGATCAAGGCGATCGACGCCAGCCGCATCGCGATGATCGGCGACGGCACGCATGTCGTCAGCCTCGACACGGTGATCGCGACGATGCTGCAAACGGGCCGCGACATGCGCGACAAATATAAGGAAACGTCGAAGGGCGGGCTGGCGGTCAGCGTGGTGGAGTGTTGAGCGCGACACCTTTTTCCATCGTCACCCCGGACTTGATCCGGGGTCCATTGCGACAACGCAGTCATGGACCCCGGATCAAGTCCGGGGTGACGATGTAGGGAAGGCACCGGCAGATGATGCTTTCCTACATTAGTCCGCTGTGCCAGCCTGTGCTCCCGCTCTTTGACCTCGTCGATATTCGCGCCTCCGCTTAAGGCGACAAAGGAGACAGTTTTGCGCTGTGCGTGCGAGTCTTTTGTCTCCTTAAGGACCGACGACCGAGCCACTAATGCCACAAAGGACACAAATTGCGTGCTCGCATGCGGGGCTTTTGTGGCTTTAAGGTCGGGATCAATCCTCCATGTCGCGAAGCGATGGGGAGGTGGCAGCGCGAAGCGCTGACGGAGGGGCAAGGGACGCGACGGCGCCCCTCCACCACCGCGTGCGGCGGCGGTCCCCCTCGCCACGGCTTCGCCGCAGGGAGGATCACATGCTTGCATTGCCGCCCGCTTTGCCTGATTGGGATCAGCGAGAAGGAGACCCGCCATGAAGACCCGCGCCGCCGTCGCATTCGAAGCGAAAAAGCCGCTTGAGATCGTCGAACTCGACCTCGAAGGCCCGAAGGCGGGCGAGGTGCTGGTCGAGATCATGGCGACGGGCATCTGCCACACCGACGCCTATACGCTCGACGGGTTCGACAGCGAGGGCATCTTCCCGAGCGTGCTCGGCCATGAGGGCGCGGGCGTCGTGCGCGAGGTTGGCGCGGGCGTGACGAGCGTCGTCCCCGGCGACCATGTCATCCCGCTCTACACCCCCGAATGCCGCCAGTGCAAAAGCTGCCTTTCGGGCAAGACCAACCTCTGCACCGCGATCCGCGCGACGCAGGGCAAGGGGCTGATGCCCGACGGCACGACGCGCTTCTCGTACAAGGGCCAGCCGATTTTCCATTATATGGGCTGCTCGACCTTCTCGAACTTCACCGTGCTGCCCGAGATCGCGGTCGCGAAAATCCGCGAGGACGCGCCGTTCCAGTCGAGCTGCTATATCGGCTGCGGCGTGACCACCGGGGTGGGGGCGGTCATCAACACGGCAAAAGTGCAGGTCGGCGACAATGTCGTCATCTTCGGGCTCGGCGGCATCGGGCTCAACGTGATCCAGGGCGCGCGGCTTGCGGGTGCGAACCAGATCATCGGCGTCGACATCAACCCAGACCGCGAGGAATGGGGCCGCAAGTTCGGGATGACCGACTTCCTCAATAGCAAGGGCATGAGCCGCGAGGACACGGTCGCCGCGATCGTGCAGATGACCGATGGCGGCGCCGACTACACCTTCGACGCGACGGGCAATACCGAGGTGATGCGGACGGCACTCGAAGCCTGCCACCGCGGCTGGGGCACCTCGATCATCATCGGCGTCGCCGAGGCGGGCAAGGAAATCGCAACGCGTCCGTTCCAGCTCGTGACCGGGCGCAACTGGCGCGGCACCGCGTTCGGCGGCGCCAAGGGCCGCACCGACGTGCCGAAGATCGTCGACATGTATATGACCGGCAAGATCGAGATCGACCCGATGATCACCCACGTCATGGGGCTGGAGGACATCAACAAGGGGTTCGACCTGATGCACGCGGGGGAAAGCATCAGGAGCGTCGTCGTTTATTGACGTTTCTGTCGTTCGCCCTATCCGCATCGTCATTGCGAGGAGCCGCAGGCGACGCGGCAATCCCCAGATGTCGATCGAGCACGGACGATTGCTGGCGATTGCTTCGCTCCGCTCGCAATGACGGATAGCTATTTGGGCGGGAGCATCGATTTGACCGGACCCTATGTCCTGACCTTCAGCTGCGTCGATGCGGTGGGCATCGTCGCGGCGGTCACCGGGCTGCTGGCGGAGCGCGAAGGCTTCATTCTCGACAGCCAGCAATATGCCGACCTCGATTCGGGGCGTTTCTTCATGCGCGTCGCGTTTCGCGGTGCGGGGCCGCGCTTTCCCGAAGGCCTCGCGGGGGTGCAGGACGCGTTCGCGCCGGTGGTCGAACGCTTCCACATGGATGCGCGGATCAGCGACAGCGCTGCAAAGCCGCGCTTCGTCATCGCCGTGTCGCAGGGCAGCCATTGCCTCAACGACCTGCTCCACCGCTGGTCGACCGGCAATCTCGCGATCGATATCGTCGGCGTCGTGTCGAACCATGAGGCGCAGCGGCGGCTGTCCGAATGGCACGGCGTGCCCTTCCATTATCTGCCCGTCAGCGACGCGAACCGCGCCGACCAGGAAGCCGCGATCCTCGACGTGATGGCGCGCGGCGGCGCCGACTATCTGGTCCTCGCGCGCTATATGCAGGTGTTGTCGCAGGATCTGTCGGCAAAGCTTGCCGGGCGCTGCATCAATATCCACCACAGCTTCCTGCCGGGGTTCAAGGGCGCCAAACCCTATCACCGCGCGCACGATCGCGGGGTCAAGCTGATCGGCGCGACGGCGCATTTCGTGACGAGCGACCTCGACGAAGGGCCGATCATTGAACAGGCGGTCGAGCGCGTCGATCACCGCGACAGCACCGACGATCTGATCCGCATCGGCCGCGATGTCGAGGCGCAGGTGCTGGCGCGGGCGGTGCGCTGGGTCGCCGAACAGCGCGTGCTGATCGACGGGCGCAAGACGGTGGTCTTCCGCTGACAAGGCTGGCAGACGTTCGGTATCGATTCGCAACGAAAAGGGAGAGAGAAATGTTCAGTCACGTCATGGTGGGGGCGAACGACATCGCCGCGTCCAAGAAATTTTACGATGCGCTCTTCGCCGAACTGGGCGGGCCCGAGGGTGTCATCGACCCCAAAGGCCGGCTCTTCTATATGAGCAAGACCGGCATCTTCGCCGTCTCGGTGCCGATCAACGGCGAACCCGCCTGCCATGCCAATGGCGGCACGGTTGGCTTCGCGGTCGAATCGCCCGAACAGGGCGACGCCTGGCACGCCGCGGGCGTCGCCAATGGCGGTACCCCCTGCGAAGACCCGCCGGGCGTTCGCACCAGCGAAATGGGCAGCATGTATCTCGCCTATCTGCGCGATCCCGCCGGCAACAAGATTTGCGCGCTCAAGCGCATGTGATCATGATGCGCGGCGAAGCGGGATTGCTGGCGGACCTTGGTGCACTCGCCATCCCCTTCGCCGCGCACGAGCATGAAGCGGTGTTCACCGTTGCCGAAAGCGACGGAGTGAATGCCGCCATCCCCGGCGCGCATACGAAGAATCTGTTCCTGAAGGATGCGGGCGGGGCGTTCTGGCTCGTCACCGTGCCGTCGGAAGCGCGCGTCGACCTGAAGGCGCTGCCCGCCGCGATCGGATGCAAACGGGTCAGCTTCGCCAAGGCTGACGATATGCGGCGCCTGCTCGGCATCGCGCCGGGATCGGTGACGCCGCTCGCCGCGGTCAATGCGCCGCCGGGGAGCGTTACCGTGGTGCTCGACGCGGTGCTGGCGGCTGCCGACCCGGTCAACGTCCATCCGCTCCGCAACACCGCGACGCTGGGCCTGTCGGGCGCGGCGATCCTCGACCTGCTGCGCCATTGGGGACATGCGCCGCGGGTGGCGGCGATACCGGTCGTCGCGGCCTAGCCGATCACCGGGCCGTTGTCGGTCTGGGCGCGATGCGCGCAGCGACCAGGTCGGCCAACTCGTCCGTCACATGCATCAACCCCCGGTCGCCCCGCGACCGGCTGGCCCAAGCGAGGTGGAGCGGAAAGCCGTCGACGGGCAGCGGCGGCGCATGGACGACGATCCGGTCGTGCAATCCTTCGAGGATCGCGTGTGCGGGCATCATCGCGATGAAATCGGTGGCGAGCAGGATGTCGGGCACCATCATGAAGCTGGGGACGACGATCCCGACACGCCGCCGGTAGCCGAGTGCGCCGAGCCGCGCGTCGAGCGGCGTCCGCGTTGCGCCCGATCCCGACACCACGACATGCGGAAAGGCGAGCCAGGCATCGAGGTCGAACGCCGCCGCGGCGGGATGGCCGCGACGCATCACGACGACATAATGTTCGTCGAGGATATGCTGGCGATCGAGCCCCTCGGCGTCGCGGTCGAAAAGCGACATCGCCAGATGGATGTCGCCGCTGAGCAAGTCGGTATAGGCCTGTTCGGCGCCGCGCCATGAGCGGACGACGAGATCGATTCCCGGTGCGGTCGCCTGAAGGCGGTCGAGCAATTGGGGGAGGAGCAGCGCCGCGATCTGGTCGGCGATCATTATACGGATCGATTGCCGGATCTGATCCAGCGGCACTTCGGGCGGATCGATCAGCGCTTCGACCTCGCCCAGCAGCGTTTTCAGCGGCGCACGAAGCCCTTCGCCGCGCGGCGTGCGGCGCATGACCGCACGACCCCGTTCGAGCAGCGGGTCGTCGAACAATGCGCGGCACCGTTGTAGCGCCGCCGAGACCGCTGGCTGGGTCAGCCCGAGGCGCTGCGCGGCGCGGCTGACATGCGCCTCGTCGAGCAGCGCGTCGAGGATCACCAGCAAGTTGAGGTCGATCGCCCTTAAATTCATTTGGTCGATAATAGACTATATTTAATATAAATTGGAATGATTTTATGTCTGGAACCATGTCCGTCTCATCGAAGCCAAGGAGGCAATCATGAGCAAGACCCTGATATTGATGTTCCATCCCGATCCCGACAAATCGGTTGCCAATGCGGCGCTGGCGCGCGCCGCGGTCGAGGTCGAAGACGTCGAGGTCGTCGACATGGCGGCGCTATTTCCCGATCGCCGGATCGACCTGATGACCGACGGCGCGGTCGAAGCGCAGCGGTTGCTGGGCGCCGACCGGGTCGTCTTCCAATTCCCCGTTCAATGGTACTCGGTGCCGTCGCTGATGAAGGACTGGATCGATGCCGTTTTCACGCGGATGTTTTATGTCTTCGCCGAAACCGAAGGTGACCGGCTCGAAGGCACGCCGTTGATGCTGGCCGCGACCGTTGGAAACACCCCCGAGAACTACCAGCCTGCCGGCAAGATCGCGATCTCGCTCGAGGATATTTTTACGCCGCTTCGCGCCACCGCAATCCGCGCGGGCATGCCCTGGCATCCGCCGCACATCCTCTATTATGCCAATGCTCTGGACGAGGCGCAGCTGGCGGCGGCGGGGCCTGACTATCGGGCGGCGCTGCGGGCGTTCATCGCCGCGACTCCGGCAACGGGCATCGCCGCGGCCGCCGCCTAGCGGTCCACCGGCACAGCGACGGCGGGGTTGCGCCGTTCGCTCGCGCGCGGCACAAGCTCGGCATGCCCATCGAAACCCTCTCCACCACCCGCAGCCATGGCGGCACGCAAGGCGTGTACAAACATGCGAGCACCGTCACCGGCACCGATATGACCTTTGCGGTCTTCGTCCCCGACCACGAACCGGGCGCTAAATTGCCCGTGCTCTGGTATCTGTCGGGGCTGACGTGCACCCACGCCAATGTGATGGAGAAGGGCGAATATCGCGCCGCCTGCGCCAAGCATGGCGTGATCTTTATCGCCCCCGACACCAGCCCGCGCGGCGAAGGGGTTCCCGACGATCCCGACGCGGCGTGGGATTTCGGGCTGGGCGCGGGCTTCTATGTCGACGCGACCGAGGAGCCTTGGGCGAAGAACTACCGGATGCGCTCGTACGTCGAGGACGAATTACCTTCTTTGGTGCTGCGCAATTTCGCGAGCGCCGATCTGACGCGGCAGGCGATCACCGGCCATTCGATGGGCGGGCATGGCGCACTGACGATCGGGCTGCGCAATCAGGATCGCTTTCGTTCGGTGTCGGCCTTTTCACCGATCGTCGCGCCGCAGCAATGCCCGTGGGGCGAGAAGGCGCTCGGCAATTATCTCGGCGAGAACCGGGAGAATTGGCGCGCCTATGACGCCTGCACCCTGCTTTCGATGGGGCTCCGCGTGCCCGACCTGCTCGTCGATCAGGGCGAGGCCGACAATTTCCTGGCTGAGCAGCTCAAAACGCATCTGCTGGTCGAGGCGTGCGAGGCGGCGGGGCAGAAAGCCGAAATCCGGATGCAGCCGGGGTACGACCACAGCTATTATTTCATCTCGACCTTTTTGGCCGAGCATGTCGCGTGGCATGCGGAAAGGTTGAAGGCCTAGCTTCTAGCCTCCCGCTCGTGGGAGGGGTTTTAGCTGTGCTCGGGAATCAGCAACGTCGAACCCGTCGTGCGCCCCGCCTGCAAATCGGCATGCGCGCGCGCGGCGTCCTGTAGCGAATAGCGCTGGCCAACGGTGATCCGCACCGCGCCGCTTTCGATCATCTCGAAGACGCGTGCGGCGCCTGCGGCGCGTTCGCCGGGCAGGTGATAATAGTCGAACAGCGTCGGGCGCGTCACAAATTGCGAGCCGTGCTGCGCGAGGATGCCGAGGTTGACCCCGGTCACGGGGCCGCCGGCATTGCCATAGCTTACGATCAGCCCGCGCCGCGCGGTGGCCTTTAGCGAGACGTCCCACGTCGCCATGCCGATGCCGTCGAAAGTGACCGGCACGCCCTGACCATCGGTGATCTCGCGGACATGCGCCGCGACATCGTCGCTCTTGTACATCAGCACATGGTCGGCGCCGGCTTCGCGCGCGGCGTGCGCCTTGGCTTCGGTGCTGACAGTACCGATCACGGTCGCGCCGATCGCCTTCAGCCACTGGACGAGGATTAGTCCGACCCCGCCCGCCGCGGCATGGACGAGGACGGTCGATCCCGCCTCGACCTTCGCGCATCGCTCGATGAGCATCTCGACGGTGCAGGCTTTCAGCAGCGCGGCGGCGGCGGTTTCGTCGTCGATATCGGCGGGGAGTTTGAACAAGGATGCCGCGCCGACGAGGCGCGCGCTGGCATAGGCATTGCGTTCGGGGCCGAAGGTCGCGGCGCGGTCGCCGGGCTGGAAGCCGTGGACATCGGCGCCGACGGCGATCACTTCACCGGCGGATTCGACACCGAGGCCGCTCGGCAGCGGGACGGGATAGGTGCCGTCGCGGTGGTAAGTGTCGAGATAGTTCAGCCCGACCGCAGTCTGACGGAGCAGCACCTGCCCGGGGCCGGGGTCGCCGATCATCACCTCGCGCCAGTCGATGACCTCGGGGCCGCCCTGGCTTTCGATAAAGGCTTCGATCGCTTTCATGCGCCGCTCTCCTGCTGTCCGGTCCATCTGGGGCGGCAGAAGCTGTGGCGCAAGGGTCAAGCGACGAAAGCCCCTCCCCGTCGGGGGAGGGGTTGGGGTGGGGTCGGTCGACGTGGAGCAAGGCCGATGGACCCCACTCGCTGCGACTAAGCCAGCAAGCTGGCAATTCTCGCTGCCCTTCCCTGAAGGAGAGGGCTTGTCGGTTTACTTCGACGGACGGCGCGGGCTGCGCTGACCGTAGGGTTTGGGCTTGTATCTGTCGTTGCCACCCGGGCCGCCCGGACCACGCGGGCCCCGCGGACCCGAACGGTCGCCGAAACCGCGGTCGCCGCCGGGCGCGCGGCCGAGCGTGCTGCGCGGGGCGCCGTCACGCGGGCCCGAATGCCCAGCTTTGTCGCGGCGCGGCGGATAGGTCGGGCCGTCGGGTGCGGGCGTGATCGATACGCCGCTATCGTCCTCGCCATCCTCGTTGGCGCTGCGCACCACGGCTTCGGCAAAACGATCGGCGATCGCGCGCGGGATGTTGAACATCGTTTCCTTGGGACCGATGCGGATTGCGCCGATCTCGTTCTTGCTGACATGGCCGCGGCGGCAAAGGAGCGGCAGGATCCAGCGCGGATCGGCGTTCTGGTGGCGGCCGATGTTGAGGCGGAACCAGACGCTGTCCTCGAATCCTTCGCGCTGGTCGCCGCCGGCGCCGCGTTCCGGGCGCTCGAACCGCTCGCCGCGCTCGGGACGGCCGGCACCGTCGCGGCCGCGCGGGCCGTTGTCGATCAGATCCTCGGGCGGCGGCATCAGCGCGCGGTGCGCCTGCACCAGCGACGCGGCGATGTCTTCGGGGGTGCGCTCGGCCATCAGGCGCTGCGCGAGTTCCACATCTTCGGGCTCATGCTCGACGGGCGTGAGCAGTTTCTCCATCAGCCGTTCCTGATCGCGCTTGCGCACGTCGGCGGCGGTGGGGGCTTCCATCCATTCGGCGTTGATGCGTGCCCCGCGCAGCATGCCGTCGACGCGGCGGCGGCGCGGATAGGGGACGATGATGACCGCGGTGCCCTTTTTGCCCGCGCGGCCGGTGCGGCCCGAACGGTGCTGGAGCGCCTCGGCGTCGCGCGGAATTTCGACGTGGATGACGAGGCTGAGCGTCGGCAGATCGATACCGCGCGCGGCGACGTCGGTCGCGACACAGACCTTGGCGCGGCGGTCGCGCAGCGCCTGCAGTGCGGCGTTGCGCTCATTCTGGCTATGCTCGCCTGACAAGGCGACGGCAGCGAAGCCGCGCTCGACAAGGCTGGCGTGGAGGCGGCGGACATTGTCGCGCGTGGCGCAGAACAGCATCGCGGTTTCGGCGTCGTGCAGGCGGAGCAGGTTGACGACGGCGCCTTCGATGTCGGCGGGGGCGACGGTCACCGCCTGATAGGCGATGTCGCCATGGCCGCGGTCCTGGCCGACGGTCGAGATGCGCAGCGCGTCCTTCTGGTACCGCTTGGCGAGTTGGACGATCGGGTTGGGGATCGTGGCGGAGAAGAGCAAGGTGCGGCGAGTCGCGGGGGTGCCGTCGAGGATTTCCTCAAGGTCGTCGCGAAAGCCCATGTCGAGCATTTCGTCGGCTTCGTCGAGCACGGCAACGCGGAGCGCCGACAGGTCGAGCGCGCCGCGTTCGAGGTGATCGCGCAGGCGCCCGGGGGTGCCGACGACGATCTGCACGCCCTGACCGAGCGCGCGGCGTTCCTTGCTGGCGTCCATGCCGCCGACGCAGGTCGCGATGCGCGCGCCCGCCTTGGCATAAAGCCAGCTCAGTTCGCGGCTGACCTGCAGCGCGAGTTCGCGCGTCGGGGCGATGATGAGGGCGAGCGGCGAGGTCGCGTAGGGCATACGGCCCTCTTCGAGCAGTTCGTCGCCCATCGCGAGGCCGAAAGCGACGGTCTTGCCCGAGCCGGTCTGCGCCGAGACGAGCAGATCGCGGCCCTTGGCCTGATCCTCGCTAACTTGCGTCTGGACGGGGGTGAGCGCTTCGTAACCGCGCGCGACAAGGGCGTCCGAAAGGACGGGGGAAAGATTTTCGAAAGGCATTTTTATCTCGATAATAGAGGCGGCCACCGGTGCGGTGGCAGGCCGACAGAAGGGGCTCAATGGGCTTAAATCACCTGTCCGGCAGCGTTCCCGCTGGCCCAGGCCCATTGAAAATTATAGCCGCCTAACCACCCTGTGACATCTACGGCCTCGCCGACCGCATAGAGGTTTGGAACGGTTTTGGCCATCATTGTTTGCGAGGACAGGTTTGCCGTCGAAATTCCGCCGACCGTAACCTCGGCTTTTGCGAAGCCTTCGGTGCCATTCGGGCGGAAAATCCAGCCGGCGAGACGCGCCTCGGCATCGGCGAGCTTGCGGTCGGTCTGGGCGCCGAGTTCGCCGGGGAGCGCGAGGCGTTCGGCGAGGGTTTCGGCGAGTCGGTCGGGGATGAGCGCCCCCAGAGCGGCGCGAAGGGGGATCCGCGGCCGGGCGCGTTTGGCTTCGAGCAGCCAACCCGACGGGGCATCGGGCAGAAGGTCGATCGTCACGGGTTCGCCATGACGCCAATAGCTGCTGACCTGAAGGATTGCGGGGCCCGACAGTCCGCGGTGGGTGAAGAGCGCGGCCTCGCGGAACGCCGCCTTGCCCGCGCGCGCTTCGACCGGCGCGGCGATTCCCGACAGCTCGCGGAACAGCACATCGTCGCCGCCGAGCGTCAGCGGGACGAGCGCGGGTCGGGGTTCGACTACCTTGAGGCCGAATTGGCGCGCGAGGTCGTAGGCGAATCCGGTGGCGCCCATCTTGGGAATCGACGGGCCGCCGGTCGCGATGACGAGCGCGGGGGCGGTGAAATGTTGGTCGCCGAAGCGGACGGTGAACTTGCCGTCGGTGTGGGTGACATCGTTCACGGGCTGGCCCGTGCGGACGTCGACGCCGGCCTTCGCGGCTTCCTCGAGCAGCATCGCGACGATCTGCTTCGCCGATCCGTCGCAGAAGAGCTGTCCCAGCGTTTTCTCATGATAGGCGATGCCGTGGCGTTCGACGAGCGCGATGAAATCGGCGGGCGTGTAGCGCGCGAGCGCCGACTTCGCGAAATGCGGGTTCGCCGAGATGAAGCGGTCGGGCACGGTGTTCACATTGGTGAAATTGCAGCGCCCGCCGCCCGAGATGAGGATCTTTTTCCCCACCGCATCGGCATGGTCGAGCAGCAGCACGCGGCGCCCGCGCGCGCCCGCGACTGCGGCGCACATCAGCCCGGCCGCGCCGGCACCCAGCACGATGGCGTCAAATTCGGTTGCGGGCATGGTGGCTCAGTGCAGCTTTGCAATCGGGAGGTTGTCGGCCTTGGCACGGATTTTCACCGATTCCTCGCTGCGCGTCAGCGCCTTCGCGATCGACTTCAGCGGCATGCCTTTCTTGGCAAGCGTATGAAGCTTGTCGATTTCGGCCGGGGTCCACGGCTGTTTGTGGCGCTCGAACTTGTCTTTCATGCCTGCGTCTCCGGATCGGGCTCGACGGCGAGGATCGCGATCGCATCCTCGCGGTCCTGATATTCGACATTTTCGCCCGCCTCGGCGCCCATCAACGCGCGCGCGAGCGGAGCGGAAAAGGCGATGTGGCCGCGTGCGGGGTCTGCCTCGTCGCCGCCGACGATCGTGATCGCCTTTTCAGCCTTGTTCAGCCGATAGGTGACGCGACTGCCGATCCCGACGCTGCCATCGGTGGGCGGGGCCTGCACGTCGGCTGTCGATTGCCGCGTATGAAAATAGCGCAAACGGCGCTGCAATTTCTTGCGCGCCTCCTCGTCGGCGGTTTCCGCGATCTCGCCCTCAAGCCGCGCCACCTCTTCGCCAAGCAGGCGCAGCCCGCGCGGCGTCACCAGATTCGGGCCGACCGCAATGGGCAGCTCATATTCGGGTTCCTTATGCTCGTCGTCGCTCTCGCGGCGAAAGGCTACACTCATATCTAAGACCTTGATTTTACTAGGGTTTTCATAGTGTGGTGGGATACGAAAACGACGAAATTGTCTATAGTTGTCTATAGTCGTCTATCTGGTGGGATACGCGGTTATCGTGCGTATCCCGCCGGGGCAATCATTTCGCAGGGCGGAATTACTCGCCCGTAGCACTACTGGTCGTGACGGTCGAATGCGATTTTGGCTCGCTGCATGCGTGTTGTTTTGCACATTGAACCAAAGCGACTCAGCGTTCGACGGAGCGTGTTCGTTTCCGTCTATTGCTCGGCTTACGCGCCAGTATGTCGTCCCAGGGATCATAGGGTTCCAGCGCTTCCGCGGACAGGCGATCGACGAACACGTCTAGAGCTTTGCGGTCCCAAAGTATCCTACGACCAAATTTGATCGATTGGGGAAAATTTGCCAGCGTCCTGACTTGGTCGAACATGCGTTCGCTGATACCCAGATATGCAGCCGCCATGTCGTTGCCTAGCAGCCGAGGTGTCGGGGGGGTAGTCAGCGGGGCGCGAGTTACGGACATTCGTTCGAGCTAAAACCCGCGCATCATCCGACTGGCGGCCACCTCAGCCTTGCAAGCACCATCCATGCCTATGATGCGCTGGCATTTGGCGTAAGGGTGGCCCTCAGGCAGACGGGTGACGTGGTAGAGGATAGCTAGGCCAACGATCGCAATGATGACCAGCAGCGCCGTGTTGAGGCTGATATTGTAGTCGGGCTCATGGCGGCGTTGCTCGGCATCTCCAGATTCACCCTGTGA